>CP054837.1:4873125-5203750 GCA_028768525.1 Desulfobacter sp. | reverse complement strand
AATAAAAACCCTTGTGTATGGCATGGATAGATCTTTTTCAGTAATTCTCTTTGCGTGTGGGATTCTAATTTCATTATCTTCTATCTCTCCACGCACGGATTCTAACTCAAGAGGCCAACCTATGGGACGTATCAAAAACTGGTTGATGGATATGGAAGATGATGCTCACCAGATGGGTTTAGAAAAATTCATCCGTAAACATGGCAGAGAACATGCACATGTTTGGCGTCAGGTTAATACCCCTTCCGAGAAGCACTCTTCTTTCGTTTTCTATAATACAGCAAATGATCTGAGTACTGCTGATTCATCCAATGAAGACTCTAAATCCATGGATGAAAATACGAGCACCGATGATATACCATTCTAACAGTCTATAAGGATTCTAAATAACTGTCCATAAGGACTTATCCATTTCATTTATGAAGATAGAAGGGTATTGCTGATTATAGGAAACCGCTAAAAGTCTCATTGCTCTAGTCATCCCAACGGATAGCAAGTTTCTTTCTTGTGAGATTACCGCATCTTTCTCATCAGGATCTGTGACGCCTTTTAAATGAGGGATTTGATCTCTGTCAATTTTTGCTATGATAACAATAGGGAACTCCAAACCTTTTGCAGAATGTAACGTCATCACTTTTACTTTTGTGTTGTCATGATTAAGATTTTTCCCTTTTGCGATTTCTGCTGGTATCCCGGATTGATTCAAATGATCATTTATCTGCTCAACAACCGTATTCGTTTTAGCCAACACGGCAACGGAATCATAATTTAACTCTAAAGTTTCCAGTGATAAATCAATAAAAGCCTTAATTTTTATAAGGTGCTCATTGTTGTTCGAACAACTTAAAAGAGTAGGCGTAGGACCTTCTTTTACCGGAATAAGCTCTCGTGTTTCGATATCTCCTTGCGAAGAACAATTTAATAATTGAGTGGAACAAGCTCCTATTTGTTTTGTACTTCGATAATTATATTTTAAGATGGTTGTCCTTCCGCGGATATCTAATTCTTCATCAATACGCTTCCATGAAAAACCTCTTTGATATATTGATTGACCAGCATCCGCGGTTAAGTATATCCCCTCTTTATTTTTACAAAGCTTTAAACATAATTTTATTGCAATTGGGGGCAAGTCTTGGGCTTCATCAATCACAACGGAATCAAATAAAATTTTTTCAGAACCATATCCTTCAAGATAAATATCTAAAGCCTCTTTCCGTAATAAGTTGTAGGTTTTCTTATTCTTTTGTCCAAGCACATCAACGTATCTATCGTGTAGATCCCATAAAAGTGTTCTGCTGCCCTTGTCTAAAGGAAGACCTCTACCAGTTCTATTCTCAGATAAGTATTCTTCTTTTGTTAATATATTTCGCCCTTCAAGGACCCAGTCAAATTCATCAATAATATAGTCAAATTTGAGTTTACTAACTATATTCATGATAGCATTCATATTCTGTTTCTGTTCTTGCATCAGAACGTGAATTGCTTCATTGAAAGCGTTATGCTTATCATCTGTTTGTGCCGGATTATAAACACCGCCGTTTTCGATAATTATTTGGCGGGCAATGGCATCCAAGCTACTGATGGTGACATTATCAGCCAGTTTATCCAACAATGGATACAGCAGTTGCTTAGAATGCTCAACTAAGGTTGTCGTGTATGTAACAAATAGAATTTTAGGAATATGTTCATCAAAGAGACTTGTTTGAGCATCAGGTGTTAATAAGTTTCTGATTCTGTAAAGGGCAACAAGGCTTTTTCCTGTTCCAGGCCCACCCTTTACTAGTGTAGGGCCTTTTAGGCTTTTTCTTGACACATTTTCTTGCTCTGGATCAAGTTTTAACAGAAATCCCTTTATCGTTCCTTTTAAGAGCTTATCAAGTTCTTCTGTTGATGGGAGATCATAAACAGGTTCTTGAATAATTTTATCAATGGGCTCTTGACCCCAATCAATTATTTTTTCTATGATCTCCTCTGGCAAATCTGCGTCAATTATGTCCACTGCCGTTTTGCAGAGAAGAATTTTACTCCAGTGTTCACTTGGTATCTCGAGCGCCTTTAAAAAATGTTCATCATAAAAGATTGCTTCGTCATCATTTTCATCCTCTACATGTTGGATCTCTTTTCTATTTTTTTCTTTGGCATCATCTTGTACATCCCAATGGGTTGTTGGTATTATTTGGAGCATTGAGGGAGAAGCATCTCCTCCAATAGTCATATCATCTGCGTTGAATATTAGATTTTTGTATGTATTGTCGTCTCGGATTCGAATATCCAATAACCGGACAAAGTTTCCCCCAATTCCATAAAAGATTCTATATCCATGTAGTTTATACCTATACAGGTTACTGTACTGTGGTTGTCCTTCCTTTATTTTTATCGACTTTCCTCTACCATTGTATGGGTCTGTTCGAAGTATTTTGTGAACAGTGGCTATTTTTTTTTGAACTTTTATTGGAAGCTTTGTAAAAATTTTTAACCAAGAAGCTGAGATTAACAAATCATAAGCCATGAATAGTATCCTCTATGCATGAAATTTATTTCATGCAAAACAAAGTTCACGAAAATTACAGTTCATACAAATCTTAATATTTTCTGTTTTTGAAAAGCTATCACGATCAATAGGAATATTGTCATCAATATTACTGCAGAACTGATACATCTCTTCAGAGTCCTTTTTAACTTTTTCAGGAAAATTGATTATATCTTTCTCTGCTAATTCGATCGGGTCTTCTTCAGGTGTGGCGTTAAGATATGCAATCTTTGGGAAGACTCTATCTTTCGGGATATTAAATGCTTCAGATGCCCAGTATGCATAACCAAGCATTTGATTTTTAAGTTTAAAAAAAGATTTTTTACCGGTTTTCCAATCGTAAATATAAACTGCGTCATTGGTTGGGAAAGAAAAGTCGACTTTGCAATAAGCTTTCATTCCTCCAATTCGAGTTTCTCCGAACCCTCCAGGCTCAATTACCCATTCATTCTTATGAGGGAGTGCTTCGGATAAAATAAATGAAAAACTATTACTTTTTATAAAGGTACTTATTTTTGAAAATACGTCTTCGAATAATTGATCGCTGAAATCTTCTTTGCTTATATCATAGTGATGTTCAAGGAAAGAGTGAGTTTTACAGTAAGCCTTTGTCTCATTGAGAATGTAATCCTTTAGACGTTCCGCATCTATATTAGATTCAACCTTTTGATATCTTTTCAAAATGGTTTTTATGATATCATGAACAATTGTTCCAGTTGATAGCGGAATGGATGTTAAATTTTTAAGTGCTTGAATTTTTTCTGGCGAATCCTTAGTGTCGAATCTCGAATAATATGTATAAAAGTATTTTCGTTTACATATGCGGAATGTCTCATATCGGCTTGAAGACCATCCAAGAATTTTAGAGAATGGATAAGATTTATTTTGATAAGAAATCATTTTTAAAGAACCTTGATTGATAAATACCATAAAACATAGCATTTCACGATTTACCATAGTGTATTGTCTACAATACTAAAATCTGTTAAGTCAAGTGAAACAGCTTTACAGATAAGCTCAATGGACAGTATTTTTTGTGCATATGAGGATTTTCTAATTAAATTGGTGAGTTCAACTTTATTCTTATCTGGAGAATTTTCTTGTTCATATTTCTTGATACCGAAACAACGGGAACCGAAGAAGCAGATAGGCTTTGCCAACTTGCATATAAGACAAGTGATGGGAAAATAGAAGTTGATGAATTATTCCATCCTGGACGTAAAATTGAAATTGAAGCAATGTGTGTTCACCATATCACAGACGAAATGGTTGCAGACAAACCATCTTTTAAGGACAGTCCTACTAAAAAAGAGTTAACGGCGCTGCTTTCTGATGATTCTAATTACGTTGTTGCACACAATGCAAAATTTGATATTGCCATGTTGAATAAAGAAGGCATCTTCACAGATAATGTGATTTGTAGTTTGAAGATAGCTCGATACTTGGATTCCGAAGGGAAATTTGAAAAATATAATCTTCAATATTTAAGATATCGTATGAAGCTGAATATTCAGGCGATAGCCCATGATGCTTTTGGGGATATACTGGTTTTAGAGCAGGTTTTTTATCGAATTTATTTTGGTTTTTATTTTGAATATTTTCCAGATGAAAAACTAAAACAATCAATAGAAAATAGTATCGAAATGGCTAAAGGGGAATTACCAAAACAGATATTATATAAATTCTTTTTCAAAGAGGCTTCAGAGAAAGCTCCTGAAACAATAGATCTTATTAATAAGAAAATGGTCGAAATTTCCAAAAAGCCATCTTTACTTCGAAAAATGTTTTTTGGGAAACATAAGGGAGAGCTTCTTGAAAAGATACCTAAGGATTATTTGAGTTGGCTGGCGAGCAAGGGGGATCTTGACGAAGACTTGGAATATACAGTCAATTATTATCTCAATTCATAGTAGATTGATTTTATGAAGAAATTAGCCTCAATAGTCTTTGCCGTTACAGTATTTTTAAATGTGTCGATAGCCTTTGCAGGCCAATATTCTGTATTGAGAGTTATTGATGGGGATACGATTCAAATTCTTCTAAATGGCAAAAAAGAAAAAATACGTATGCTAAATGTTGATACTCCGGAATCAGTTCATCCCGATCAAAGCAGGAATACAGAAATGGGAAGGAAGGCCTCAAAGTACACCAAGTCCCGTTTGGAAAAGAGGTATGTAGATCTTGAATTTGAAGGAAAAAAGCGAGGGAAATATGGCCGACTCTTGGCCTATGTGATTTTGGATGGACATAATTATAATCTGGAACTCGTTCAAAAAGGCTGGAGCCCTTACTATACAAAGTATGGTGAATCCCAAAAATATCACTCTGAATTTTTAGCCGCTGAAAAACAGGCTCAGAAAAAAAGATTAAATATTTGGTCAAAGAAAAAGAATAATAAGCCTGTAACTGCAAGGCACAACTATCATGGCAACGTTAAAAGTCATTCTTTTCATGGACCAAGCTGTCGCCATTATAATTGTCGTAATTGCACAAGAACTTTTACCTCCCGAGAAGATGCCATAAATGCAGGATACAAACCTTGTGGAATTTGTAGGCCTTGATAAATCCATCGGAACCAGTTAAACAAGTACCCCGTTAAAATTAATAACGGGAGCAACACACATGAATAAACTGGAACTGATACAGGCTGTTAAAGATAGAATAGGGCTGAATAAGCAGGAAGCCACTGATGTGGTGAAACTGTTCACCGATAGTCTCACTGAGGCTATGATCAAGGGGGAACGGATAGAGATCCGAGGTTTTTGTTCCTTCTTCATCAAGGAATACGCTGGTTACACCGGTAGGAACCCCAAAACAGGGAAAAAGGTCCAAGTGTCTGCCAAGCGATTACCCTTCTTCAAGCCCGGCAAAGAACTGCGGGAAAGGGTTGATTACCCGGCCAGGTAAGATATAAAGGGAAAAGCGAAAACAACCTGGTCTCAAGGGTGATATTATGATGTAATACATCTCTACACAATTTGAATTTTGGTTGTCACCTGGAGAACAACGTTCCTTGATTTTTTTAGCGACTACAGAAAATAATCGAAAGGTTCGTAAATGACTCAACTAAATTTGATTCAAATTCAGGAAAGGCAAAAGGCTATTCATTTTGCTTTAGAAAACAATCAAGTTTGTCCTTTTTGTGGTTCAGGCCTTATATCAGTTGGAATGGATAAAGACGGAGATATTTTTAATCATAATTGTGAATGTTTATTAGAGTTAGATTTGGCAGAATTTAGCCTTACTGAGAGCAACTTTATTCTTGACCAAATGTATCCAAGTGATGATAATTCCAATCAAAAAAGCCATAGTATTCCGATAGGCAACCAGACATATGTGAATTTTTGTCATCATTGCAAACAATTCGGAGTAAATAGCAACGACCCACAGTGCACAGAAGATCCTCCCTATAGATATCGATGTAGATTCTGCCACCATTCTTTAAGAACTCATAGTTCATTCGGAGAGGGAATGAAATTTGATTTTGCCCTGAAAAATATCACGTGGGGATATCGCGGTAAATATCCAGTATTATTCAAACGATGAATGCACAAAATTGGAGCTTCTGCACCTTTCTCCAGGGTAGAGAATTGAGAGGCTTGATTACCCATCCAGTTAAATTGTAAAATCCAGATCAATAACAATCTGACACCAGGGGGAGTTTGTCATTAACGACATCAGTGCCACGTCATTTGCATTCCAAGATGACGGAATCTATCCAGATAATGATCTCCCCCTGGTATTGTTGAAACAGGCCTTCATATCGACTGGGTCTATCTCCCCCTCCACCATTGAAAAAGTCTTCCATGAAAACAACTGGGTTAACTCCTGGCGTAACGGCCTGTATCCTTATCACCATTATCACAGCACTGCTCATGAAGCGCTGGGGGTTTATGGTGGGTGGGTAAAAGCCCAACTCGGTGGGCCGGGCGGGGAGATTGTCACTGTTGAAGCCGGGGATGTTGTTAGCATTCCTTCAGGCGTCGCCCATAAAAATATTGACCAATCACCAGATTTCAAAGTCGTGGGTGCTTATCCTATCGGTCAAATCCCAGACATGAAATATGGCAAACCTGGAGAACGCCCCGAAGCAGACCAGAACATCCAAAATGTTGACCTGCCTGAGTATGATCCTGTTTATGGAAAAACCGGGCCGTTGATGAAAGCCTGGAGTTAATATGACCGCAGTAAAAATCCTCTATGAACAACTGAGTTCAGAAACACTGCATGATGTCGTTGGAGAATTTGTTATTTGAGCCACAAGCGGTTTAATATCATAGCCAAAATATTCTGCTACCACCTCTTCTAAATTACTTATATCGATGTTGGGTACTTCCTCGTAGACACTGCTGCTGTATACCTCTAAATGAGTATCGCGGATAAATAAAAAACGATTGTCAACCACCATTGAAAAACGTAACTGGTTGCTAAATGGATAGGTGATTTTGGCGGAAAAACGGTTCTCAATGCTATGGCGAATTTCAGCTTCTGGCTTTGCTGCAATGTCTATTTCCATTTGTAGTTTCTCGATACCACGTTTGCGGTGGTAGATTGTAATTATACCATTTTTTATCTTTGTTCTAAAACGCATGCCGTAGCACTCATACTCAATGGGGGCTTCTGCGGGAAAAAGTTGAATAGATGGCCATCCATTGCCGATGTCAGCAAAGTAGCGCTGACCACTTATTTCAAGCCTAACCAGGCGGTGAATTTCTTGTCCGCCAATACGGGCTGAATGCAGGTGTGCATGCAGGCCGGCATCCTTGGCCGCTTCCAGGTAGCTCAGGGTTTTGTCTGAGCAGGTCCCGCCATATGCTGTTGTTTTAGGTTCCATGTTGTTGAGAAGATACAGGTTATGAAAAGGCTCTCTCTCGAATTTGTCGAGTAGTATATGTTGGGCCAATTGTACTGTCATCTGTGTGTCTCTCCGCGTTTAGCAATGGCGGTATCAAATGTTGGGTAGCTGTAAAAATAAGGATTGTCGGCGTCGTATGTAAATATTTGTTGCCAAATTTTCTTAAGTTCGACTATTTCCGTATTCCCGTTGCGGGTTAAATAATTCACTACCAATTTGCGTATGCCACTGCCCACATCAAATGAGGTCTTTTTGCGATTTGAAATTTCGGCAGGCAACAAGTGACCGAAAGTCTCCCTCAGCGCCACTTTGTTGTGCCCAGGAAGATAGAATTGTTTATGTTCTAAACCATCTGCAATAGACTTTACAACACGGTCTAAGTATGGGGAACGTGCTTCAATGCTATGTGCCATGCAGCACTTATCAAGTCGGCGAAGTTCGGTAAAGCGCATGTCAGCTATCAGCTTGGTACGGGTGGTTTGCCATTCTTTTTCTGGAAGTTGATCGTGGTAACCGGCAAAAAGTTCATCCGCTCCCTCGCCGGTTAGTACAACCTTGAGCCCCTTATTTCGTGCGGCTTTAGCTAACAAATAGGTTGCCAAGCCGTTACTAATAATTGATGGATTGTAGCTTTCGGTAGTGTAAACAATTTTGCGGATCAACTCACCTAACTGTTGTTCCGTAGGTAATGGTGTGTAGTGAACCAGTTTTAATCCTAAATAGGTAACGAGTATGTTAACCTTCGCTAAATCAGTACTACCTGGGTTTCCTAAAACTAAATAAGTGATGTCTTGGCGATGCTGTTGAGCTAAGGCTGCAATGATCGAGCTATCCAAGCCGCCACTCAAAAACACACCAAACTGTTGTTTTGGTATACGCTTAACCACTGCTTGTTCCATTGCCGTCGTCAGACTGAGGGAGGTACTGGCTGGCGGTTGGTGATTTGCGATTTGTGTTAGCTTGCCGGTGGTTAACTCTAATTGGCTTAAACCCAATGGTACTTGTTCGAACCACTCAATGTTTTGCAACGCTTTAAGTTCGCTTACAACGAACAGGTTGTTATTGGCTTGCCCATAAAATAACGGTTTTTTACCAATATGGTCGCGCAATAGGTAAAGAGTGTCAGTACCCAGTTGGTAGATTACACCTGAATAAAAGCCGTCCAACTCGTTCAGTACATGGCGTCCTAATTGAGCAAACATTGGTATGATAACGTGCGTATCGCAATGACTATCTATTTTCAGGTGGTGTTGTTTAACAAGTGCATCAGCATTGTAAATTTCACCATTAAATGCTCCGACCATATCGCCTTCCTTGTATGGTTGGCGGCCTGTGGCACTTTCATCATTGATAGCCAGGCGCACAAATCCTATGGCTAATTGATCGGTTCGCCAGCTATGTTGGCCATCCGGCCCACGATGAGAAATCCGAGGCAGGGCGTCTAACATGTTTTGCTCGGCAGAGTCGCCGTAGAATAGCACTATCCCGCACATAATTGAGGTTCTTTGCTGCCCCGTAACTGGTTGCGTAATAGCATTAACAACTCGCCCAGTCGGTTTAAGCCCGTGCCGTCTTCTGCGTCACCCCAGTAGCTGTCATTTCGGGTATGCTCGGCTATGTTACGTAGCTGAGTTGATAATAATAACTCTCTAAGCTCAGGGTGCTGGGTGAACTTGGCTGTAAGTGCTTGCCACATCACGTCTTCTTTTATATTGTGCCAGTCAGATTTAAGGTGCTTTTCCTCCATTTGCGTAGCTGTGGTCTTGGCTAACATCGGGCTCACCGCAGAACGCACACGATCCTGTAGTGCTGGGTCGCTAAATTTCTGTGCCTGATAAAAGTGTTCGACTGTACGCCAAATTTTACCGTAAAGATAAACGGCATGCTGTGAAAAATTAGAAAATTCTCCCCAAGTCTGATCGGAATGGTAAAAGTGGATTGGGATAGAATTATCATGTTCACGCCCCAAGGGCAGATAGTGACCAAGTTTGTCATTCTTACTCTGTAAGTAGTCGGCGTTTTCGGGGCGTACTTGTGGGTGAGTATTAACTACTTCCACAGCGATGTCAGCCTGTTCCAAAGCTCGTCGTTTTAACGGATTGTTGGACACTAAACGTACTTCCTTTATTGTCATTTTTTTTAGCACTTTAATCGCTGGTGTGTAATCACGAATGTCTTGTTCTAAGCCCATGGCTTCAAATGATTCTGCGGTATCTATTGCTTCTGTTTGCATCTTATGTACCGCTTGAATTTTTTTCGATAGACCTTGACCTCGGCCCTCCTGATATAAATGAAAAATAATGCCGCGTCCTTCGTGTGCCATGACTTTCATGGCTTCGCGCAATTGATCTGCGCAGTCGCAGTCTAATGCTCCAAATACTTCTGAGGCCAGACAAGAGGAATGCAATCTCACTATCGGCTTACTGCCTAATTCGTTAATATCCCCAACAGTAACCACTCGTAGTAATTCATTGCCAGAGTCATACATTCTAAATGTGCCGTGTGGTGTAGGGAGTTCACAGTATTTTTTTAAAGTCATTTTTATTCTATAGTCTCAACAGTTTTACGGTGTGCTTCTGCAAAGTGGATACTCTGCGGCACGATTTGATTTAAAAACTCGTAAATATGACGTTTGTTCATTTGTTTAACCCGAAGTTCTAAATTGGTGAGCGTGGATGTATTAAAGGACCGAGTTAGATATTCACATAATTCAGAGAGCTCTGGAAACTTTGATAGTGCCTGAGCTAAGCCGTTAATCCGATAAAAGCTATGCTTTAAACGCGAAAGGCGGGTATTGCGTGCCGCTTTGGTTGCTTCCCAAACGTCACTAATTTCGGAAGGGGTAAAGACCAGATTATGTTGCCTGTTTCTGCGTAAAAAACTTTGTAAGCCGGCGTAAAGTGCCGAGCCCATGATTTCATCCTGTACCTTATCTAAGGCTAAAATTTGTTCGTTTTTCACTCGTCCAATGTGTTGCACAGGGAATGGGGCTGTTTTAATATTTAACCCATGGTGATGTTTATTGATCATTGCCCAAACCATGTCTGAACGGCGCGCTTCTCGGCCATTAATTTTAGGAATTTGGTTTGGGGTTTGTGTTAACGCCTTGGGAGTTAGTATTAATGTGATGCCGCCCCGGTTTACTGTGTCTTTAGCCGCTGCCAATATATCTGATGGGTATTCGGGAATGATGCTACGAGTAAGCGGGTATCCCGTAACCAATAAAGGTGAATAAGTAAAAATGCGGGTGCGCGCTTCTGCTACTGTTTCGCCTTTATAAGCGGGTTCGAGCCAGAACGGCGTTTCGATATGGGCAGTATGTTTACGCGATAAGTCATAATAATAATCGGGGTACTTCGTTCGAAGTTTTGCATTTTCAGAACTGCGGTCTGGCAGCTCGACATTACTTGGTAATGTATCTAACCAGCGTAAGTTGTGCAGTAAGTCAACCAATTGGCCCCGTAAACCATTTAAGGGGGGATTGGGTGAGGATCCTTCATATTGACCAATCAAAACATCAACGCCTGATTGCTTAAATTTTGGTAGCCAGGCAAGATATTGCTTGGCACGTGCGTCTAACCGCATGTCGTCATCAAGAATCCAAGCAAAACTATTTGGCTGGGTTTCGCATTTTAAACCAACGTACTTTTGTAGCATGCTACGCGCATGTGCGATGCCCAGCTGGCCTTCCGGTCTGTTCATTAAGTCTGTACCAAACATACCGCTTTCGGCATCCTTTGCTTGTTGTGCCTCGCTGATTATTCGAACATTGCCTAATGGCCGTTTACTATGTGAAAGTACTGTTTTCAGAAAACTGGACGAGCAGCCATTGCACAGTATGTAGGTGCTTACCTTGGATAAAAACACACATCGCTCGAGTTCGGCAATGCTATTGAGTAATGGTAATATTTTATATGCATCACCAGTGATCACTCCAATATTTAGTATAAATGCTTCTGGTTGTTCAATTGGAGGCACCAAGGGCCATCTGATTGTTTGGGCCTGTTTCAGGTTACAGTCAAAACCAATCAATCGTTGGCGAAACGTTTGGTAACCTTTCATTTCTGGTAGATTTGTGGTGTGAAGAGATTGACGCATTAATTGCGTGAGGCGCGGATGGTCGGCATGATAAATTGTTAGATAAGCGCGCCTTGCCATGTGTTCGAAACCCAGTTCATTCCATGGCCTAATATCCGATCCATAATCAATCAATTTCACCTCATTATGGGTCTTGATTAGATTTTTCGGATGAATATTATTGCACACAATCCCCGCTTTGCTACAGCTGTGAAGCAAATCAATAACTTGTTCGCAGTCTCCCCCTATGAAGGGAACGCTCACTTCATAGGGGTAGGTAAGCACTAAGCTTTTGCCATCGGTAATGACTTCGTCTAATGCATATAAACCAGGCAGATTCTGCCATTTTGAACCATTCAGTTGTAAAAACTTTATTTGTTCTGTAGGTATGCGAGTTTTCCAATAATCAATACGTTTGAAAACGGTTCTGCCATTTGTCATAACAATGGCTTCGGATCCAACACCAAGAAGTTGTAACTTGTTGGTATTAAATAGCTTGTTAATACAATCCTCCGCTGACACAATGCGGCACTGCTTTATTTCTTGATATAGTGAGGGGTGTGGTGCTTGTAACAGTTCATCAAGACTGTCGTTATTCAGCTGGTGAGCACCTAATTCTGTCAGTATCGTTGATATGACATTTTTATTTTTGTGAGGAGATTGTTTCTTGGGCTCCCAGTCTTTTAATACCCATGTGCTATGACCGATATTCTTTTTAGCGACAAGTGCCGTAGCTATTTCAATACTCACTTGTTGAGCACATAAGTTGTAGCAGGTAATCCCCAGTTTGTTCACCAGTTTAAAAAAACTCGAAAACCCTTTTAAATTGGTACCCTTAGCTACTGTTAATACAAGGTTGAAGTCAACTATGCACTGGCTCGGCTGACAGATTCTCTCTATGGTTTTGCTTAATTGGCTGAGCGGAATAACGCCCAGTTCAATGCCAAGGGTTAATGCTATTTGAAAAGGTGCTGGTTTTGTTGCGTATTGCGTTAATGATTCTTCTGGTTGCCAGTTAAATAGGTGCTTCGCACGATCAAGGAACGCTTTACGTTGTGCAGCATGCATACGCCCATGATACTTTTGCCAAAATGCTGTCAAACCCTTTCTTTTTGCTGGGGAATTTGGAGTGCTAAGCCTTTGACGATCACTATCCGCATAATGGTTTAGCATAGGTTTATTTACGCTACAGTAGCGGAGACTATCTAATTCACCAAGTCGTATGCATAGATCTCGATCAGTGCAGCTTGACAGCTGCTCATCAAAACCGCCAGCCATCAGTAGGACGTCAAATGATAAGAATAGGTTAGAGCCTTGAATGCCTGGATTGCCGCGTAAAAACTGGTCTTCATTCAATGATTTAGGTGGTAAGTACTCTATTGGCGGTTGGCCACCACTTTCATAGCGGTAAAATCCCGTTGCCACCATATTACAACTTTTTAAGTTTGCTTCATCGAGGCAACTTTTGAGATAGTCTGGATGCCATTCATCGTCGTCGTCGAGGAACGCTATGAACAACAAATCGTTACGCTTTATTTGCTGTTTGCTTAAATGGTCAATTGCCATATTCCACGCACCACTGGCACCGTTGGTGTGTTTGTTTGATAAATATTGAATATTGCAATCAGTTAAAGGAAAGGATTCGACAAGCAGTCGATTGTGTTGTTGGGCTTGTTCTGGAGAGTCATCTACAACAATTAAATATTTCGGCGATCTTGACTGCTTAAAGACTGAGCGCAATGCTCGTTTTAATAGGATGGGTCTATTTTTAGTTGCAATAATTACTGCTATTTGGGCTGTGTTCAAACCATACTCCAGTATTAATGTAGAGCCAATTATAACTCTACATACAAGACCCCAATATATTTTAACTTCTTAATATTGGCCAATCTTCAATTAATTCAGCTCGAAAGCATTCCAAGTAATATCCTTCCTCAATGAGGAGGACGTTTTAAGATAGTGGCTTCCTTTTTGTCAAGGCAAGTATGAAAAAAGGATTTAAAATAAGAAAGCTGCATCATCCTCTTTATTTGTTTCTATTACGGGCCTTTTGTTTTTTATTCATAATCGTTTTGGTCCAGCGGTAACGAACAGGATCGATTGACAACAGATATTCTTTTAGTCCCTGTCTATTTGATTTGTCTGAAGACATGTAGATTTTACGTAAGTCTGCATCAACAGCATTTTCACTAAAACCACGCTCAACGGCTTTTTTGTACCAGGATTCCCCCAATGCATAATTGCCTGTTTCCATATTCACAGCGCCTAATAGAGTACAAGGCCTAAAATCTTTAGGTGTCAGAACGTGTGCTTTCTCCCCGAAGTCCAATGCTTCTGCCCATCTTTTCAAATCTCTTTTCACCCCACCAAAGGTCGTATAAAGGGCAGATTTAAGCTTGGGTTTTTTAATACGATCTAAATTGATTGTAGTGAGCAATTTTTCAGCGGAGATTGCTTCCCAACATTTTCGATAATGGCTACTTGCATTGACCGCAGACCATGGATCTTTATTCTTTTTGAAATTATTGGTATGAAACTCAGCCTCAAGCCAATGATAACGGGCTCTAAGTTCATCTGTGAAGTACTCTTCACCCTCTGTATTGAGCCAAATTACATCATCTTCTTTGAATCTAACCCCTCTCTGAGCACTACGGAGAATCTTCATTACCTTTGGAAAATCTTCTCTTTCAATAAAGTAGGTCAGATCATATTCTTCTCTTAATGAATACTGTTCATCCCTGGCTCGGTTCCTTTTCTTTAATCGAAGCTGAATAGCCTCATTTCTACGTTTCAACTCTTCATCTTTTAGTTTCTGCTCTGCCTGCTTACGGCGTTCAATCTCCTCATTAGATTTGCACCGCTCAGATTTTTCTGGATCAGCAGCAACTGCAAATTCCTCAAATGATATTTCCTTTTTCGCATAGCGGAGTAGAGCAAAAAGTCTTTGTTTCCGTAAATACTCTTGGCCAAAAAATGAGATGGGCTTATCTTCAGGTTCCAGGGATTGAAGCAATTTTGAAAGTCGGGTATTCGGTATCAAAGCGCTTTTGAGATCATCAACACGATATTTGATTGCCAGTTTTTTAGAATCTTCAGGGGACATTTTCATTCAGAACTCTACATAAGAAATTAAACAATATTGAAAACAGAAACTATACATCACGGGCTCATCGGTATCAAAAAAGGAATGTAGAAGCAATCATAATAATCAATTCTCTATTTTACCCTGCCAGTACCAATACCAAACTGTCCTCATTTTTTCATGGTTCTGGAGCATATATGGGCTGGCATGGAGGGCTCATCCAATCAGCACTGGTAAACACCTGATGGTTTGATACTGCTACTGTATTGATACCACTATACTCTAACGGATCTGGTGCTTGTTTCATTAGTGGGGTGAACACGTTAGAACAGGTGAACAGGTTAGAACACAGGAATTGGGGGAATCTCAAAATAAATCTCATATACATAAAAACTGAAAGTACGTGTTCTATAGTGTTCTACCTGTTCTACCTCATAAGTGCTAAACTCTGAAGAACTGCTTCAACAGTGCTTCTTAGAGTAAATCTAATCCATCTACAAGATCCAACCCTAACCAGCAACGAGTTCTTTTTTTACCCAGTTGCTTAGACTCGAAGCCCTTTTCTTTGAGTTTTCGTCCAAACGAAGTCTGTTTTAACTGGTATTCACCATTGTCTTCGCACCATTTGGCATAAGCCATATACAGGTGCTTGGAAGGAACATGCAGCTCCCGGCCTTCGGTGCAGCAATCAATAATAAAATCATTGAGCAGATCCATTTCATTACGGTATTCTTCTGTTGCTTCAGTGACCTCAGGGGGAGTGCCCAGGCCATATCGCTGCCATTCAAGACATCCCTCAATGGCCCAGTTTAGAATACCACTGTATTCGTCTTTAAGTTTATTGATTAAGTCTCTGTCCCGCTCTTTTTCAGGGATACAGACCTTAAATGGAACCAATTTTATTCTGCGCCAGATTGCATAATCATTTCCTTTGATGATTGGCTTATTATTGGTGCCCAGGAAAATTTTATGCTCGGGCTCAAATTCGAACCACTCCTGATGAAGAAAACGGGCGCTGATGATATCGTCACCTGTCATCTGCTTGATCAGGTTTTCAGCAAGTTTATGTTCTTTCTCTGATTCAGATGCCGTAACAAAACGGGAACCTTTCATTCTGGCAATGTCATTGGGGATGGCTCCCTTCTTTTTTACCAGTAGGGTTTCTGTGGCGGTGTGCTGGGAATAGTCCCCGAGAAGATTTCCAATGGTTCGCAAAAAGGTGGATTTACCATTAGCCCCACTGCCCCAGAAAAGAAAAAGGCACTGCTCCCCAACGTCCCCGGTGAGGGCATAACCAACAGCCCTTTGCAAGAATTTGATTAGGTCTTGGTTATGATCCATGATCCGGTCCAGGAATTCTTCCCATTGAGGGCAGGTTGCTGTATCATCGAAATAAACTGGAGCTACCTTGGTGATATAGTTTTCTTTTTTATGCTGTTGTAGTTCCCCAGTTCTCAGATCAAGGGTTCCGTTTTCACAATTCAGCAGGAAACGTTTTTTATCAAATTGATTTGGCCGGGCCGGAAGTTCAAATGTAGCCAAGGATACCATAGCATCAATTTTATTTTTTGCTTCTGATGAGGTTGCATGTCTGGCAATGTTCTGACGTTTATTATCATCTTCACAGTGTCTTGCCTCATCATAAATTTTTCTGACGGTTTTTTTTGCAAATTGTTTAACTCGATCCGTTTCATCTTCAGCCCACCGACTGTCATCCCATATAAGCCATTTTTTCCAGGCTTTGCAGTAGCATATTTCTTCACCAAAATTGTGAACAAGGCGCTCTGCATTTCCAAGGTCAGTGCAGTTAAATGTTGGGATGTCTATTTTAGGAGTAGATTTCGGCGCGGAGAAAGCAATAGCCTTTTCCAAAGTTATTTCACCATATGTTTTTCCAGTGGAAGAGTGGACTTCATCCCATTTCTCCCGGTAAAGCTCTGACTGCCTGAATAACCTATCCACTGTAACCAGATTACCATCAAAGTAATGGGAAAGTATCTGGCAAAGAGCGAGATCCGCTTCATTATGGGATTCATACTCATATTGCGTATACTGCCCATTCCATAATGATTTGAGCTTAGTCCCGTTTTTTTTATTGAAGAGTTTTTCAACAATCGTGCTGTCAGTACCAATGTTTCTTTCCTGGCGGGGGAAATGTTCATCCAACAACGAATCAAGCCCATGCTGACAATGTTTAATTTCCCATGGGCTATCACCAAACTTATTACCGGTAACTGTAAAAAAACGACCAGTGTCATAAATTTCGATTTTATCGTGCCGAAGCCCTCCAGCAGGAAGCTCTCCTTTAATAAATGTATGAAGCCCATTCCGAGAAGGACTGACCTCGGTATAACTATCCAGTTCACTGACATTTTTCAAAACTGTTGGAGCAAGTGTTTCATCGTTGAAACAGTCATCAAAATCAATCCCGATATACGGATCGTTTTTTGTAAAAACAAAACCAATGCCACTATAGCTGTCTTTCTGATAGGTACTGACGGCTTGTTCAAATGTCCCCCAGGTACTTGAATCATTAACTCTCGCTGGTTCTCCAGTTTTAGGGTCAACAGGTACTTTTTTTATTTTATTTCCTTGGGTGATTCCATTCCAGACTACCCATTGTGCTAAGAGGGTGAGTTCTTCTGGAATGTTGTTTAATTTAACCTCTTTATTATTAGCTACCATATTTTAAATCTCTCCTTTGCTTTATAAGATGGTCCCCCTCCATCTCTGTCTGAATCAATACTGGGAGGGGGACTTGGGGCAAAACTAACGGTCTTGCTGTGGTTTTAATTCTTTGATCAGTTTGAATATGTTGAGGGTGAGCAAACTGACTTCACAGCGGTCGAATTCTTCATGGTAAATTTTGCAATTATTTCTCAGGCAATCTTCCTCGAAGAATGGGCACTTTTTATTTGAGTCTTTTCTAAAATCCATATTATTTTTCCCCCTTTCCCGGATTGGCTATACTTTTCGCGGCAGCAGCCGGAAGGGTGTATCCTTCTTTCAGATATTCTTTGATGCCTATGATTTGACGAACGTGGCTTTCTTTAAAACGTCTGTAGGCACGCTCTCCACAAACAACACGTTCCACCCCCTGGATGTATCCGCGCTGTTCCCAGTTTCTTAATTGTTTGGGGGTGACGCCTGTAATTTTGGCTGTGTCCCCGATTGAAAAATCTTTTGGTCTTCGCATATAAATGCCTCCTGTATTTGAATTTGGAGAGCTTAAAAAATGTCTCCTTATACATAGGGAGGTTAGTTAAATACCTGGGTAGGGAATGGAAATCCGTATATATAAAGGACACTGCTGTGGGCATGCCCCCCAAAAACAGTACAATGTGATATGTTAGGATCTCCGAGCTAAAAAGGAGATCAAGATGAAAAAGAAACGCTATTCTGAAGAACAGATCGTCAAAATTCTGCTTGAAGCCGAGAAACAGGAAAGACCTATCGCTGAATTCTGCAAGCTGGGAGGATTCTCCGAGCAAAGCTATTACCGCTGGAAAAAGAAATACGGTGGCATGTCCGTTCCGGATGTAAAGCGGCTGCGAGAGTTGGAGAAGGAGAACGTACGATTAAAAAGGCTCCTGGCTGAACGGGACCTCGAAGTTGATGCTCTAAAGGCGGTGGTCTCAAAAAAGTGGTAAAGGTCCCGGATCGCAGGAAAGCCGTACATACTATGACGGAACGGGGCCTTTCAGAATACAAAGCATGTCTGTTTTTGAAGATAAGTCGGTCAAGCTACAGATACCAAGCAAACCCAAGGGATGACACTGTTTTGGTTATCTGGCTAAGAACATTCTCTGGTAAGTATCCGAGGCATGGGTACCGCCAGGCCCATATGCAGTTGGTCAGATCCGGGATGATCATCAATCATAAGAAAGTCGAGCGGCTCTGGCAGGAACAAGGGCTGTGCGTGCCGAGGGTCAGGCGCAAGAGGCGGCGTGGCAAGGGGACAACGCTGCCAATATCAGCGAAGTATCCCAATCATGTATGGACCTATGATTTCATGGAAGATTCCTGCCTTGAAGGGCAGCGGCTGAGATTTTTAACGGTGGTTGACGAATATACACGAGAAAGCCTGGCAATCCACATTGATACCTCAATACCATCTTCACAGGTGAAAATCGTTTTGCAGATTCTATTTGCAACCCGTGGGGTTCCAACATACATCAGGAGCGATAATGGGCCTGAGTTTATTGCATATAAAATCCAGGACTGGCTCAAAGAGCAAGGGGTGAAAACCAAGTACATTGAGCCAGGCAAACCATGGCAGAATCCTTTTGGAGAAAGCTTTAACAGCCGGTTCAGAGACGAATGTCTGAATCAGGAGGTCTTCTATTCCGTCCCGGATGCCAGGGCAATCATAGAGACGTGGCGCCAGTACTACAACACGAAAAGATTGCATAGCAGCCTGGGATATCAGACACCGGAAAACATTAGAAAGGAATGGGAACAATCTTATATGGGGGCTCTGCCCCCAAGCCCCCGGGGTTTAACGCCTACGGGCCATCCGGATGGGCCAAAGGAAAAGGCCACGCTATGAACATGGCCCATCCGTATTGGCACCTGCCGCAGTGCTCGGGTCGCTCCCCAGCGTTGCCCTATCCCCTGGGCAGGTATTTGAAAAGTAGCAAAGGAAGTGGTACACAACAACAATATTTTGAAAATTCGGAGCCTTCCTAACATTGCGGGTTGTACTAAAGAAGGGGGCAAGTCACTGTTTCATCGATGAAACAACCGATTTTAAATGACGGTCAAGGCAACTGACAGATAATGGAGGGGGGCTACGCGGAGGATCTTGATGATTGTGACACTGCTATTCGGCAAAGATACAGAATTTACAATCTGTCTCAGAGGTAGGTTTGTCATGAACAAAATATTTGCCGAACCATTTCCTTTTCAGGCTGATGGACCTGTAGCGGAAAACCTTATTGGGAGAGCCTTTCTTGAGCAAGTTCTCCCCGTAGGTCCATTATTAAGGGGCAAGAATATATCGGGTAGCTGTGGGGATATTGGGAGGAGTTACTATCCCGGAATTATAGACACATTGGACACCCCAAAAGCGTTCTATATTGATGAATTCTTAATAATTTTCATCAAGTATTTCTCTTAATTTTACAGCGATGTCTTGTTTTGAAAACGGCTTACTTATAAAATTCAACCCTTCATCCAATATACCCCTATGTGCAATTACATTTGCAGTATATCCAGACATATATAGAATTTTCATGTCGGGCAGGGACTGAAGAATTTTCTCAGCAAGCTCACGTCCGTTCATTGACGGCATTACAACATCGGTTACCAGAAGATCAATTTTTTTATTGGAAGAATTACCAATTTGTATCGCTTCTTTCGGTGTGCTTGCCGTCAACACTGTATACCCCAGTCGTTCCAGCATTGTTTTTGTCACTTTGAGAATTGGCTTCTCATCCTCTACCAGGAGTATTGTCTCAAAACCTTCTTGGGATTTTTCTTTTACAACAGCAGGTCCCTCGTCCTGACATTTCTCGTGTCTTGGTATATATAATTTAAAGGTAGTTCCTTGTCCGGGTTCACTGTAAACATTAATAAATCCGTTGTTTTGCTTTATAATTCCATATACGGTTGCCAGCCCCAAGCCGGTTCCTTTTCCCCTCCCCTTGGTTGTAAAAAAGGGTTCGAACAGTTTATCGACCGTTTCTTTATCCATACCGCAGCCATTGTCACTGACAGCGATGAGGACAAACTCACCAGGCGTGAAACCCCGGTGCTCCCTGCAGTAATCATCATCTAAGCAGATATTGTCCGTTTCAATGGTAACTTTGCCGACATCTTCTATCGCGTCCCTTGCATTAACGCACAGATTGGCCAGTATCTGATCGATTTGAGACGTATCTATTTTAACCGACCATAAGTGCTCTTTAGGGCGCCATAACAAATCGATATCTTCTCCGATCAATCTTTTAAGCATCTTGAGCATGCCTTCAATTGTATGGTTAGGGTTAAGGATTATCGGAGCAATTGTTTGCTTTCGGGCAAAGGCAAGCAGCTGGCGGGTCAAATCGGCAGAGCGCTGAGCAGCTTTTTTGACCTCACAAACTTTTGAGAACAAGGGGCTGTCTTGGTCAATATCGTCCTGTACTAATTCAACATTGCCAAGAATAATACTGAGCATATTGTTAAAATCATGGGCCACACCACCGGCCAATCTTCCCACTGATTCCATTTTCTGCGCCTGGATCAGCTGGCCCTGAAGTTCTTCCTTATCTTTCTCAGCTTTTTTCTGTTCGGAGATGTCTCTGAATTCAACTGTTCTGACATCTTTTCCTTTGTAAGGGATATTACGAGCTTCCAGTTGGATCGGGAATTCATCTCCATTTTTGCGCAGACCAATCGCCTCATAAGGCTTTTCATAACCGGAAAGTATATTTTCCATAACCATTGATCTTGATTGCTCGGCAATCAGCAGGAGACCATCCATTCCGGTCAATTCATCAGCTGAATACCCTGTCATTTCTGACAATCCCTGGTTGAACTCCAAAATAATACCCTTGTCATGAATGGCTATGCCGCCGAAAGAGGCATTGTGAAGAGCCTTGAACCGTGCTTCGCTTTCCAGGAGAGAGCCCTCAGCGGCTTTTCGATCAGTGATATCATGATAATTTCCAAGGATACCTCAAATATCAGGGTCATTGATCAGGTTGGTCCCGATGAATTCTATCCATTTATAAATACCATCTTTGCATTTGTATCTGCATTCTGTTTTTCTAACCGAATCCGGTTCCTTCATTAGGGTCTGAAAAAACAATTGTGTCGATGGAAGATCATCCGGGTGTATATTTTCCCATGTGCTTTTGCCCACAACTTCCTCGGGCTTCCAGCCGAACAGTTTTTCTATATTCGGACTTTTATATCGATTTGTGCCCTCCTTGTCTATAATGACAATCACGTCCCCTATGTTGGTAAACATTTTCTGTTTCAAGGCTTCACTTTGCTGGATGGTTTCCTCTGCCTGTCTGCGGTCAGTGATATCTGTTACAATACCCTCAATGGCAATCAATCCTCCTTTTTTATCCCATATGCCGACGTTTCGTTGGTGAATCCACCTTGTTTGATCTCCTTCAAAAAGGATTTTGTATTCGTAACTGGGGTCTAACTCTCCTTTCAACAGCAGTTGCCATTTTTCTTTAAAATATTCATGAAAATCTGGATGGATAATATCCTGGATTAAAATCGGATTGGCATACCAGCTCTCCGGAGGAAAGCCGAATATCGTTTCTGAGGCGGGGCTGACATATTCATATTCCCCGTCTGGCAAGGACATCCGATAGATCATGTCTTTTGCATTTTCTGTTAGCCTGCGGTACTTTTCTTCGTTGCTTTTTAGTTCGTTTCGCGTTTTTTGAAAATAGACTATCAACATTCCCAAAGCGACAATGAACGCAAGGACTGCTCCTATGAGATATCCCCAGGGAGCAAACCAGACTAAAGGTCTTAAAAAGGGATAGTCCAACTTGTGAACACCCCATAAGATAAATGCGATACCAACAATTGCGTTCTCTTTTTGTTCCAGATTTTTTGATTTAAGAAACAGTACACCTGTTGAAATATAAATTAAGGCTAAAAATGAAAATGTAGGTAACGTGATTAAAAGGAAGGAAAAGTTCTGTAGAATACTGATAATGATCCATCCAACAGTAACAACTGAAAGATAAATCCAGACTTTTGGAAATTTTTTATTAATATAGCAATATGTTCCCCATAAAAGCACTATGCCGCTTACAAGTGTGGTTATCTGATTACCAATCAAGAAAAAAGGGCTTTGATACCTTTTAATCAAGCACAGCATAAAAAGGAATCTCGTGCTATAAATCGCCCAGCTTAACGTCCAGATCCCTAAATATCTTTTATGATCCGTCAGGTATAGATAAAAGTAAGTGAACGATAGAATGATCGTTCCGATCATTGTAGCGATGACTGATGGAAACAACCAGGACATAGGCTCCGTTATCAATTCTTTTATAGGCGATTTTAGCTAATTATGGCCAACATGTTTGATAACCATACTAAGAATACGAATTAGTTACAAATATTTTGTTTAAGGCTCCTTACTGAATTACTTGTAAGCACAATATGGAATTGAGCCAGAATATTTTCAATCCCCTTCAATAGAAACGCCAGTCCCCGGTAGGTTTTTCTGGACAATAGAGTTTTTCCATAGACAGATTGGACACTCTATTTCATTCTTAAATTGTCTACCATGCGTGCTCAATCGTAGAAATCATAAAGGGGGCAAAACTAAACTTGCCAGATTCAGCATGCCCCCTTGGTAAATATTTGTTATCGCTTTAATCAAAAGCCATTTCTGTTTTCCACTCTTTCCATACATTGCCAACCAGATCAGGTCCTGGTTTCAGCGTTTTTTTCCCGGGTTTCCAGCCAGACGGGGTCGCCTCACCCCCTTTGGTTTCCCTGACAAGCTGGAAGGCCTGTACCTGGCGGATGGTTTCAGATACGTTACGCCCCACTGGCGGCGTCAGCACCTCATAACCCTGAAGCACACCATCGGGGTCGATGATAAAACGGCCTCGGTTTTCCACCCCGGCCGCTTCATTGAACACCCCATACAATCGACCGATTTTACCACCGGCATCGGACAACATGGGAAAGGGTATCCCTCCTTCAACCATCTTGGATAATTCGTGGTCATCCCACATTTTGTGAACGAACATGCTGTCAATACTCATTGAAAGAACCTCAACACCAAGCTTCTGAAGTTCCGCATATTTTTCGGCGACCGCCGAAATTTCAGTTGCTCAGACAAAAGTGAAATCACCCGGGTAAAAACACAGCAATGTCCACTTACCCAAGGAGTCGGACAGGTTGACATTGATAAAATTTCCCTTCTGGTATCCTGGCGCTACGAAATCCGGCACTTTTTCTCCCAAGGTGATCATTGGTCTCTCCTTTTCAATTGGTTTGCTTTTTTCCTCTGCGTCCTTTTCTACCGGTTCTCCTACCGGCCCTCCGGTTGGTCGGGCACACCCGACTTCTGCTTCTTCCGACATACATGCCTCCTTTGGTTGATTCCCGCAATAGCATATATCTGCTTGCAGGATAGTTGTTTTAGAATACTGCTTAGAGTTTTTTCTGTTCAAAAAAACGGAACAACAGGATAGCACCCACCGCAAAAACAAGAATCACGATCCAATGACTGATACCCAGGACCTGGGGCAGGGTTATTTTGCCATAATTCCCCAATGGAATAATGGCAGACTTCATCATGGGATATGCCCAGGCGTATAATGCGCCTCCAAGCAGCATTCCCAATATCCCCCACAACCCGTCGATCCGGCCCTCTCCAAGGGCGCCGACTGCGGTTCCGGGACAATATCCCAAAAGCCCCCATCCAACACCGAACAGGGCGCCGCCGACTAACTGGGCACCAACGGAGGTTGATTTAATACTGAGCTGAACCACGCCCATATCTTTGAGCAGGTAAATACCGACTGCTGCAACAACGATGGCGCTGAGCATGAATTTCAAAATGGTCATATCCAGTAATCTTAGGGCACCAACCTGCTTATCATACCTTAGTACATGTCCTTTCTGCAGCAGGAAACCAAACAGAATTCCGGTGATTATGCCGTAAACCAAACTCATTATTATTTCCTTTTATAGAGTAAATTGGCAGACACCAGGCCGCCTATAAAAAAAGCAGCCAGGGCGATAAACCCGCTGACGGAAAGCTGAGCCAGACCGCTCATGCCGTGACCGCTGGGTCAGCCGCCGGCCAGGCGGGCACCGAACAGGGCAACGACACCACCAAAAAACGCTACTGATGCCCGTTTTATCGGACTATTTCCGAAGTGTTCCTGCCACATGTCGGGAACTGCCTGCCACTTAAAATCGTTGGACAGCTTGGCCGCTGCAAAGGCACCCAGTCCAATGCCGATAACGAACATTAACTGCCAGTTGGGCAGTGAACCGGGACCGTATTTTCCTTTCTTGGCTGTAAAGTACGCAATGGTTGATGTATCGATGCCGATGGTCTGTTCCACAACCGATGCGCTGCGGGCAAAGGTGGTGGATGCACCGAAAAAATGATCGCCGATCCACACTGACAAAATCAGCAGGATACCGGTCAGACCACCAGCGATATATGGATTCCAGGTTTGTTTTGTCATCTGACCTCCTTTTTTGATGCCAAAAGAAGGCATCTTCATTAAATCCGTAAGAAATGGTCCGTCAGGCTTAAACCTGAACGGATGCATTTTTTAAGGTGGGGTTAAGCTTTATCGAAATCTTCTTTTCCAGCGCCGCATACCGGGCAGACCCAGTCTTCGGGAAGATCATCGAATGATGTGCCAGGTGCTATGTTATTATCAGGATCACCTTTTTCAGGGTCATATACATAACCACACAATGTGCATTCATACTTTTCCATGAAATATCTCCATATCGATTTTTAATGTGCAAACAACTATAGTTTAAGCTTTCCACAGGCCGTGAAGGTTGCAGTATTCCCTTGCAACAACTTTGTCAGCCTCTGTTTTAAATACTGCCTTTGGCGCATCGGAAGGCGACAGGAATTTTCTTTGAATCAGGGTTCCTTCATCTGTGATCAATTCTACCCACTGAATATAATGTTCTGGCGTCATGGGATGATCAACGGAACCCACCTTAACCAGATATCCGCCGTCAATTTTTTCAACGACTGGAACATGTTTTTCCTGGGCTGCATCCACCGTGTTTGAAACCAGTTTTGTCATGGATTGTCCGCAGCACATGACGGGTGGTTTCTCTGCGTGAAGTACCTGGACAATATTTCCGCACTTTTCACATTTGTATATCCCGTATTTTTCTGCCATTTACATTTCCTCCTTTATTAGTTTTTATGGTTCTGTAAAGACCGAGACTACTCTGCGTCTTCACCTACAGTAAAACCGCTTTTTCCCAGGCCTGTGGATGAAGACGTTCCTGCAATCTTGGCAAGATAGTTGCCGCCTAAATTTTCGATATGTCCCTGGACACTGTCGAAATAATTAAAATGGCTTTGTTCCTCATCAATGATTTGTTCAAAAATTTTCACACTGATGCTGTCGCCGTTTTCACGGCAGACCAGTGCAAACTGGTTGTAGATATCAATGGTGTCGTCTTCCAGAATGGAATCAAAAGAAAAAATTTTCTCAACGGACTGGCCCCTGTCAACCTTGCCCTCAAATCCGGTTACCGGCTCGCCCCCAAGCTCCTTGATCCTTTCGGCAAACATCTCGGCATGTCGCATCTCGTCAATGGCAATGAGTTTAATCTTGGCGGCCAGTTCGCCGTAATCCATATCATCTAGGTTGTAATGCTGATTCATATACTGGGAAATTGCCTGTAATTCCATTCCACGGGCCTGATTCAATACGTCAATAACGTTTTTCCTGCGTTGCTCTTTGGTTGTTTTTTCCATACAAATTTCCTTTATGGTAATCTTTTCGATTATGGTTGTTGTGAATGGCACCATGACTGTTCATATGTGCCAAGAAATCCTATTTTTAATTATACCTAAGCTGCTTTCGTGCAAGCCGGATCAACAGCCAGCCTGTAAGGCCCTGTAGAACAATCAGCCCAAAAGAAAGCACCATATATGTATACCCAAATTTTGTTATTACTGCGCTTGCCGTGATCACTTTATTCAAAACAAAATGGCCCATAACGACAAAGGCGACACCCGGGCAGATCAGCGCAAGGGTTACCGGTGTGTCCTCCTCATGGTTGAGCAGGGTTTTAAAGTAATTCATTCGCTTCATGACCGACCATCCTAAAAGAAAGAATACAATCTGAATGGAAAAAATAATGGCAAGCAAAATAAAATCCGAGGCGCCATGCCCCAGTTCGAGGGTATGCAGGCCATGGCTCAACCGCATTACTGCAATACCTGCGGTTGTTAATATCGGTATCACCACCCATAGTGTGGGCAGGGAGGATCGGGATACCCCTTGTTTGATCATGTCGTTCATGCCGATAATTAATTTGATCAAGCCTAAAAACAGCGCTCCTGTGGTAAAGAAAATTGACAGCAGATAGCTGGCCCCGATAACGATAGCGTTCTGGCTCATTGCCGCAGGCGCCGCCAGCCCGACCCCCACCATTGCAAAGGCAAAGCTGGGCAGCATCTGGCTAAGTGAGTTGTTGGCGGTGTGGTCGAAACTGCCGCGTTGCAGGACAAGGCTGAAAAAATCCAGATAAATCCTGCTGGCCCACACACCGATGATGGTGAACATAAATATGGAGACGGGAAAAAGCCACTCAATGACATTCCATAAACCCGGGGCCAAAATGGCTGCAAGAATAAAACAGACATTGATGCTCATGGCATAGGTCAAAGGCATGGCCATAAGCTGGGTGTGGGCGTTGGTTCCGATGATTTCTTTTTGTCCCCCGCTGGCCTTGAAAATCCGGTATTGAGCAAAATTTAAATACAGCCACCTGAAATGCAGCCAGGCAAAAATAATAATGCCGGCAAGCCCGATAAGAACCATACCTTTGCCTGCGGCACCTGCCTTTTGTACATAGGAGATCCAGTCTTCGTAAACGGGAATCGGCCGCCCCGGATGGGGAATCCAGAATAGAAAATACATAAAAAACGTAACCGCCATTCCCCCTGCGCCCAACGATGCCAAAAAGTGTAATGCAGACCAGTTATTTATTTGTTTCAAACTCAACCCCTTGTTTTAGTTTTGTGTTAAATTCGTTAGAATGTTAACTAACTCATGAAAAAATTTTAAATTACGTTTTTATGTTTTCAGTAATTTTTTTAACAATATGTTTTAACACCGCCATATTTTCCATGGAAATTTCCCGGCTCATGTATGTAATATTCTCTTTTGCCAACGGAATAAGCTTGTTTAGCAATAATCTTCCGTTGTCAGTAAGATATACAAGATTAGCTCGTCTATCGTCAGGGTCCACCCTGCGAATCACATAGCCGCCTGTTTCAAGTTTTTGAATTAAATTCAGTGCAGAAACCTTGCTTCGATCATACCGGTCTGCAAGCTTCTGTTGTGATATGCCGTCTTCCTGTGCCAGATGTACAAGAATTATCCACTGCTCATTGGTAACATTAAAACCTGCATCACGGAATCGTTTATTCAGGCTCTCTTTCATATATTTGACGCAGGTACACATCATCATGGGAAAAGAGTCATTAACATTAAATGTTTCATCGGATTTTGACATATGGTTCACATACTAACTAAATAGTTTTGAACACTAATATAACTTCCCTGACAATAAAAAGTCAATCATTCGGTTTTGATAAAAACACTATATTTCCCCGATGTTGTCAAACAGAGAGCAGCGTGATTGTATCATAACGTATCCAGCAATGCCTTAAGGTTCCTGATATCTTTTTCGTTCAGATGGCCCATGACGATATCCGCATCATTGATCCAAAACGGAACATTTTTTGCTGTACTTTCTCGAGAACAATAGAGTTGGCCTGACCTTGGCTGCTGAAGGTTCACTGAATACTGGCTTATCGGTGGGGAGCTTTGCATTGGTTATACCATCCTTGATAGCTGCCAGGTGGGCATTTGTTAAGTTTTTTCTGTAAATAAAAACAAGTAAAATACTCAAAGGTGAAAGGCGTTGAATAATGGTATGAAAAAGTTCCATTTGAAGGTCTGCGGTCCCCACCAATAACTGATCAAGTACACATGCCACCAACATAGGCATTTCCCGGGCAATTCATATAAAAGTCCCAGCGATTATTTCCCAAAGATCTAAATTCTGTCGGGATTCTGGTTTTTCAAAGGGGATTGCATAATCCTAATCCCCCACAATAGAAACGCCAGTACTTAGTGGAACTTTAGGGGCAATAAGTTTTTTTCATAGACAGAGTGGTCGCCCTCACCTTCTGATTTTTTTTTCATCGTAGCAAGACTTATCAATATCTATAATTTCGCTTTTCAAGTATGGTTTGGACTGATAATGGGTAATCCCCATAATCTTGCGCATCAGTATAGCCATTCGTTTGATGCTGACCTGGATATTTGTGAGTGCTTTATACTTGGAATCGCTGCTTTCAATGTTCATCATGAGTATTTCAGAAGAACCGGATATTACCTGTAACGGCTGGTTCAGTTCGTGACAGATAGCTCCGGCCATTTCTAATACACCCTGGAGCTTTTCTTGTTCAAGCAGCATCCTCTCTTGTTCTTTTTGCCGTGTGATATCCTGGATCACGCCTTCAACCTTACATGGCTTGCCTGTATTATCTTTTCGAAGTTTTGCTATTGATCTGATACTTTTTTGTTTTGACCCGCTAACTGGATGGATTTCAAATTCAAGATCATATGGTCTGTTGTTTTCTATCAGATCCATAAGTGCTTGATGAATCCTTTCTCTATCCGGAATACATTTTTTGACTTCATCTATTGTGAAATTTTTACTTTCAGTATTAAATCCAAAAATGCGTTTTGCTTCATCAGATCCCCAAAAAATTTCTGTTACGAGATCAAATTCCCAATTCCCTACCTGGCCCAATCGCTGAGCGCTCTTGTATCGTTGCTCACTTTTATGCAACTCCATCTCAGCCTGTTCACGTTCCATGATTTCTTTTCTTAATTCGATATTCGCCTTTTTCAGGTCCCCTGTCGTATTTGCCAGATTGATTGCTTGGTTGTGCGACTTGGCTAAAGACAATACCATGCCAAATAACAGCAGGCTGATGGTGATGCCAAGCAATAAGATGAAGTTCATGGAGCCAGTCTCGATGTTTTCCTCGAAATATTTAGAGGAAATAAAAGATAAAAGCCAATGATGGCCGGCATATGTCAGGATTGATTGTTCAGTGGCAAAATGGCTACCTTCAGGGGCGTTGTGAGGTTCTTCCTTGGCATCAGTTCTATATAGCAGGGCTTCTTTAAGTGGCTTCTCGCCATCAAAAATCTGAAGGTTGACATATCTCCCTTTTTCTTTCAATATGCCTTTCATGAAATCATTCATCCGAAAAGGACTATAAACATATCCTATTAGCGCATCATGCCTATGTTCCGGGGTTTCCAACGGTTTTCCTTTGCGGTAAATCGCCAAGTAAATGAGAAAACCCGCCTGTATATCCTTGACCGTTTCCTGGACCAGGGTGACCTTACCACTTAAGGCAGCTATTCCGGTGTCACGGGCTCTGATCATGGCTTCTTTACGAGTGGGTTCGGAAAACATGTCATAGCCGAAAGCCCGCTGATTTCTCCAATCAAATGGCTCCAGGAAGATAATCGAGGTGTATTCCGGTCGGTCCCCTTCGGGTTTGATGGTATATTGATGGAAACCCTCACTGCGAATCTGACGAAGGTGAGCCTCCTTTTCTGAAGGAAGAATTTGTTTGGAAAAACCGACCCCTTGAATTCCCGGATAATATTTATTAATCTGCAACTTTGTTACATAGGTTCGCCACTCCTCCCGAGATACTTCATCGGAAGCCTCAAAAAGACCGCTCCCCCCTCGAAGGAGAAATTCATAGGCCTGAAGGCGCTCATAGATTCCTGCTTCTATTGTTTTGACCCGAAAATTAAAACGTGCTTGAGCCCTTTTGATTGCTTCTCCCCTGACGAAATACCAGGCGTTGAAAGTGATCAGCAAAGACGGTAACAGAACAATCCAGGCGCTCCATCTGCTTATAAGGCCAAGACGATGAAAAGTCGAAAATATACCAGCAGTCCGAGTAGAAATCTGACCAGAAAGTTCCAGTGTATTCTTATCTTGGGTCATCAAGGTTCCTTTTATTTAACCACAATTTGTAATCAAATAATTTTCTTTAACCTGGCCAGGCTCTCTACTCCCCTTCCCGCAAAATTTGCTTTTTCCCAATAAGATGGATTCTCATTGGAAGCCTGACAATGATTATATTGATGCGGATGTTATCAAAAAACATGGTTGCAAATCAACATCCGAGCGTTTATACATTCTTTCCTCCATAATTGTTCAAATGTTTAACAATTACAAATTGTATTTGCAAAATTCCCTAAGAAGAACGTTATGTTAAAACACCAGAAAATACAAAAAATTTTAACCCAGATTCTGCATTTCTAATTTGATATTGCTCTAAAAAGAGCACCCTTTTATAATGATCTTGGAGAGTTAAGCGCAGACTGCCTGCGAAAAACAGATCACCAAAAGGGTGCATATGAAACATACCAGAAAAGGTAGGAATCGGAAAGTATTCAAACAGGGATCGGCTCATATTACTTTCACAGGAAAATCAGTAACTGCCAACGCCGGGATGGCAATGGTCAGCCGAGGATTCCAAGCATTCCATATCCCAGAACAATTGGAAGCCGCCACAGCAGATCTTGATCAGAATAAACGCTATCCGACACATGAGCTTTTACAGCAACTGATAGCCTTGAGAATTATAGGCGGAGAAGCGATTCAGGACGTCCGCTTGTTGGAGGAGCCTGCCATGAAAAGGATGTTTCAATGGAAACACATTGTCCATCCTACGTCTTATGGCCGGAGGCTGAAAACAATGACATGGCAACATAACTTGAACCTGGAAAAAATCAGCACTCACTTGAGTTCCCTTGTTGCCAAACCCGGCAAGAAATTTATAACTGTCGACTCATCGGTCTGTACTGTACATGGCCAGAAGGTTGAAGGCGCAGACACCGGATACAATCCGCATAAACCAGGGCGAAACAGCTACCATCCCTTGCTGGCGGTTGATATCAACTCAAGAGCTGTCATTGACGGATACCTCCGACCCGGTTCATGCGCTTCCAACGATGGCCTTGATGGTTTTGTCCGCAAAATTGTTTCAGAAGCGGATCTGCCTGCAGAAGATATTATATTCCGTTTCGATAAGGGTCTTACATCCGGTTCGATTCTCGATACCATTGAGGAACTGGGAGCTGGATATGTGGCCAAAGCAAAATTGTCCTCGACCATCATGGGTCAAATATCACGGATCAAAAATTGGCGAAGTATTGGTAATGGTCACTTTGCTGCAAATTTTTATCGCAGGCTTTCTGGCTGGTCCCGTTCAAGAAGATTTGCAGTAATTGAGCGCAATCTGCCAACCACTAAACCCAGTGAACAAATGCTGCTTTTCAATATCCTTGAAGGACGCTATGAGGTAGTTGTCACCAATCTCCGGCTTAAAGCGGAGAACATTTGGCGCCAGTACAACAAGGGCGCAATTGTTGAGCAGGTAATCGAAGAAATTAAAAATGATTTTGCTGCCGCTTGCATTCGCACCAATGAGTTCTGGGCAAACGATGCTTTGTTCCAGACCGGGCTGATTGCGTATAACCTACTTAACTGTATCAAGGCTCTGGCTCTACCCAAATGGTTGCGGGCAGCACGAATAAAACGGCTTGGTTTTCTTCTTATTCATCTGCCTGCCAATATAGTCGTCAGAGGCCGTCAGTTCTGGATAAAACTCAAACGAGACCATCCTATGAGGTTAATTTTTTATCGGGCCATGAAGGCCCTGGCGTAGAACCTATTGAAATTTGATTGATAAGCTGTGGATAAGTGCGCCAGATATTCATCAGAAATTCTGATTAGGAGACTGGAATCTACTTCTGGTCCTCTGGTTTTATCAAAAATCCAATGCCATTTTGCTTAACGGAAGTATTTCCTCATTTTGGAACGGATTTTTCACTGTTGTTGATGTCTGATGCAGAATCTGGGTTTAATGATTTGATCCGGTTTGTTCCTGAGCAATTATGGTATGATTCTCCCCCAATAGCATTGACAAAAGGGACGATCACTACTTTGGAAGTGTATCTGTTGAACCTTGAATAAGGGAGTGAGTACTTCTTTTTCCAGTTCCCTCTCCAGCCAGAATATAATGGTTTTGGTGTTTCATCGATGAAACAAAGATTTAATACTCCTCGGATCAGTTCACATTAGGGTTTCAATGTAACTGGCTGTATGATTTGTTTCTTTGAGTTAGGGTGAACACGTTAGAACAGGTGAACACATAAGAACACAGGTTGGGGGTAATTTCAAAATAAATTCTCATATAGCTAAAAACTGAAAGTACGTGTTCTATAGTGTTCTACCTGTTCTACTTTAAAAATGCTAATCCTCAAAGAACCCTTCCAACAGTACCTTTCAGCCCTAACACTCACTGCCTCCACAACCCTGGCTACGTGTTCACCCTGAACATATACCAATGGATAAATTGATTGCGTCAGCGTTTCAACGATGAAACACTTTTCCAATTCAATAGCGCTGGCCGGGGTATTGACCGCAGCAGTTTTTTTGAGCCGGACCAATGAATCATCCTGGAAATATCTGTGATCAAGTGTCCAGGTTAACATATTGTAATTAAAGAAGTATTGTAAAACACCAGTACCTCCCATCACCAGCACCCACCCAACAAAACGGAAATGGGGAATGAGTGCAGCAGAATCAAGAGACTGAATGGAGCGGATGCTGATAGGGGAAAAGATGCAGGGTTAAGTGTTGTGCAGAACTAATTTGGAAGGCACTGGTGGTGGATGGGGTACTGAGTGGCTTGGGTACTGGTAAGGTGAAATACTACGATTACGGTATATTACACTATGCTATACCACCATTACCACTATCTTCATTTTCCTGATCCAGTTCATTCTCCAGCCGACGGCGTTCCCGATCTTCATCAGCTAATTCTTCACTGAGACCACCAGCGAGGCCAATATCAAGCCAGTCAAACTCATCAAAAAAATCAAACATGTTAGCCTCCTCTATTAAAAAGGTATACTGGATTTGTCGTCGGTGATAACCGAGGGCTCATCTAATGGAAGGAATACGGCATTGTCTGGTAAACGCTTACGGAACCGATCAGGAATTTCACCTTGGCACCATAAATTATTCGTTTCGATGATCCGGCCATCAAAGAATTGGATTATAAACTTACGGCCACCAAACCCCCTTAGACCATCAGTTTCAGCCCGTATAATATAATGGCTTCCGTCAATGATAGCCCTTCTTTCAGCCATGAAGTCAGGATACTCCATTTTACACAGCCAAAACGAGCAGTCGTAACAATTATTCCGCAGATACGCTTCTGAGGCCAGGTGCCGGGTATAAGATTTTTCGCAGCACTCGCAGGTATATGTTTTAGCCATTTTCATGACCTCCTTGATTCAGGCCATGAATATCTTCAAGGTTTTTGCGGCACTTTCCGCATAACCCATGCGATGTCATGACGCCATCCTTTGCCAAAGCCAGGCTATACTTTGTTTTCGAGCATTCTTTTTCAGAAATAAGTGAATTACACCACGCACACACAATACGAAATTGAAACTTCATGTCTTCCTCCTTCATTTTTTAAACCTTCTGTTATGATTGGGTCAGATAATTGGATTTAGGGTTTGACCAGGGACAGGATCTGGCCCCCGGCTTTCTCGAATTTATAGACATCCGCTGTGCTCAATCCTTCTGATTTGGCTGCGGCGGTGAATGCATTGAGAACGTGGAAAAGAGTATCACCAGGTTCCTGCTCAAAAGATTTCTTGACGATATCAGCATCATTTTGAGAAAGGCCAAAACGCCTGCTGAATGTGTCAATGGAAGCAATGGGGTGCTCAACATGAGACTGGCGGGATAATTTGAACTCCTCCTGATTACGGATGGACCCGTCAATTACACCTGACAGGGTTTCAGGAAAATTCTCCAATCCCCGGTTACTGATGTGTTTGAATTTAGATACCTTCTGGGCAACAGAAATCAGGCCATTGGTGCAAACCAGACGATAGAAGAAAGCCTCAATGCTGAAAGCGATCAAGCCAACTTCACTATTGGTAAAAGCAATGCCTGGAACAATTTCATCTATAGGACCGTCGTGGCTGGAATTGACACCGAATGTTCTGTCAAACTCTGGAATTTTAAGCAGGAACATCCCATGGTCCAGGGAGAACTGAACCTGCATATATGGCTTGAAGCCCTGCTCGATGATTTGGGCCAGGATTTCCATGTTATCCAGGGGTTGGTATCGTTCAGTAAATACAGCACGAAGTGTATCTCCATTGAACCTGCAAAAGAACGTGTCCCGGCGTTGGCACTCCTTCTCAATCCAGTAATTCAGATTGCGGGCCTGTAAATCTTCAGGGCACCGGGACAGATACGAATATGGCACCCGAAGTCGATTGGACAAAAGGCGCTGAGCCGTGGGGGCAACATCTATCTGCTTGCCGGAAACCCACATTTTCTTCAGACTATCGAACTCCATCTCATGCACTGGCATGACTTCATCAAAGTGGTTGATTGAATCCTGATGGACTTCATTGATAACGGTTTCGAGTGTTGTGATCATGGTAATTCTCCTTTGTTGATTGATTTGATAGAATTTTTATAGGGTGAGCGGATTAATAACCGCACAGGGAACAGGTAATTACTGGCTCTTTATCGTTGCGGATGGTAATGTCATTGGCGAGAAAATGGCCGAAGGTGACGTGGTGCCCACAATCAAGCCGGAACTTCCTACCTTTCAGGCTGCGGATAATCTTTTTCAGCTCAACCACGTCCTGGTAAGCTTCTTTCTGCTGTTTGGTCATGATTGTCCTCCAATAAAAAAGGCCATCAAAGAGCGATTGCCCCCTGATGGCCTTCTAATTGTCGTTGATGGTCTATGAATAAATGACGTTGCACCGGCTTAAGCTGATTTCCCATGGGCCAAGATCCTCGCTGGATGAGAAACCGTTATTCAGCCAAAGCCCGCCGTTAAAGACCTTGGGATGATGTTCCTGATCGTAATGAATAAAGAGATTGCCGATGTACCGCCACATTTCCTGGCCGATAATGGGAAAGCCTTCCAAGCGGTCCAGTTTATCCCAGTCAGGTATCAGCATCTTATACAGGCCTATTAAAGCAGCCTCCTGGTGATCCGCTTCCTCAAAAATGGATTGAAGCTTGTGCTGCAGTTTTTCCTTGCTGGTGATGCCCTGTTCAGCCATGTGTTGACGGCATCTTTGGTCAAATGATTTTGTCGCGATTGCCATTGGTTCCTCCTTGATTTAGGCATAAAAAAAGACCTTAACTGGAATGCCCAGTAAGGCCTCTAATGTTTGATTTATGGGTTGTTTATTTGGATTAAAGCATGTGTTCCCTCAGCCGTTTAATGGCGTTAAAAGGGGCTAAATCGCCGCGTTCGAGGGTCTCTTTGACTTGGTGCTCGTCCAGAAAGATTTCACCGGTTTTATCAGCCCCTTGAAAGATTTCTAAGCCCACATACCAAAGGCTATAATTACGTGACAGGACATAGGTTTCCGGCCCTTCCCGATAAACATCCAGTTTATCTCCATAGCCGACATTCAGCTTATGAGTGTGTTGCCCTGAACGATCTCTGAAGGTGATTTCAAGGCACGGATTAAATCGTTTGGCATTGAGCATCGCCTCGAAATCTTCTTTGCTGACGCTGTAATTGTGAACTCTATGCATAGAACCTGGCCCTCCTGATCAATTCAACTTCACTGTCGGGTTTCGGCTCCCACAAAAGATCGTACTCAACCTGGAAAACATCCAAGATGCTTATGGATTTCAGCTGCTGATAGCTAACATACCCCCATTCGGCCATTTCAAGGTCTCCGTTCAAAATACAGAATCCGAACATAGTATCGACCTGGTCATATTCAACGATGAACCAGTGCGATTGCCCGATGTAGAAATGCGCCTGAACAATCTTATCTTCGATGGGGATGTGTTCCGTTGCATACAGTTCAGGGATGGTTGCCAGTTGTGCCTCGGTTGGTGTGTTTCTCATGATAATTCTCCTTATGTTGTGGCTGGTTTCAGCCGTTGAAATATTGGATAAAAGTAGACGCCTCAACACGGTTAAGGTCATCCAGTGATTTGCTGAAACGGTCTTTGGTTAACTGGTTCAGACCTTCTGTGGTTAGCCCTTTGGTGCCGGACAACCGAAAGATAAGATCCTTTTGTTTCTGACTGATCGGTTTATCTTCGGGAATAGGGCCGTGACGAGCTGCCCCTGAAGGAAGATTGTAATTTGGACAATCTGACATACCGGGTACATTGTTTCTGACTGTATGCCGGTGGGTTTTGATGAAGATCCCTGTAAGCCCCGCCACACGTACTGTTGCGTCTATGAGAGCAGATTTACTGGCCATCTTGATACTGGTGTTCAGGTTCCAGTTATCCTGACGTATGTGCCTGCCGCCGCTGCCTTCTGCGACCACTTTCCCGTTTAAAGTTCTCAGCTCACATCTCAGCAGCACCTGGATGATTTCCTGTTTATGCACACATGCCATCTCGTATTGATGAAGATTAGGGAAATGGGCAGTAAGGCCCATCACACCGAGAACCTTCTCAGCACCAGCTTTCCAGAGCATCAGGCCTGAGTAATGGCTTAAGTCTCGGCACTGGTGAACAATACCGGCCCTGGCATATTTGCAATGTTCAACAACATGCACCCGCCCGTAGTCTACGTCTGGCTCCAAGCGCTCCCTAATCCATTGAATCAGCTTCTGGTGGTTTTCCTGGCGGCGCTTCAAATTGGCCTCGAATGTGGATGTGGGCATGTCGAGCGGATTCGAGGGGAATGCAGAAATGCTTCCAGTTTCGGCCTGGCTCCTGTCGTCAGGTGGCCGGGTAAATTGTTTGATGATGTTGGTGTCACTGATGGATTTCATGACTACCTCCTTTGCTTGGGTTAAAAATACGAAAGGGCCTGCCCTGAATGGACAAGCCCTCGTTGTTGGTTTGGTGGTGGATGGATTCTCCCCGCTGAATCACAGGACCAGGGGGAGGGGGGAAAATGCGGCTAAAGGTTTTAGAGGAAGATGTCGTCTGCGGTGATGACTATGCTGCTGATCCGGTAAAGCCTGAAAGACCTATGGGTAAAGGCCCCCACCCCTATAATATACCAAATGGGTAAAGGTCTTCCCTCATAGGTGCTACCAGCCTGAGGGCATAGTTATGGAGGGTGGTGATGTCTGACCATAATGGGAGACATTTGGCTTATTCTTAGAGATCCATCAACCGGAAAGGGTCCTTAAAATATGGTGGGATACTAATGGGAAAGTTCGACCATGATAAAAACAACCTGATTTAAGGGTTTCCCTTATTGAATGTCGATCCTTGGCCTGATATAGAATGCATGGCACTGGTATCGATTCTGAAAAAAAGGAGGCTTCATGTATCTGTCTGAAGAGAAGCGAGCTGAAATCCGTAGGTGCCTCAAGCAACAAAAATTTCAGCCGGGGGCTAAGAAATCATCCCCCATCAAAACTGTCCCTAAATCCAAAATCTCCCAGATCCTTTTCGATGCAAGAGATGGTAGAGAACACTTCATTCCGTTTTAAACCATGACTTATAATTTCGATCCCGATAAATGGTATGATGATGAACTGTTCATGATTGAGACCAAACTGAAAACCGGACAAATAACACAGGAAGAATATGACCTGGTCGTATCAGAACTGGACAAGAAATATGAAGACATGTGGAAACGGCTGGATGGGACGTATAGGGTTGGTGGGGAACTTGGGGATTGATGCTGTATGCCAAATAAAAAACGAAAACTTGTTTCAATAAAAGTGAAAAAACAATGGCCCTAACTCAAATGCAAATTATCCAATCTCTTGGTGAAGCAATGGCTTGGTTTGAAAGAGAATTAAGCTGGGAAGTCCCTCCTACCGAGCTTAGACACCTTTGTGGTAGGATTGGGGAACTTTACGCAGCCTTGATTACCAATGGGCAGATGGCAACGGAAGTCAATCAGAAAGGATATGATGTTGTAAGCGGTGATGGAGAAAGGATTTCTGTTAAAACAACTGCCAAAATGAAAAACACTGGGCATATCAGTTTTAATTCCAACACGCTGGATGTTGTGGATCGAATCATGATCCTAAGGGTCAATACAGAAGAGATGCAGGTAGAAACGCTGCTAAATGCTCCAAGAACTGAGGCAGAAACTCTTATGGTACCAGGCAGAAACGGTAAATTAAATTTAGCCCTCAGCAAGTTAACTCAAGCAAAAAAATCAAGAGAAGACATATCATCTGTGAAAGAGGTTGAATTTGAGGGGTATATTATAAGGGAATTAGAAACTGGAGCAATTGAGCTTGAACAAGATGGAACTCTGTTGAGCCCCGTAAAACCAGTGCTTAGAAAATTGGCTAAAATATTGAATGTGGGTTTAATGAACAGCAACGGTAATTTTCTAAATACAAGGCAGTTGGGAAACCAAGTATTGAAAACCATCGGTGAACAAGGATAAAAAAAATAGCAGGAAGACGTTGTGATATTAAAAGGAATTGATGATAAAACCAATCTTACTAAAATTCAAAAATATGGCCATGATGCTGAAAAGCAGATGGCATTTTATTTAAAACGGGCATTTCAGGACAACTCTGATATTGTCGTTATCAATGATCTGCGAATCCAGATGGGTGATGATTTTGCTCAAATGGATCACTTAATCATCCATAGATTTGGTTTTACAGTGGTCGAATCAAAAAGTGTCACATCTAAAATTTCCATTAACGAACATGGCGAATGGATCAGGCACTATCGTAGCTCTTCTAAAGGAATGCCATCTCCTGTAAATCAGGCCAAGAGGCAAATAGATTTGCTTCAAAAATTCCTTACGACAAATTGTGAGCATCTTCTTAGAAAAATACTCATATCAAAAACTACATTGGCAGATTTTAAATATGATGTGTTGGTTGCCATATCTGATACTGGCATCATTAAAAGAGGTAAAAACACCTCTATTGCCGAAGTATGCAAAGCAGATCAAATAACTGAGAAGATAGAAGGACTTATTGACGGGTACGCAAAAACAAATGACAAGCTTTTTTCATTGAAAATGAATAGTCATTTCAGAGAATCCACAATTCAAAGAATATCCGACACCCTCGTTAAAGCACATAAGTCCAGCGCTCGAGCTGATGAATATCAGGAGCCCCCTGAGCTAAACAATGATGAAGATTTAACAAAATGGGCTCCAAAGGCCCCTGTTGATGAATCAGATAGCTCAGAAGAAAAGAAATGCTCCAAATGCAATTCTGTGAACATCAGTATATTATACGGACGGTATGGGTACTATTTCAAATGCAGAGACTGTGATGGTAATACTGCTATTAAACTAAAATGCAAAAATGATTCATGCAAAGTACGAATTAGAAAAGCAAAATTGAAATTCTATAAAGAGTGCTCAACCTGTGAAACTTCCGAGTTCTATTTTGAAAATGAAAAGGTTGAGAATGCGTTATGAACTGCTCGGGTTATTGGGATCTGAAAGAATAACTAAAAAGGAAATCCCAAACTGATTGATAGCTTGATTTCGATAATTGTTTATGTCTAAATGGCCGCGGCTTGTGTTGTGTGATCCAAAAAGTTCGCCCTTAAGATAGAAAATTTAGGAAATAATAGGTACGCAGAAAATAATGGAGCAAACTACTGGAGTAATAGATAATAAATCTTTTGGTACAGTTATCTCTAAATTAAAAGGAGACCTTTCTTCCGGATGCAGTATTTCGGTTCTTTCCTCCTTGTTTTCTTTATATGCATTCGCTGAATTGAAAAAAGAGCTTTCAAAGGTTGGTAAGTTTAAGCTTCTTGTTCCAACTCCCAAAGATTCCAAAACCTTCATTGCCAATCTGCCGGGGAGCCATCTGGACCGTCGCCTTAGAAACAGACTGGATATTAACCGCATTGCACGTGAGTGTTCAGAATGGCTGCAAAAAAAGTGTGAAGTGCGTCAGTTACCCTCTCAGGTATATCAAAATTTTATTCATTTATCTCACAACGGCAAAAAGAAAGACCTTGCCATAGTAGGTAGTTCCTCTTTTACCACTGACGGCCTGGGTATCGTACCATCAGAAACCCACCACATGAATACCTTCTTCCGAAGTCCTGAAGAGACAGATTCTTTGGTTGATTGGTTTGAGGGACTATGGTCTTTGGGTGGAAATAATTCTGATATTGGAACTACTATTCAAGAGGCTCTTGCCCTTTACTATACCGATAAAACACCTCAGCAAATTTATTTCCTCACTCTTTTTAATATTTTTAAAGAGCTAATTGGTGAACTTGATGAAGAAAATATCATTAAAACACAGACCGGCATAAAAGGAACCGAAGTTTGGCAAAAACTTTATAAATTCCAATGTGATGGCGTCTTGGGTGCAATCGATAAAATTGAAAGGTATAACGGATGCATCATTGCTGATAGCGTTGGATTGGGTAAGACCTTTGAGGCTCTGGCAATTATAAAATATTATGAACTACGGAATGATAGAGTTTTGGTCTTATGTCCCAAAAAGCTGAGGGAAAACTGGACATTATATACCATTAATGACAAAAGAAATATTTTGTCTTCCGATAGATTTAATTATGATGTTCTCAACCATACGGATTTGACTCGTGCGCGAGGTATGTCCGGGGAAATTAACCTGGAGACGCTAAACTGGGGCAATTATGATCTGGTGGTAATTGATGAGTCGCATAACTTCCGAAACAACCCGGCCCGCAAAGATAATGCCCTGACCCGATATGCCAAACTCATGGACGGGATCATCAAAGCTGGCGTGAAAACCAAAGTGCTGATGCTCTCGGCGACGCCGGTAAACAACCGGATGAACGACCTGAAAAACCAAGTTGCTTTTATCGTTGAGGCAAAAGACGATGCGTTTAAGACCAATGGAATCACCAGCATAGAACAGACGTTAAAAATGGCTCAGACACGCTTCAATGCATGGCTGAATCTGGACGACAGCAAGAGAACCACAGAGTCCCTGCTGGAGACTTTGAATTTTGACTATTTCAAATTGCTGGATCTTCTCACCATTGCCCGATCCAGAAAGCATATCGAAAAGTATTATGATGTAACGGAGATCGGAAAATTCCCCGAGAGGCTAAAACCCGTCAATATCAAAACTGACATTGATACAGAGGGACGCTTCCCGGCGCTTGAGAGTATTAACCGAGATATTCGACTGCTTAATTTGAGCGCATATGCTCCGCTGAAATATGTCCTGCCGCAAAAGGCTGAAGAGTACAGCCGCAAATATGACCGAAAGGTTGCTGGCGGTTCCGTGTTCAGACAGGTAGACCGCGAACAGAGCTTGATTCATTTGATGCGGGTTAACCTCTTCAAACGAATGGAAAGCTCAATCAACTCCTTCACCATGACGCTGGAAAAACTTCTCGGTGAAGTAACAGGATTGATCCAGAAAATTGCAGACCATGACAACAATACAGCGGTTGAAGAGTTTGATATCGAAGAGATCGAAATTGAAGATGATGCTTTCTCTCCTTTTGTTGTCGGCAAGAAGGTCAAAGTCCTGATTCAGGACATGGATACGGTACGCTGGAAGCAAGAGCTTGAAGAAGATCGGGAGATTCTGGAAAAACTGATTGCCTCTTCACAGTCAATAAAAGCCCCGCAAGATGAAAAGCTCAGGAAACTAAAGGAGCTTATTCGCTACAAAGTTGCCAACCCGATCAATCCGGACAATAAGAAGCTCATTATTTTCACCGCATTTGCTGATACCGCAAAGTATCTATATGAAAACACTGCAAAATGGGCACAGCGGGAGCTTGGAATCTATGCTGCCTTGGTTACCGGCTCCGGAGAAAACAAAACCGAGATGCCCGGCATACGCAAGGATCTGGCCGCAATCATTACGTCCTTCTCGCCAGTATCGAAAGAGCGTGAAAAGATCGATTCATCTCTCACTGCAGAAATTGACCTGCTGATTGCCACGGACTGTATTTCAGAGGGGCAAAACCTGCAGGACTGCGATTACCTGATCAACTATGACATCCACTGGAATCCGGTTCGAATCATTCAGCGTTTTGGCCGTGTTGATCGACTGGGCTCGAAAAATGACAAAATCCAACTGGTGAACTTCTGGCCCAACATGGAGCTGGATGAGTACATAAATCTTGAGGCCCGCGTTTCCGGTCGCATGGTTCTGCTGGATATTTCGGCCACTGGTGAAGAGAACGTCATTGAGTTTACCGATTCAGGAAAAATGAATGACCTCGAATACCGCCGGAAACAGCTCGAAAAGCTTCAGAACGAAGTGGTCGACATTGATGACGTCGAGGGTGGCATCTCCATCACCGACCTCACGCTGAACGACTTCCGCATGGATCTCAGCGACTACATAAAAGAGCATGAGAACCTGCTGGAACGGATACCATCTGGCGCGTATGCCGTGGCCACCATCGACGACTCGTTAAAAGATGAGTTCTCACCCGGAGTGATCTTCTGCCTAAGAAATGAAGGCGCTCAAACCGTTTCGGACTCCACCTATGCTTTGTCGCCTTACTATCTGGTCTATGTGAATAACGACGGTTCCGTTCTTTTACAGTTCACCCAGACCAAAAAGATTCTGGATCTGCTGAAGAAGATGAGCATCCATGGAAAGTCCGTTGATGGTGCAGCCACAACCCGTTTTTCCGGCCAGACACGCAATGGCTCCGATATGTCGCAGTATCGCAACCTGCTGTCCAAAGCAGTGCAGGCTCTGACCGGTGCCGCTGAAGAGCGCGGTGTGGAGAGTCTCTTCTCTCCCGGCGGCACCGTCATCAATAAAAACAGCTTTAAAGGCATGGATGACTTTGAAGTGGTCAGCTACCTGATCCTGCTGGGTGAGGAGGCGGACGATGAATAAGGCCATTGAAACTATCTGGAATGCCATCTCCTTTCCGGAGGCGGCTCTCCTGGGCAAACGGGTTCCTAAAAAGCAGTTCCTTGAAAGTGGTGAACTTGTCGCCAGCGATAAAAAGCTGTTTCGGGAAAACGTGAAGAACGTGTATTGGGAATACACCCTGAAGCCCTCAACCTGCCCGGTTCTTCCTTACAGAGACAATGAGCGGGAATACCTTGAGGTGGCGGTTTTGCAGGTCGAAATGAATTCTCAGAAAGGCCACAAACGAATCGCAGAAATTATCCACCGGGTCATCCCGTATCCATTGATGCTGGGCTTCTATACCGAAAGCGGAGATATAGCCCTGAGCATCGCTCCCAAGCGGTTTAGTCAGGCAGAACATGGAGCTTTTGTTGCCGAGCGTTTCTATACCACCGGCTGGATAAACAGTGAGACATTGAACGATCAAGAATCTGCCTTTGTCGCATCACTTGCATGGGGCAGTATGCCGCTTCAAACCTACGGCTCTTTATACAGCGCCTGGACGGATCGCTTCACGGGATACGAATGCTCGGTGTTGTCCGGAACCTTTACCATTGGCAAAGCGGTCGACCGGCTGGAACGGTTGACAAGGTGCCGGGAAATTGAATCAAGAATATCGGATCTGCGCGGGCAGCTGAAGAAAGCGGCTTTTAACCGGCAGGTTGAGCTAAATACACAAATCAAGAAATTTGAACAAGAGCTCAAGCAACTGGCTGCGAGCCTGTAATAAGAGAGGTTTAATCATGGAAAAAATGGATGGTAAAACAATGGACATCGTAGCCGAAAATGTTGGTAAGCTGAAGGAGCTGTTTCCGGAAGCCTTCACGGAGGGCAAGGTCGACTTTGAGGCGCTGAAGGAAGTGCTCGGCACATTTGTAGACGACCGCGATGAACGCTACAGCTTTACATGGAACGGCAAGAGCAAAGCCCGGATGATCGCCCAGACACCCAGCACCGGCACCCTGCGCCCGTGCAAGGAAGAGTCGGTGGATTGGGATTCTACCCAGAACATTTTCATTGAAGGCGACAACCTTGAGGTGCTCAAGCTCCTGCAGAAGAGCTATCACAAAAAAGTGAAGATGATCTATATCGATCCACCGTATAACACTGGCAAAGATTTTGTGTACAAGGATAACTTCAAGGACAACATCAAAAACTATAAAGAGATCACCGGTCAGGTGGATGGTGAAGGCCGTAACCTCTCCAACAATCCCGAAACCAGTGGGCGCTATCATACCGACTGGCTGAATATGATGTATCCACGTCTGAAGCTCGCCCGGAACCTGCTGAAGGATGATGGGGTAATTTTCATTAGCGCAGATGAGGAAATCACGAATCTTAAAAAAATGTGCGACGAGATTTTTGGCGAAGAGAATTTTGTTGAAAACATAACATGGAACAAACGAATACCAAAGAATGATAAGGGTGTGGGTAATATCCATGAATATGTTTTGCTTTATGCCAAAGATACATCGCTCAAACCCGAATTCACCATGCGCAAAGATGGCTTGGATGATATTTATGAGTTAGTTGAAAAGCTTAAAAAAAATGGAACCCCGATCCTGGAGGCCGAAGAAGAAATAAAGAAGCTTTACAAGAAGAATGCATACGACAGAGGGATTACTTTATACAATTCTTTTGACCATGAGTATCGTTTGTGGGGGAAGATCAATATGAGCTGGCCAAATGCGAATACATTTGGTCCTGACTACGAAGTAAAGCACCCTAAAACTGGACAGCCAGTTAAAATTCCTGATCGCGGCTGGCGCTGGAAAGAAGATACTTTTAACGAAGCAGCTAAAAGAGTAGATGGCAATTACACTGAAGTAACTGAACTTCCTGATGGCAGCTTCATGTGTGGAAAGATCTGGTTTTCGGCAAAAGATGATCAGCAGCCCAGCTCAGTCACATATTTAGATGAGGTCAACACCTTTCTCTTGAGGTCTATTTTATCAACAAAAAGTGATGGGGGAATGGAAGTCGAGCGACTATTTTCTGGCAAGAGCTACTTCTCCTACCCTAAATCCACGAGTCTGCTGAAAGTGTTGCTGTCATCATATGGCAATGGTCAAAATGGATTGATTCTCGATTTTTTTGCGGGCTCTGCCACTACAGCAGATGCAGTTATGCAACTAAATGCTGAAGGTGCTGGAGTCAGACAATTTATCATGGTCCAACTTCCAGAGGCTTGTGATAAGGGCACCGAAGCCTTTAAGGCTGGCTATAAAACTATTGCGGAAATAAGCAAAGAACGCATCCGCCGGTCTGCTGCCAAGATCAAAGAAGAAAATCCTGAATATGATGGTGACCTTGGCTTCAAGGTGTTCAAACTCGACTCCACTAATATCAAGCCTTGGGAAGTGGACTTTGATATGACGGAGCGCACCCTCGAAGACTTTATTTCCAATATCAAAATCGAACGCCGTGAGGAAGATGTCCTTTACGAGATCCTGCTCAAGTATGGCCTCGATCTGACGCTGCCCATCACGGAACACAACATCGCCGGTCAAAAGGTGTTCGATATCGGTATGGGAGCGCTGATCATCTGTCTATCGGATGCCATCTCGCTTGAGGTGGTCGAAGGCATTGCGAAGCTGAAGGATGAACTCAATCCGGAAATCATGCGTGTGGTATTCAAAGACTCCGGGTTCAAAGATGATGTGGTTAAAACCAATGCGGTTCAGATTCTCAAACAGGCTGGCATTGTTGATGTAAGGAGCTTGTAAGATGAAGATACAATTTGATCCGAATCTGGACTTCCAGAAGCAGGCCATAGAATCCGTCGCCGGGGTGTTTGAAGGGCAGGAAATCTGCCAGACCAATTTTACTGTGGCTCCTTTGCAGTACACAACCCAGCAGGTCATTCCCGGCATGGAAAACAATCTGGGTATTGGAAACCGCTTAAAGTTGCTCCCCGAGGACATCCACAAAAACATTCGCAAGATACAGCTGCAGAACGGGCTGGCCCCTTCCGAGAAAATGGACTCCATGGATTTTACCGTGGAGATGGAGACCGGAACCGGAAAGACCTATGTCTATCTGCGCTCCATCTTTGAACTGAACCGGCTCTACGGCTTCACCAAATTCATCATTGTGGTGCCGTCCATCGCCATCAAAGAAGGTGTTGCCAAGTCTTTAGAGATTACTGCCGAGCACTTTAAAGAGCTCTATGAAAATGTGACTTTTGATGCGTTCGTTTATGACTCCAGCAAGCTTTCCGACGTAAGGAACTTTGCCACCAGTCCGGATATCCAGATCATGGTAATCAATATCGATGCTTTCCGAAAAAGCTTCACTGATCCGGAAAAGGAGAACAAGGCCAACATTATCCACCGTTCCCATGACCGGATGACCGGCGCCAAGCCCATTGAATACATTCAGGAAACCAACCCCATTGTCATCGTGGATGAGCCCCAGAGTGTGGATACCACGTCAAAGAGTAAAGAGGCTATCCGCTCACTAAATCCGCTCTGCACCCTCCGTTACTCCGCTACTCATATCGACAAGCATCACATGCTCTACAAATTAGATTCCGTTGATGCCTATGAGCAGAAGCTGGTTAAACAAATTGAAGTTGCCGGAGTTGAAGTTAAAGACGGCCACAACAAAGCCTATATAAAGCTCTTGAGCGTAAACAATAAAAAGAGCCCGATCACCGCTAAAATCGAGATCGATTGCCGCATGAAGAACGGCAACATCAAACGAAAAGCCGTGGTGGTCTCAAGCGGTGCAGATCTGCTGGATGCAAAATACAGTGGCGGCCGTGACATTTACGATGGCTACATCATCGAAGATATCTATTGCGAAAAAGGCAATGAATACATCAGCTTCACCAGCAAGCCGGAGATCCTGAAACTGGGTCAGGCTATTGGTGAAGTTGACCCGGATGAATACAAGCGCCTGCAGATCCGCAAGACCATTGAGGAGCATCTGGATAAAGAGATGCGCCTGCGTCCTCAGGGCATCAAGGTTCTCAGCCTGTTTTTCATCGACAAGGTGGCCAATTACCGCTGGTACGACGAGGACGGCAATCCGCAAAAGGGCAAATTCGCCCTCATGTTTGAAGAGGAGTATGCCCGGGCAATCCGCAAACCAAAATACATCACCCTCTTTGAAGGGGCCGATTTGGATACTGCAGCCAATGGGGTACATGATGGGTATTTTGCAATTGATCCCAAGAAGGATTCTTCAGGCAATCAAAGGTTTAAAGAATCAAAACTGGGTAAAGATGATAAGCCAGCTTCTACAGCTGCAGATGGAAGTGCTTATCATACAATCATGAAAGCAAAGGAATGGTTGCTTAGCTTTGAATGCCCTTTGAAGTTCATCTTCTCTCACTCCGCCCTGAAAGAAGGCTGGGACAATCCCAATGTCTTCCAGATCTGTACGCTCAACGAAACCAATTCCGTTATCAAGAAACGGCAGGAAATTGGCCGTGGTCTTCGTATATGTGTCAATCAGGATGGTGAGCGGGTTCATGGTTTTGAGGTCAACACCCTCACGGTCATGGCCAACGAGTCTTATGAGAAGTTTGCCGAACAGCTCCAGAAAGAGATTGAGCAGGAAGAAGGCATTAAATTCGGTGTGGTTGAAGAGCACCTGTTTGCCAACATTGTTATTCCGATAGACGACTACAACAATGAATATCTGGGGGTCGAAGCCTCCAAGAAGCTGTGGGATCACTTGAAAACCACTGGTTACATTGATACCAAAGGTAAAGTTCAAGACTCCTTGAAAACAGCCTTGAAAAGCGGCGAGCTGGAACTGCCAGAGGAATTCAAAGAGCACGCCCCGCAAATTGCTGCAGTACTGAAAAAAGTTTCCGGCAATCTCAACATCAAAAACCGTGACGACAAGAAAAAGGTGTCACTTAATAAAGCGGTATTTTTAAGTCCGGAGTTCAAAGAGCTTTGGGACAGGATAAAATACAAGACAACCTTCAGAGTGGATTTTGACGTGGAGGCACTTGCCGCAAAATGTGCGGAAGAGATCAAAGCCAATCTTCAGGTAGGCAAAGCCAGGTTTATTTATCGCAAATCAAAAGTCGATATTGATCGTGGTGGCGTTCATGTCGAAGATGATCCCGGTGTCGCAAGTGTATATGACTCAAAATCCTTTGAACTCCCGGATCTGATCACCTATCTACAGAATGAAACCAACCTGACGCGCCGAACGATCGTTAAAATCCTCAACAACAGTGGGCGACTGGAGTCATTTAAGAACAACCCTCAGAAATTCATCGAGCAGGTGTCAAAAATTATCCAGCATCAGATGCGCCTCTTTGTGGTTGACGGGATTAAGTATCACAAGATCGGTGATGACCATTTTTACGCTCAGGAACTGTTCAGTGACAACGAGTTGTTTGGCTACCTTCAGAAGAACATGGTTGAAAGTCAGAAATCGGTCTTTGACCATGTGGTGTACGATTCCGATATCGAGCTGGAATTTGCTAATGCTTTTGAAGGAAGTGGTGACATTAAACTGTACGCCAAACTCCCGAGTTGGTTCAAAATCGACACCCCGCTGGGCACCTATAATCCAGACTGGGCTGTGCTGATTGAATTGGATGGCAAAGAGAAGCTCTACTTTGTTGTTGAAACCAAAAGCACCTTATTCACCGATGCGCTACGCCCAACTGAAAAAGCCAAGATCGCATGCGGGAAGGAGCATTTCAAGGCTCTGGGTAAAGAGGTTGAATTCACCGTCACCAACGCATTTGAAGATTTTTCAGGGAAGTACGTTTAATCTAAAGGGAGGGGATAGCTGATGATTCGGTCCGAATATCTTCGCTTTTTGAAAACACTCACAGGAGAAGGCGTTTCCGCTGAGGTGCGTAAAATAGCCAACCTTGTGCTGAATCATTTGGATACATTAATTCCGTTATCCACCTCACAAGGGCAACGCATTAAAAAGGTCGCGTCACTTGCCAAAGCTAACTGGGGAACAATCAACGCTGATATACAATCCACCCCACAGCAGACGACAACCCAGACCTGTCCTTTTATGCAACTGAAAAGCATTTCGGTTGGTCCATTCCGTGGGTTTGCCAAACAGGAGGATTTTGACTTAGCAAGTCAGCTGGTACTGATTTATGGGCCTAATGGAACGGGCAAGTCCAGTTTTTGTGAAGCATTGGAATTTGGCCTGTTGGGCAATGTAGCTGAAGCTGAAAATAAAAGATTCCGCAATCAGCATGACTATTTAAAAAATGCCCACACAAGCAGCTTTAAACCGCCAGCTCTTGTAGGACTCGACAGTCACGGGAAGGACATCGCAATTTCGGCAAACGAGGCTCTATACCGCTTTTGTTTTATAGAGAAAAACCGCATTGATAGTTTCTCCCGTATTGCCGCCCAGGCTCCGGCCAAACAAACCGAGTTGATCTCCACCTTGTTTGGCCTTGATGCCTTCACCGAGTTTGTCCGAAACTTTACGGATACGATGGACGCCAGATATATCGATCTTGAAGGTGTTAAAGCCAAAGAACTGGCGAAAAAGCGGGAAGTACTTGCTGGCTATCAACAGCAACTGAAGGCCACTATTCCTGAAGAAATCCAAAATATTGAAAAAGAAGAGAAGGAACTGGCACGAGAATATCGGGAAGACTGCGCATTCTCGGACATGGTCGCAGAGCTCAATGGAACCGAAGATAAGGCTGGTCTGACCAAGCAACTTGAGGAGGAACTGCAAAAACAGCTCCCGCAAAAAAATAATGTAACTGCCGCCAACCTTGAAGAGTTAACGCAGTCAATCGAAACCAATGTCAACGAACTTGAAGCAAAACAGGATGAGCTGTCAAAGGCCAGCCAGGAGGTTTCATTCAAACAGCTTTACGAGGCTGTAGCAAGGGTCCAGGAAAGCAGTACAGACCAATGTCCGGCCTGCCAGACACCGCTTACCCAAGTGAAAAGAAATCCTTTCGTTCATGCTGAAACTGAATTAAAAAAATTAGAACATCTGGGTCAATTACAGGAAGCGGTGAAGACCCTGCTGGATGATATTGCAACATTATTGAACAAATTATCGGCACTGATAAACATTTGCTGTTCTCGTAACCAAGAAAACAACCCGCTGATAGCTGTTCAAATTGTCAATGAAAAAGCGGCAACCATTAATTGGTGGAAATCACTGCTTCAAAATTTTGATGAGGGCATAACCCCGCATAAGCATCTTGAGAAACAGGTCAAACAGCTCGAAGACGACGACAAGGAGATTGATAAGACTGAAAAGGAACGTGTCGAAAAACAGGCCGAACTGAATCGGCTTCGTGGATTTGCTGAGAAAATTGTCAAATTGGAAACGCGCAGAGATACGGCAAACGGAACCAAGAAGAACGCCGAAGAAGCCATCGACAAATTTGATACAGAAAATGCCCAGCTTATTGCAGATGCAGAAGCAGAAAAAGCGCTTGTAGCTCAGAATCTGGTGATAGCAACTGCCTATGCGGCTTTTGTACAAGAGCTGGATGCTTACAAAAACGGACTGCCTGCTCAATTAGTATCAGATCTGGGCGAACAGGTTGTTGAACTATACAACGCTTTTAACCGGAATGACACAGAGCACGAGAAGCTGGCAAATATTCGCCTGCCGTTGAGTAAAAACCAGCGTCTTGAAATTTCGTTCAAAAGGGATTCTGAAAAGTATTTCGACGCATTACACATTCTAAGCGAAGGACACATCCGTTGCATTGGTCTCGCCATACTTACTGCAAAGAATCTTAAGGAAAACAGCCCTCTCCTGATCTTTGATGATCCAGTCAATGCCATTGACGATGAACATAGGCAGGCCATCCGTGAAACGTTGTTTGTAGATGATTACTTCACGGGGAAGCAGCTAATAATTGCGATACACGGCGAAGAGTTCTTTAATCGTACTCATCAAATTATCGGGAAAGAATCTGCAATGAAAGCTCACTCCTACCTATTTTTGGCCAAACAGGATAGCCATATCCGAGTAAATTCTCTTAGTCGCCCAAAGAATTATGTCCTGGCCGCCCGGAAACTCTATGATAGCAGTGAATATCGCGATTCACTCATGTCGGCACGTCGAGCTTTAGAAAATTTAACTCAAGTTGCCTGGTATCACTATGGGAAATATTGTGACAAATTAGATAAACCGATTAGCGTTGCAAGAAGATCTCCAAATCAACCATGGGACCTAAGGTACCTTGCTGATAACCTGAAAGCGAAGTTCAGAAAATCAAAAGCAGATATTCCCAACAAGGATAAAGTAATTAGCTCACTGTCTACTGTACTCGGCACTGATGCAAAACAACCACCGTGGACATATTTAAATAAAGGCACCCACGATGAAACCGATTTGCCAGAATTTGAACAGACAATCGTCAATCTAATAGTCACCGCACTGGAAGAGCTGGACGACGCACTGAAGAAAGAGGTTCAATGAAAATCCTCCACACCCATCAGACTGGAATTTAGGTCGTATATATTTCGTCCCAATTTTTTAACAGAAAGCTATGTCAAAATTTAAAATAACCTGAATCCGGAACTCGTGGTCCAGACTATTATTAATAGCCATGACTTTTTTTTAGCGCCCAAAAGCTCAAATCTGAGAGTCAAAGATTATTATCCATGTCAGAACTCCAGGCTATACTCTACTTTCTCAAGGATACAAACAGAATTTAAGACTTTTACCACCATTAAAAAAGGACCCAAAAAACTTTCCCCACATTGGCACTTCGTTATTTGTCCTCCCGGCTCGATTGTTAAGTCAAAACTATTGATATAATAGAATAATTAATATATTGGATCTTCCGATTCACAGAATCGTGACAAGATCCGATTACAACCATTACAGACCCTGTAACGGATCACAGGCACCTTGTCACACGCACTTTTTATTTTTGCTTTCCTGCTGCAGCCGTGGCAAAATTATAGGCTAAGATCTTGATGAAAGGAACGAGATGAGCGATAAAACCGTACCAAATGAGTGCTCAGACCCAACCCAGAGCCTTACTGTCCAAGTCCCTTGTCAGCTCGCGGAAAGGATTGAACGTTATGCACAGGAAAGCGACACTACGGTCGCCGGGATATTGATTGAGGCAGTGGATCATTTTTTGAGGAACAGAAATGAAAATAGCTCCGATTAAAGAAACCATCACCTCCAAAGAATTTGACAAGATTGATATCCGGGTAGGAACAATTGAACGTGTCGAGGATGTAGAAAAATCCGATAAGCTTGTCCGGCTGATTGTGGATTTCGGAGATCACAAAAGGAACATACTGGCCGGGATCAAACAGGAGCGGGAAAAACCAAAAGAAATAGAAGGCATCCAGGCATTATTCGTGGTGAACCTGGAGCCCAGAAAAATGATGGGAGAACTTTCTGAAGGAATGCTATTCGACATTGGTTATGCAGATGGAATTTTACCCGCGCTGTCTGTGCCCGAGAAACCCGTACCGAATGGAACGAGGGTTGGATAAAAAACCGGATGTTGAGGGTGTGCCCAGATTGTGCCTGAAAATGACCCTTTTCCCATAAAAAGCAGACCCGGAGGACTAAATATCCTCCGGGTTTACTGTGCCCTATCTTGTGCCCGTCAAGGTCAAAAATTTCCTCATATTTCCAAACGAAACCAAAAGTAAGTCTTGGAACCACCTGAAATATAAGGGTTTAATTTTATTAAAAATTTCAAAAATCCAATTTAGGGATTCAAAATCCTCCGGGCTTAGGCCCTTGTCGGTTCAAGTCCGACCTCCGGTACCAGCTTCAAGAAAGGCTTTCAGCGATTTTCGTTGGAAGCCTTTTTTATTTAAAAAAAGCCCTATAAAATAAGCGGCAAAAGCCGCCCTTCCTCCTCATTAAAATCTTATAATTTCTAAGGGTTTCCCCGATTGACACCCCTGCTTATCAGTGATTTGTTAAACGATACCCTGCAGTGCCACATAGTCAATGACGCACTATGGTAAGGTCAATCTATTTATCAATGAATGTGACCGGATGGGTGGCTGTCCTATGCCATGATTTATTTGATCTAAAGGAGGTTATATGCGTATCATCTATCTTTTAGTACTGTTAATGATCATTTCAGGATGTGCTGTTAAGCCGAAATATGTGGTGCAGACGGCAACAGGTTTGGAAGTTGGCTTGAACAGGGGGACTGGTAAAGAATACCGATTGGTCGATAGATACAATCGTGCAATCGGGAAAACAAAAGCAACAGAAAAAACATTGACCTTCTCATTGCCACCCTATACGTCTCCCAAGGTTTGCTACGCTGTCTTCGATGACAAGGGGGAGCCTTTGTTCGATGACAATACCGGTATAATGATAACGTCGATTTATGACTACAACCAAAAATTAAGACAAAAAAACCTTGCTCAAAAAAAACAGGCAGCCTGCGTTCGTAAACAAAAAGCCTGCTCCGATAGATTGCGTCATGCGGACACTGAACTCAATAAACATGAATTGTTCAACGGAAACACTTGCAATCTGCCTCCTCAACGCGCTGTCCCGCCATTCCCAAAAACGATCTGCGGAAGCAAGCGGCAATGCAAGGATTTAGCCCATGACTCGTGTATGAAAAACCTTGTTGACGCAGAATCCTGCGCAGCGGCACTGCTCAAGACAAATGTGCACAGCTCCATTACCAGTGTCAGTTGTGGCGCGCTTGTGGCGTCTCTCAATGGAGAAAAATACGGAATCGGATCTGGTTTGCAGGATATGTTTACCGGGTATCTGGATGAAACCACGAAAGAAAAAATTGAAACCGGAGAATACGGACAAGCAGCAGGAATAATCGCACTTAGACTTGCATTTACCTATCTGAGAACACAAAGCTGCAAAGATGAATTCTTTAATGCGGCCTATGCACCTATTCAAAATTGGAGATGGGAAAAGAATTATATTGAAAGAGAGCCCTATCGTGCTCAAGAAAAGTGTAATACGCTCATACACAAATACAACTCGGTGTTTAAAGAATTTAATGCCAATCAATCATGCATAGATGCATCAGAAAAAAAGATCCAGTCCCTGTCAAAATCGATTGAAAAAGCGAAAGCGAGCACCTCTGCTCCAAAGGTATGTAGTTTTTAGGGCCTGAAAAAGCCCCCTTCTGATTAAAAAAGCAGACCCGGAGGATAGGATATCCTCCGGGCCTAAGCCCTTGCGAGCCCAAGGCTCGGCCCAAGAATTCCAAGGGGTTTGGCGTTTCCTGCCAACCCCCTTTTTTTGCTTAAACAAATTGTGAGCCATAAAATATAGGGGGCATATATTCTGAGCCTGCCGCGACCGCCCACGGGCATTACGGAAAAAAGGTCCGGTGCTGATGCATATTTTTAGAATGCTGATTGACATTGGCGGCTGGCCGTGTGGTATAAAACACCTTAAAATCAATCATGCAGCCTTGAAAATGGGACCGAAGGGGATTTATGGACAAACCAGATTTTGATATTGCCCAGGAAATGGCATTTCAAGCCAATAAAGATATTTCGCAGCGGTCCATTACAGGCACCTATATTTATCTGGTGATATGGTTTTCCATTATCGTCCCCCATAAGTTTTATGAGAAAAGTCCGGAGATCTGTCTTTGGATGACAGTCATATTGATACTCTTTGCAGGCCTTAGGATCGGGTTGATTCTGAATTTCAACCGGATTTATCAAAAAAGCCCCCAGCTATGGAAGGTATTGTTTTATCCGACCATCTGGGTGGCCGCATTGGCCTGGGGTACATTCTCAGCCATGACATTCATCCTGCCTGAACTCAACTACATGTATGTGGCATTCGTTGTGGCGACTGCCGGCCTGACCGGCGGGGGCGTATCCTCATTGGTGCCGAGCAGACTTCTGACTCTCGGGCTGATCACAGGCTTTCTTGCTCCAGGGGGATGCCTCCTGCTTTTATCCCATGCCTATAACCTCTCTGTTGGTATTATATTTGTGGTTTACTGGATCGGGATGTATGCGGTCACCAAAAATCAACACCGGGAATACTGGCAGGGGCTTAAGACCTCTTTTCTATTTAAAGAATACGCTGTTGAACTGGAACAATTGAATACCCTGGATGGGCTGACAGGCCTGAAAAACCGGACGTTCTTTGATCAGACATTGAAACAGGAAATGAAGCGGGGTATCCGGTCCCGGTCCCGCCTGTCTTTGTTGTTTATTGATATTGATCATTTCAAAACAATCAATGATGCCCACGGGCATCTTGTGGGGGATGAATGCCTGCGGCGCATCTCCTCCCTGCTCCAAAAAACCATCAGGCGGGGGACAGATACGGTTGCCCGGTACGGGGGAGAGGAATTTGCCGTGATATTGCCGGATAATAACAGGGAACAGGCGCTTGTTATGGCTGAAAAAATCAGGCAGAAAGTGAAAAAAATGGATCAGCCATATGGGGCAACGCAGATTTCTTTAACGGTGAGCATAGGGGTCTCAAGTATCGTGCCGGAGCCTGGTATGTCCGAAGAGGAATTCATTGAGCGGGCAGATAATAATCTATACAAAGCAAAGCATAATGGCCGGAATCAGGTGTGGGGGTAATCCGGCGTGCACGGCCCGGCTCCCTGGAATACGGATGCCGGGGGAGCGTGAAGTTTTCCAGCGGCGGATGAAAAGACGCGCCGTTTCCCGGCGGGCCATGGACCGGCCACCACCAAGAAACCGTCAGAGATTAACTGAAAAAAGGTTGGATATTGGGTTTTGCCTGGTAGGCCACAGGTTGATTGGTGTCCAGGTACAATACACCGATGCCGCCGCCGCCCTTGCGGACAACCCTGCCCACATGCTTGACCGGTTTGTCATCGGGCCCCTGGAAGGCAAGGGTGAGCTTGTCGAAAATCGTATACTTTTCCGGCCGGGAAGATTGGATAAAGATACCTGATTCACTGATATTTTCACCCATTTCTTTATAAAGGCGGCCTTCCACCACAAGGTCCACCATGCCATTAAAGCTCATCCGGTGGGCATTCCGACGGTTTTTCAGGTCCATCAGGGTCATCTTTTTCTTTCCTTATTATATTTCGCCTAGGGTTATCAAAAAAATTGTATCAAATCTATAAACTTAGAGCAAGCCTGTCATAAAAATAATTATGGCAAACCATACCCGCCAGAACCGCCTTGGACAGAATTTTCGACTAAAGGCACCCCATGTCAACCAGTGGGGCCGATTGCAATTTTTCATTGCCCTTCCCTTTTATCCATTGCATCTCACCCAAGAGACCTATATAGTCTTGCAAATAACCCAAACCAAAAGCCGGAGTTCCGGCCACACACCCTTTTGCCTGCATATGCCTGAACAAGACAACACTGCACACTCCGGTTTTGACCTGGACACCCTTGATATCCCCAAGCTGCCCGACCGGGAGCCGGCTGAAAAGAAGAAAAAGAAAACGCAGCTTTCCGGAGAAGCCCCGGACAAAATCATCAGCCTGATTTTAAAAAAAATACGCAAGGACGATTCATTCCTCACCTTTACCAACCAAATCGGCGAAGTCAACCGCATACTGCAGCTCAAATATGCCTCTGCCAACGATATCGCCCAGGTTATTGTAAAGGATGCACCTTTGACCGCCAAACTGCTGAAACTGGTAAATTCCTCTTACTACGGCCAGTTCTCTCCAGACGGTATATCCACCATCACAGAAGCCATGATCATTGTCGGCACCGACCAGATCAAATTCATGGCGGCCAGCCTGAAACTTATTGAACTGATGCAGAATATAGGCGATTCAGCCCTGCTAAAGGAACAGATCCTGAAAAATTTCCAGCGGAGCATCATTGCCGGACAAATCGCCAAAAAAGGCGGATATGTCGGATCGGAAAAGCTTCAAGTCAGCGCAGTACTCTACGGATTCGGAGAGTACCTGGTGACGGCATGTGCCCCCAATACGGCAAAAAAAATCAGAGAGATCAAGGCCCGGCATAAAATTAACATCGACCGCGCGTCCCGGATGGCCATTGGTATCTCCTACAGGGACCTGGGCATCCTGGTGGCAGGGAAATGGCATATGCCCAAAATAGTAACCGATTCCATGAAGCCCATTACAACCTTTAAGGTAAAAAAAGGCGACCTGGCTCCCGAGGATTTTCTGCCCTTTGTATGCTCGTTTTCCGATGAATTATGCCGCCTCAGCCCCGGCAGCGATGATGGCGCCAACCAAAAGGCTCTGGACAAAATACGGCGGCGGTACAAACACCTGTTCGATATTGCCCCTGACACCCTTGAGGAAATCCTGCGGGCATCTGAGGAGCAAATCTTAAAACAGGCGGCCCTGTTGAATATTTCTCTTGAGAAGCCCAGGAAGGAAGCCGTTCCCTGCCTCAAGGATAAAACCCTGGTTGAAACCGGCACCGCCGCCATCTCCCGGATCCTGGAAACCGATTACAGCATCCAGGACATTTTCGAAACCAGCCTCAAATATCTCTCAGACGGATTCAGGTTTACCAACATCAATTTCTGCATCAAGGACAAGCGGACCGATTCAATGGTGGCCCGGTATGTCATCGGAACCAGGCAGGAAGCATTTCTTGAGGATTTCAAATTCAAAATAATTAAATCCGGGGACCTTTTCAACCAATCCCTGCACAACGACACCATCGCCATCGTGAAAGATGTACAGTCTGCTTCCCACGCGGCTCTGATCCCCATGTGGTTCAAAAAAAACGACTTTTCAAAGGCCTTTGCCCTGGTACCCATCGGCCGGGACAAAAAAATTGTTTCCATGCTTTACCTGGACTGGAATCCCGAAGAAGTCAGATTCTGTGATGACACCGAACATTACCTTCACACCTTCAGGGCACTGATCGTCCGGGCCCTGAAAAAAAGGTGATCAGAACCGCAACGGCCTTTTCCGGCACCTGGGGCCTCCGCCGGCGCCTCTGTCAAGAGGACGGTGCCAATGATTTAAGACTTACTGCCCCGGCCACCGGAATCATTATCCGGGCCCAGATCCCGGGGAGTGATGTCCGCAATCTGTGAATTGAGGTAGGGCTTTGTCCTGTATGTGGTCAGATTCATAAGATTTCGGGTCATTCCGCCCATTCTGTCCGCTGCCTCGGCAATGTTGCGCAGAGCCTTTTCAATTGTTTTATCCAGCTCCCCGTCATCCGCCAGCAGCTCACAATTTCCCGCAATGACCTGAAGGGGTTGGTTGAATTCATGGCAGACGCCGCCGGCCATTTCCAGCACCACCTGGAGCCGTTCCTTTTCCAGCAGTTCTTTTTCAGCCTTCTTTTTATCCGTGATGTCGATGAAGCATTCCAGGAGGACTTTTCTGTCGTCTATTTCCGTGGTGATCACGGTTTTCAAAACCGGCACCCGTTGCCCGTCATAGGTCAGGATCTCGCGTTCCGATTTATCCAGGTGCAGTCCCTGATCAATCACCGGGCAGTTTTTCTTATCCGCCGGACAGATGTAGTCGGTACAAATTTTCCCGGCCAGTTTCTCCAAAGCGCATCCAAAGACCGATAGGGCATGGGGATTGGCATCCACAATGGCCCGTGTGTCATAATCAATGACCACAATCCCCACGGGAAGTTTGGCCAGGAGTGCTTCCAGGCGGTCTGTGAGTTGTTTTTGCTTTTGTTCCGCCTCAAGCTGCAGGGCAAAGGCGGTGCTCAGCTTCCTGTACCCAAGGTGTATGCCTGCCATGCCCACCATGAAAATAACAAAATGGGAAAGCGCCAATTTCCGGATTTCCCCCCTTTCATAGGCCAGGTAAGGGGCCATGGGAATGGAAATACCGACCCCGCCCCGGATATCCCCGACCTTATACCCCTGTTTTGCATGGCATTTGAGGCATTCCTCTTTTGTGAACATGGGCTGAATCAGCCGCAGGTGGGGCTGGCCATTGATATCAATATACTCAAAAACCTCCTTTCCCCCCGATTCAAATGCCTGCAGGGCCGCTCTCTCCCAGGGGTCAGGCAAATTTTCCTCACGAAAGGGTTTAAGGCTGGTAATCCGCCCCTTTACGCCGTAGAGACCGGCATACTCATCCATCATCTGCCGGAGCATATAGGCCGGATTCATCAGGGTGAGCTTTTTCCCCGAAGGGGTGATGATGTTCTGCTCAGGGATATGGGAAAGGTGAGGATTGGGCGGGGTCCGTTCGTCGACTGGAACGTAAACCCCTCCGTGGGCCGTTGCCCAGAACCGGGCGGCCTGGTCCTTGTTGAAATGACTGCGCGCCTCTTTCACCGCCATCAAGCGGATGGTCTTACGTGTCTGAAATATATTCCAGGCCAGGGACGAGGCGATGACGGCAGCCCATACAACGGCCAGCATCACAGCATAAAACCTCATGCCACGGGCAAAACTGGCCGGCGAATTTGATTGTCCGGAATCCCTCATGTATTTATCCTGAAATTTTTTGATTTAGGAACACGCTGCATCCATAAAAAAGTAGTAAGACGGATGCACCGCCTTTGTCAAGAAAAGACTCGCCGATCCGTTATCCGGCTTTCCCTGTTTGATTTTTTAACGGATCGGGCATATATAGATGCTTGAAGGAAATATAATAACCATAAGGAAACACCATGATAAAGTCAGTATTAACCCTTCTTTCCATGCCTGTTCTGAGCCGGGCCTACGGCAGGATCGTCGCCATCCAAAAGCCCGGTTTTCTGGTCAAGGCATTAATCAGGCGATTTGCCGCTGTTTATAATATCGATATGAAAGATTACCGGGGCAGCCTATCGGACTACCCTTCCCTGCAAAAATTTTTTGTCCGGCCCCTGAACCCGGAAACCAGGCCCCTAACAGCCGATCCCAACGCATTTCTATCCCCTGCCGACGGTGTTCTGGCGGAACTGCAAGAGATCAACACCGATGCGGCCACCCAGGTTAAAGGCTGGCAGTACAGGGTGTCCCAGCTGACAGGTATGACCGAAGACTGGGAAAAGGGCTGGTGGCTGGCCGTCGTCTACCTTTCCCCATCCAATTACCACCGCTACCATTACCCCCTGGACAGCCGCCTGGACCAGCTCACCCATCTTGGCAACCGGCTTTTTCCTGTAAACAGGGCCGGGGTCAACCATATTAAAAACCTGTTTATCCGCAACGAACGGGTAACCGCCAGCTTCACCGCCAGGGAACATCGTTTCCATGTGGTGGCCGTGGGTGCCACCTTTGTGGGCTCCATTGAAATGACGGCCCATTCCGCACCGTTCACCCCCGGCCGGCGTATTCCCGTTAACAGGCAGGTCCGCCAGAATGAGGAAATGGGACGATTTAACATGGGCTCCACCCTTGTCATTCTCCTGCCCCGGGATATGGCGTCCCCTGCGGCAACCCCTGGGACAGCCGTAAAAACAGGCAGCCCCCTTTTCAGGATTGTTTAACCCCACGGCGTCAAAGCCCTCTGACCATTTTAAATTATAAGGACAGCGCATCCCGAATGTTTAAATTGTTTTTCCAAAAAGAAAAAAAAGTCGAGAAACTGATCTACGCCTATCTGGAAAATTTCAACCTCAGCTGCGAGGCATTCCAAAAGGCCATTTTTTCATGCATCAATGACCCCTATTGCGAGGAATTCAATTTCCTCAAGAATCAGACCCACAAATACGAGTCCAAAGCCGACGATATAAAAAACGAATTAAACAACCTCATGTACGGCAAAATCCTGATCCCAGACTCCAGGGAAGACATTATGAGGCTGATCTTGGCCCTGGACAAAATCCCCGGTATTATGGAAACCGTCCTGTCCATGATCAAATACCAGCATCTGCTGCTTCCAAATCATATGATACCGGATCTCAGGGACCTCATTGATGCCAGCATGAAGGCCTGCCGCATCATCCCCCTGCAGGTGAACTGTCTGGTGAAAAAAGAAAAAGGCATCCGGGAATTCATGAAGCAGGTGGACCAAAAGGAAAGCTATTGCGACCATATTGAGAAAAAACTGATTAAATCGGTGTTCAATTCAGATATGGATCCATTCCTGAAGCTCCAGCTCCGGGATCTCATCCTTAAGCTGGGCGACATTTCGGACCAGGCGGACCGGGTTTCCAAGCGAATGAATATTCTCGCATTAAAAAGGCAGGTATAAATGGTTTCCCTTTTGGGCGGCATTTTCATGGGCTGGGCCCTGGGTGCCAACGATGCCTCCAATGTATTCGGAACGGCCGTCGGGGCCAGGATGATGAAATTCTGGACCGCGGCAATCCTGGCGGCATTTTTTGTACTCCTGGGGTCTGTGATTTCCGGCCAGGCCGGTATTGAAACCCTGCAGGGCCTGACCACTTTCGAACTCTCCCAGGCCGTTATCGCCTCAGTGGCTGCGGCCCTGGCCGTGAGCATCATGACCCTGGCCGGCTGGCCCGTCTCCACCTCCCAGGCCGTGGTGGGCGCCATCATCGGCGTGGGCATCATGAACCACCAGCTGAACATTTCCGGATTGGGAAAAGTCGCCGCCTGCTGGTTCACCACCCCCATCGGCGGGGCCCTTATCGCCTTTGCCCTGTATAAGGTCTGTGCCTTTTTTTATAACCGGGTCAAAATGAGCCTATTCACCTCGGACCGGCTCATGAAAATCGGCTTTGTCATCTTCGGTTCCTACGGTGCCTATGCCCTGGGTGCCAACAATGTCGCCAACGTCACCGCCGTATTTGTGGGCGCCGGCAAACTCACCGTATTCCAGGCAGCCCTCATCGGCGGGGCCAGTATCGCCCTGGGTATACTGACATTTTCCCGGCATGTCATGGAAACCGTGGGGAACAAACTGGTGAAATTGGACCCTTTTTCGGCGTTAATGGTTTCCATTTCCCTGGGACTCACCATCCACATCTACACCCTCATCGGGGTCCCCGTATCCAGCTCCCAGGCCATCATTGGCGGGCTTTTGGGCATCGGGATAATCAAGGGCACCAACACGGTGAGCCGGGCCACCCTCAGGGGGATTTTCCTGGCCTGGTTTCTCACCCCCGTGATCGCCTGTGCCCTGGCCCTGACCCTGTTCTTCATTACCCACCTGGAATACGTGGGACCATAGCCGGCCGAGGCGTACGGATCAACTGAATATTTTTTTAATGCCGGCGGCAAAGCCACCGCCGGCGGCTGCCTTTTCGGCTTCGATTTCCGTTTTAAAGGTGTGAACAAGAAACTGAAAATCGTTTTTCTTGTCGTCGGGCTTACTGGATAATTTTTTGATGAATTTTCGGAATCTTACAACATCCTGAAATTCCGGCAGGGTCAAAAAAAGATTGATGAGCCCGAGGATGGTATCGTTGTTTATGGGCTTTTTGCCGAAAACAGAATACTCTTTGAGAAACGTGTTTAAAAACTGGGTATGCTGGGGCCTGAGCTGCCTGATCTTGGGCAGGGCCTGGATGGCGGTGCTGGGGGTTGTCTCTTTTACTCCATAGCAGATATTGTAAAAAACCGTTGCCTGATCCGGACGTATCAATTTCTCCTGAAGCTCTTTTTCATACCCCTCCTTGCCCAGTTCCTTGGGATTGCCCTGGGGCAGTGCCGCCGTGAAAAACCGGTTCAGCGGTCCGGGCCCCCCGCCTTTAAGGTCAACAAAGGCGCGAAGGATAAGCAATCTTTCCTTTCCGAATTTCTTAATGGGCAGTACGGCGTTGAGAATATTTTTGGCAGTGAATCCCTTTTCCTGGCAAATCACCTTGAGGATACCGAGCTGTTCGGCATTCAAGTCTTCCATGCGCTGGATCAGGACCTTAATATCGATCAGGGTGACGCTCTTTCCCTCGCACAGGATTTTTAAAATATTATACCGGGTGGAATCCGGTTCCACATTCAGCCCCTGGGCGATCTGCTTAAAATCGACCTTTTCCTCATTCAGGGACGGGATCACCAGCAGCTTCTTTTTTTTGACTTCCTCTTCACCGGACTCAGTCACCGCCTTTATAATTTCCCGGCGGGTCATTTTCCGGTTGTGGTTCCTCAATGGGGTGTTCTCATTGATATCGCTCATATGCCGCTCCCAATGGTGAAGTTAAGTTTCAGCCCTTAAACAGGCTCCGGATACCTGAAGCTGAACGCTGCTCGCTTTCAACTTCATCCCTGAAGGCCTGGAGAAGATACTGGAAATCTTTTTTTTGGTTGTCCGGCCTCCTGGACATTTTTTTAACCATCTTGTTGAACCTTTCGGAATCGGTTAGCTCCGGCAGGCTTTGAAGCAGATTAACCAGCCCCACAATATTGTCATCGGTAATATGCTTTTCCCCGAAGCAGACACCAGCCTTGAGGAACTTGCTGATTAACCGGCTATGCTGCAAGCCGAAACTCCGGATTCTTAAAAGGAGGGATATGGCGTTGCCGTGGGAGATGGCCGGCACTTCGGTGCACAGGGTGTAGAAGGCATCCACCTGGTCCGGGCGCATGGCCTTCTCCCTTAGCTCCTGTTCGTATTGTTCCCTACCCATTTCCTGGGGGCTGCCCTGGGGCAGTATCACTGAAAAAAAACGGTTAAGGGGACCCGGCCCAACCCGGTCCAGGTCCACAAAGGCACGGAGGGCAAGCAGTTTGGTGGTTCCGGTTTTTTTAATGGATTGGATGACATCCAGGATTCTTTTTGCAGAGAACTCCCGGCGCCGGCAAATCACCTCAAGGACATCCAACTGCTCGGGGGTCAGGTGTTCAATTCTCTGGATCATGGCCTTGATGTCTATGAGAGAAGCAGTCTTCTCACTGCAATAGGCCTTCAGGATCTCATATTTTTTGGAATCCGGCGCAAGGCCCAGGCCGTCCAGAAATTCCTCCAGAACCACCTTTTCGGATGCCAGGGAAGGAATCACCAGAAACCGTTTTTCGGTTGAGGCTTCAACCCCCGGCTCGGTCACCGCTTTAATGATTTCCTCCCGGCTCATTTTCCGATTCGGATCTTCCCGGGGGGCTATGTCATCGTCTTCTATCTCATTCATATGCCGCTTCCTGGCAGTGATTTTAGAAACCGCCGGGTCAAATAATGGTCAGTTCCCGGTCGGACCGGTTCAGGGTTTCCCCCTCGCCCTTTTCATTCACAATATAAATATCCTCGATACGCATGCCCACCTCGCCGGGGATGTAGATGCCCGGTTCAATACTGAAGGCCATGCCCGGCGCCAGCACCCGGGGGCTGTTCCCCCGGATAAAGGGTTCTTCGTGGACATCCATGCCGATGCCGTGTCCGGTGCGGTTGAGGAAATACTCCCCGTATCCGGCCCCCTCAATGATATCCCGGGCCGCCCGGTCCACCTCCCCGGCGGTGACGCCCTGGCGGACAGCGGCAGCCGCCGCCTCAAATGCCTTTTTTACAATGGCGTAAATCTCCCGGTTCCGCTCCCCCGGCTCCCCCAGAAAAAAGGTGCGGGAGGTATCCGAGCAGAACCCGTCCACCATGCAGCCGAAATCCAGGATGATTACATCCTTTTCGGTAATCACCCGGCCGTCCTTGTTGTAATGGGGCCTGGAATTATTGGCCCCCGAGGCCACGATGGGGGTGAAGGAGGGTGCCAGCCCCTGCTTGGCAAAGGCATCCAGGATATAATTTTTAATATCCAGTTCGGTGATGCCCGGCCGGATAAAGGATTTGAGCTCGTCCATGACGGCATCGGCACGGGCGCCGGCCGCCTTCATGGCCCGGATCTGCTCCGGGGTTTTAATGATCCTGCAGGCCGACAGCACCGGGCCGCCGTCCACAAACCGGCAGTCAGGAAACAGGGTCTGGAGCGCCATGAGATCCACGGCACGGACGGCATCGTTGATGCCCACGGCAGCCTGGGTCAGGCCATGGGCTGCAAACCCCTTTTCAACGGCCTGCTGAAAACTGCCGGCATCATCCCAGGTGTACATGGGGGTATTTTCCGGCAGGGCCGCCCCCATATCTTCCTGGTAGAGCCGGTTGGTAACGCAAAAAAGGTCTCCCTTCCGGGTGGCAAACACGGCCTGGAACCGTTCGCATCCCCCGGGGTTGAATCCGATGAGATAATTCATGTCCCCGGAGGGGGGGATGATCATGCAGTCCAGGCCGGCATCGGCCATGGACCGGGTCAATTCTTCGATTTTATCCGATAGTTTCATTTTAGGTCTTTCTGCTATAAAAATTGTTCCGCATTATGGCACGCCACCAGCCGATTTTCAAGGTGCCTGAGCTGGGGGCGTTCAAGGCTGCACAAGTCGGTCCGGTAGCGGCATCTCAGATGAAAGGGGCAGCCCGGAGGGGGATCCAGGGGAGAAGGCAGTTCCCCGCTCAGTCGAATACGGCCCATGCGCCGCTCCCGGTCCACATGGGGGGTGGCGGCCATGAGGGCCACGGTATAGGGGTGGAGGGGCTTTTCAAAAATCACCTTTTTGTCCCCCTGCTCCACCGGCCGTCCCAGGTACATGACCAGCACCTCGTCGCAGATGAGCCGGACCACGGAGAGGTCATGGGAAATAAAGAGATAGGCCAGGTTCATCTCCTCCTGGAGATCCATGAACAGGTTGAGGGCCTGGGCCTGCACCGACACATCCAGGGCCGACACCGGTTCGTCCGCCACCACGATGTCCGGATTGAGCATGAGTGCCCGGGCAATCGCGATGCGCTGGCGCTGCCCCCCTGAAAACATATGGGGATACCTATTATACTGTTCCGGGCTCAACCCCACCTTTTCCATGATAGCCAGGGCCTTTTCCTTTTTTTCGGCCCTGTTCAGATTCGTGTTGATGGTCAAGGGTTCCTGGAGGATGGACCCCACCTTCTTTCTCGGGTTCAGGGAGCCGTATGGGTCCTGGAAGACAATCTGGACCCTGGACCTCAGGCTTTTGCGCTCCTCCCCGGTGCAGGAATTCACATGGATGCCGCCGATGTGAAGTTCTCCGGCCGTTGGGGGCTCAATCATGGTCACCACCCGGGCCAGGGTAGATTTGCCGCATCCCGACTCCCCCACCACGGCCAGGGTTTTCCCCTTTTCAAGGGTGAAGCTCACCCCGTCCATGGCTTTAAGCGATGCCTTTTTCTTAATCAGCCCCCCCTGTTTTACTGTGTAATACCGGGCCAGGTCCTTTGAAACGAGAATGGGATTTTTTTCCATAATGTATGCGCACTCCTTAATTCAGGGGATAATGGCAGCGGATGGCGGCGCCCTGCGCTGTCTGTTCCAGGGTGGGGGAAAGGGTTTTGCACCGCTCCTGGGCCTGGCTGCACCGGGGATGGAAAAGGCAGCCCCCGGGCCGGTCGTACTTGCCCGGCACCACACCGGGGATCACGGGCAGGCGCCTGGAATCTTCATTCCGCTCGGGCAGGGCCGACAGCAGGGCCTGGGTGTAGGGGTGACGGGGGGCCTTGAAAATATTTTTGGCGGTATTTTTCTCCACCACCTGTCCGGCATACATCACCACCACATTTTCAACGGTTTCGGCGATCACGGCCATGTCATGGGTAATGAGGATAAGGGCCATCTGCCGCTCCTTCTGCAGGTCCAGCAGCAGATCCATAATCTGGGCCTGAATGGTCACATCCAGGGCCGTGGTGGGTTCGTCGGCAATGAGCAGGCTGGGGTTGCAGGCAATGGCCATGGCGATCATCACCCGCTGGCACATGCCGCCGGAAAGTTGGTGGGGAAAGCATTTGAGCCGGTCCTCCGGGGCAGGGATCCCCACCTGGCGGAGCAGCTCCAGTGCCCGTTCCTTCCGCTGGGCCCGGCTGCCCCCTTCATGGATTTTAAGGGCCTCCTTTATCTGGAACCCCACGGTGAAGCAGGGGTTGAGGCTGGTCATGGGCTCCTGGAAGATCATGGCCACCTCCTTGCCCGTGATGGCCCGCCGTTTTTTGGAAGCCATGGAAAGCAGGTCCCGGCCGTCGAATGAAAGGGTATCCGCCTCAATGATACCGGGATAGGGGATCAGGCCCATGAGGGCCAGCTGGGTCACGCTTTTGCCCGAACCGGATTCCCCCACAATGCCCAGGACCTGCCCCTTGCCCAGGGAAATGCTCACATCATCCACCGCCTTGAATCCGTCAAAATCCACCGATAGTTTTTCTATTTCAAGCAACTCTGTCATTATCGCACCTTTTTTAACTCTCTATTTCAACTACCTTTTTCAACTATCTCTTCATTTTGGGATCAAGGGCGTCCCTCAGGCCGTCGCCGGCCAGGTTGAACGCCAATACGGTAAGAAGAATGGAAAGGCCGGGGAAGGTCACCACCCACCAGGCCCGCTGGACAAACTGCAGGGCATTGGCCAGCATGGCCCCCCATTCAGGAGTAGGGGGCTGTGCGCCCATGCCCAGGAACCCCAAGGCCGCCGCATCCAGTATGGCCGAGGAAAAGCCCAGGGTGGCCTGGACAATGAGGGGGGCCATGCAGTTGGGCAGCAGTACGATGAACATCATCCTCAGCCGCCCTGCCCCGCAGACCCGGGATGCCGTCACATAATCCTGGGTCTTTTCCGCCATCACCGAGGCCCGGGTCAGGCGGACGTAATGGGGGAGCATGATCACGGCAATGGCCACGATGGCGTTCTGCAGGCTTGGTCCCAGCACCGCCACGATGGCCATGGCAAGGAGCAGGCTGGGCAGGGCCAGCATGATATCCATCAGCCGCATGATGACAATTTCAAAGGCCCCTTCAAAATACCCGGCCGTAAGGCCCAGAAGGATGCCCGTTCCCAGGGAGAGGGTGACGACGATCACGCCCACAAAAAGGGAGAGCCGTGCCCCGTAGATCAGGCGGGAAAGGATGTCCCGGCCCACATCATCGGTGCCCAGCAAAAATTTAGAACTCCCCCCGTCCTGCCAGAAGGGCGGCACCAGGATGGCATCCCGGTATTGCTCAAAGGGGCTGTGGGGGGCCAGAACATCGGCAAAGACGGCCACCAGAATGGCCGCCAGTATGAAATAAAGGCCGGCCACGGCGCCGCGGTTTTCACTGAAGTATTTCCAGAATTCTTTTAAGGGATGGTCCGGCCCCAGGGCGGTGCCGGCAGCGGTGGCAGCCTTAGCAGCGTCAGCGCCGGATGGTGCAATTGAATTTTCAGTCATGGGTCCTCCAATCAGGTGTGCCGGATACGGGGATTGATGATGCCGTAGAGCATGTCAACGCAGAGGTTGACCAGGATGATCATGGTGGCGATGATGAGGATCCCCCCCTGTACCGCCGGATAATCCCGCCGTGAAATGGATTCCACCATCCACTTGCCCACCCCGGGCCAGGCAAAAATGGTCTCGGTGAGGATGGCCCCGGCCAGGAGGACCCCGGTCTGTAGCCCGATCACCGTGATCACCGGAATCATGGCGTTGCGCAGGGCGTGGATCATGGTGATCCTGAAAGGGGAAAGCCCCTTGGCCTTGGCCGTGCGCACATAGTCGGCCTGGAGGACTTCCAGCATGGAGGAGCGGGTCATCCGCGCAATCACGGCCAGGGGGATGGTCCCCAGGACCACGGAGGGCAGAATCAGATGGCGCAGGGCCGACACAAGGGCCCCTTTTTCATCGGACCGCCAGGCGTCGATGATCATGAAGCCCGTATCCGCATCGATCCAGAACATGGCCGAAATCCGCCCCGATACCGGTGTCCATCCCAGATGGACGGAAAAGAGCAGGATAAACAATATCCCCAGCCAGAAAATGGGCATGGAATAGCCGGTCAGGGACACGGCCATCACCGAATGGTCGAATACCGATCCCCGCTTGACCCCGGCCAGTATCCCCACGGGCAGCCCGATGGCCACCGCAAATATCATGGCACAGATGGACAGCTCCATGGTGGCCGGAAACAGGGAGAAAAACTCCTTGAGGATGGGCTTTTTGGTGACAAAGGATTTTCCCAGGTCCCCGTGGACGACCCCTTTGATATATCTGAAATACTGGACATAAAGCGGGTCATCCAGCCCCATCTGTGCCTTGAGTCTGGCATGGCGGGCCGGATCAATGCCCCGCTCCCCGGCCCGCAGTTCAACCGGGTCCCCGGGAATGAGGTGGATCAGTGAAAAGGTCAGCAGGGTGATGCCGATAAAGGCCGGAAAAATATGGAGAAACCGCCTGAAAATAAATTGAATCATAATCTCAATGTTTTTGGAGGTTCATAAAAGCGAAGGGCCGGAAGCGTTGCCGCCCCGGCCCTTTTGTCTTATTTGAGGTCTACACCGTAGAAGATGTGCCCGCCAAAGGGATCGATTTTATAATCAACCACCTCTTTTCTGATGGGTTCATAGACCACGGAATGGCCGATGGTGACCCAGGGGGCCTGTTCCTTGAATATCTTCTGGGCTTCACGGTAGAGCTGGGTTCTGACCGCAACGTCGGAAGTGGTTTTGGCCTGTACCAGCAGGTCGTTAAAGGGCTTGTAGCACCATCTGGCGCGGTTGGCAGAGCCGATGGCATCGCAGCCCAGCAGCACGTTGAGGAAGTTGTCGGGATCGCCGTTGTCGCCGGTCCATCCCAGGAGCACGGTTTCATGTTCCCCTTCCTTCGAGCGTTTCAGGTATTCCCCCCATTCAAAGGAAACGATTTTGGCCTTGACCCCGACCTTGGCCCAGTCGGCCTGGATCATTTCAGCCATGCGGCGGGCATTGGGGTTGTATGGGCGCTGTACGGGCATGGCCCAGATATTGGTTTCAAATCCGTCCTTAAACCCGGCGTCGGCCAGCATCTTTTTGGCGGCTTCGGGGTCATAGGGATAATCTTTGATGCTTTCATTGTAGGACCAGATGGTCGGGGGGATGGGGTTGACGGCGGCCTTGCCGGCCCCCTGGTAGATGGCATCGATGATGGCCGCTTTGTTCACGGCCATGTTCAGGGCTTTTCTGACCTTAAGGTTGTCAAAAGGTTTTTTCTCGGTGTTGAACCCGAGATAGCCCACGTTCAGCCCTTCCTGCTCCATCAGATTTACCTTGGGGTCTTTTTTCATCAGGGCCAGGTCCGCCGGGTTGGGATAGGGCATGACGTGGCATTCACCGGCTTTCAGCTTGGCATAGCGGACAGAGGGATCAGGGGTGATGGAGAATACCAGTTTATCGATTTTGGCCTTGCCCTGCCAATAGGTGGGATGGGCCTTGTACCGGATCATGGAATCCTTCTGGTAGGAGACGAATACATAGGGGCCGGTGCCGATGGGCTGCTGGTCGAAGTTTTCAGCCGTTCCGGCCGCCATCATCTTGTCGGCATATTCGGCGGAGTGGATGGAGGCGAAATCCATGCCCAGGTTGGCGATGAAAGGGGCCTCGGGGCGGGTGAGCTTGAAAACGATGGTGTAATCGTCGGTTTTGGTCAGGGATTCAATCAGTTCATCCATGCCCATGGCTTCGTAGTATTCGTAACTTGCGCCGGATACCTTGTGGTAGGGATGGTTTTTGTCCGCCGCCCGGTTAAAGGTGAAGAGTACGTCGTCGGCGTTAAACTGCCGGGTGGGGGTAAAAAATGGGGTTGTGTGGAAATCCACCCCTTTTCTCAGGTGGAAGGTATAGGTTTTGCCGTCTTCGGAGACGTCCCATGAGGTGGCCAGGCCGGGGATGATTTTGGTGGTGCCCCGCTCAAAGAGCACAAGCCGGTCGAAAATCTGCCGGGAGGAGGCGTCAAAGGTGGTGCCTGCGGTGTAGTGGATGGGGGTAAACCCTTCAGGGCTCCCTTCGGAACAATAGACCAGGGTTTTGGCCTGGGCCGATGCGGCAAAAATGCCGAGCATCAGGGCGAAGAACAATGTTAAAACAGCCTTTTGCAATCTCATCTTGTTTCTCTCCTTCAGGTTAACAGTTGACACTGGGTTACGACGACACCTGCCCTCCGGAACCGGGCCGGCATGTAATAAACTTAAAATCGACTTTATACGCCTTCTTTCCGGGGCGCAAGCTAAATATTGGACATGCCCCGGCCGCCCGGTTGGGAAGGGAAGGAATTGGCCCTGGATTTTTTCTCATAAGTCAACTATACATCCATATGATCATTGACTAGAACGCCGGGGCCCGTACCCGGCATGACGGAGAGTAAGCATGAAGCATATTTTAATGGCCTTTTTTATCCTGATGATGACACTGACCGTGACGGCCCCGGACGCTGCCCGGGCAAAAGAAAATTTATCAACGGGCCAGACCGTCTATGTCCCGGCATATTCCCATATCTACAGCGGGAATAAGGAGGTCCAATCCCTTCTGGCCGTCACCTTGAGCATCAGAAATACGGATCCCAACCATCCCATTGAGATCCTCTCCGTGGACTATTACGATACAGAGGGCAAACGCATAAAAAAGCACATTGCAGCGCCTGTGACCCTCAATGCCCTGGGAACCGCCCGGTACGTCATCTCCCAAGGAGATAAATCCGGGGGTTCCGGCGCCAATTTCATGGTTCGGTGGAAGGCCGGCAAACCGGTGAATTTACCCATTATTGAAACCATAATGATCGGCTCCAGGTCTTCATTCACCTCCAGGGGCCAGGAGATATTTCCTTCCCGATAATGCCGGGTGACGCACCTTTGACAGGCCGCCCCGTTTTAATACTCCCGGGGGCGCCTGGATAAACGGATCAGCGGGCGGGACCTATTCAGGGTCGCCTGCCAGCCAGGCATTGATGGTATCTGCATAGACGATGTTCTGGCAGGGTTTGATCAGATGGGCCACCCGGGAGTCCCGGGCGCTGATCTCCTTAATGGACTCTATGAACTCCATGTTTCCGGAAAGGAAGATCACAGGGATATCCGGATTGTTCCGGCGGATGTGGGTATAAATATCCATGCCGTTGAGCCGTCCGGGCAGCAGGTAATCCAGGCTGACCAGGTCGAAATCCTCCCGGTCAAGGGCCTCCAGGGCGGCCTGCCCGTCTGCGGATACCCTTACCTCGTGGAAAAACGGGGCCTGGGTCAATATTTTCTCCTGGACCCCGGAGATGTCCGGCTCGTCTTCCACCAGGAGAATCTTTCTGTTCTGGACCACCTGCTTGTTTTCCATTCGCCGTTTTTCTCTGCGGGTGAGTTCCTTATTGACCAGGGGGATGGTGATGACGAAACAGGTGCCCTCCCCCTCTTTTGAGGTAAACCGGATCCGGCCCCGGTGCTTTTGGATGTATTTTTTAACATTGGCCATGCCGTAACCCGTTCCCCGGATCTCTTTATGGTAATGGCCCAAAAGATCCTTGCTCCCCTTGAGGGTAAAGGATGGGGCGTAGATCCGGTCATGGAAACGTGCCGGAATACCGCACCCGTTGTCCCTGATTTCGATGGAGAGGCCCTTTTTTAAATGGGCCGTTGATATCACCATCCGGGGATGGGGCTGTTTACCCATGGCATGGACCGAATTCTGGATGAGGTTGACCAGGGCATGCTCAATCATGCCCGGATCCGCAAGAAGATCGGGGAGATCGGGGGCAAGTTTCAGGGAGACAGCCACCCCTTCCAGATCTTTTTTCATGAGACTGAGCACCAACGCCAGCTTTTCGTTGATATCGAAAAACTCTTCCTTGGGCTCCTGGTCCCGGGCAAAGGCCACCAGGTTCCTTGTCAGGTTCCTTCCCCTCAGGGTCTGCTCAAGAATGATCCCAAGGGTGGACTTCACGGCCTCGTCCCGGCAGTCGATGAGGGACAATTCGGCGTTGCCCATGATTCCGCCCAGGATATTGTTGAAATCATGGGCCATTTTCCCGGCCACCTGGCCCACCAGGGCGTATTTTTCCTGCTCCGCAGCAAATTTCACCGCATCTTCCCGCTCCTTTTCACTCCGGCGGCGGTCGGTGATATCCCTCACCGTGGACAGAATCATGGTTTTCCCATGGAATTCAAAAAGGCAGGAAGAGAGTTCCACGGGAAAAATTTCATTATTCTTCCGGATGTGCAGGTACTCCGCCACCCGTTTTCCCTTCTTTTCAAGGGCGGCTCTGGACTCGGTGTGGATCCGGCTTTTGCTTCCCGTGTCCGGAATCAGCTCCCAGGGTGACATGGCCAGAAATTCCTCCCGGGTATACCCGTACATTCCGGAGGCGGCATTATTCACCTCCACAAAGTTCAGGAACCCTTCCCCGGAAAAGGGATGGACAAACACGGCATCGGTGATCACGTTAAACAGGGTTCTGAATCTTCTTTCGCTCTCCCCCAGGGCCATTTCCACCTCATGCCGCCGGGTGAGATCGGTGAAACAGGCCCGGATGGCCACCACCTCCCCGTCCTCACGTATGGGGGCGGCATGGACCACACCGAAAACACGGGTGCCGTCCTTTTTGACAAAATGGTTTTCAAAGGGGCCAACCTCAACGCCCTGGCGAAGCCGCTCCATCCATGAGAAGACCGTCCCGAGTCTTTCCCTGGGGATACGGTTTTTGATCTCAGGCGATTGTTCGGCCTCTTCACGGGTGTAGCCGAAATAGGCCAGTCCGGTCCGGTTGATATAAGAAAGGTTCAGTTCAAAATCCACTTCGACAATGGGAAGGGGCAGGAAATCCGCCATCTGCCGGAACCGTGCCTCGCTTTTCTTCAGTTTCAGTTCCATGGCCCGCTGTTCGGTGATATCCCTGGCCGACCCCACGGTTCCCACCATTTCTCCGGCATCGTTGTACAGCGGCGCCTTGTGCACGTCTAAAATCAGGTACCGCCCCCGGACAAAGCCCTCTTCAATAAAAGAGCCCGCTTTCCGGCTCTCCTTGACCACTTCGTCGGAATCCACACAGATATCACCGAAAGTATGCAGATAGCCCCGTTTTCTTTCCCCTTCGGCAAAGTAAAGGTCGTCCTTTCCAACGACATCCTCCGGACTGCCGCATTTGAGAAGGGTGTCGCAGATGGCGCGGTTGGCAAATAGATACCTATTGTTAAGATCCTTGGCCCAGATCATATCCGGGGCATTGTCCATCATCATCTGGAAAAGCGGGGCGCTGCCAATGCCGGGGCATGCTGTTGAGTTTAGATTAGATTTGTCCAATTTTTCCCTTGGAGCTGTCGAAATCAGATCATCGTTAATTTAGTAAAAGGCCACATTAGGAACCAGGTTTCTGCATATCGTATTTTCCGGCCAAAGGCCACAAAAAAAACGGGGGGATCCAGGAACAGGAGGATTTGGATTTGAAGGGGGGCAAATGCCACCCCGGGTCCCGGGAAGCAGCGCCTGCCCCGGGGGGCAGGCGCCCTATATCCATAGGGTCCCGATAAAAGTGCTTGTGGTCAATGCCACTTTTTCCCGGCCCACTTCATTGCCCCTAAAGTGCAGTCGAAGTTCAAACGGGCTGCTGTTTCTGGAGAGGCCGGGAAATCGGAAATCGCCGAAGGCATCCGTTGTCTGCCGGGCGACCAGGTTCTCTTTTTGGAGTAACTCGACCCTCACCCCTTCAACACACTCCTCCACGGCCCCTTTTCCAGTGGCCACACTGCCGGCGATAAAAAACTTGTTATAGAGATCCAGGTTTTTATAAAGGATCCCGGGAACCCGGGAGCCGGAGGGAGGGACAGAGCCGTCGGCCGTTACCAGCCCCTGAGACCGCATATATTCCCCCAGGGATTCATGGGGGATTTTTTGAAAGGTCAGGGCGCCGGTGGGGCACGCCTGGACGCAGCGGGGCTGCTGCCAGCCATTGTCCAGAAGATGGGCGCAGAAGGTGCATTTCTGGGGGGTCTGGTTTTCTTCATTCCACCAGATGGCCCCGTGGGGGCAGGCTGCGGCCAGATCTTTCCGCCCCCTTGATTTTTCCGGATCCACCACCACAATCCCGTCGGGCCGTTTATAAATTTCCCCCTTTGAACACCCGCTCATACATGGGGGATCCGGGCAGTGGAAGCAGGGCCTGGGCATATATGCCACGCTGATACAGGGGAATTGGCCCTGTTCTCTTCTGTGGATATTCATCCACCGGTGGCCGTGGCGGGGCTGGGCCAGGGTGTAAGGCTGCCAGTCATTATCGTAATGCTCATCCTTGCAGGCCAGAAAGCAATTGTTGCAGTTTTCGCATTTTTCAATGTCAATGGTCATGATCCATTTTGCCATGGTTCCACCTCTTTTCCACTGTTTACGCCGCCCAGGCCCGGACCTGAACCAGGCAGGAGTTGGGTGCGGATGAATGGGATCGTTTGATAATATGCCTGTCAGGGGTGAGCAGATTGATGCACCCGCCCCGGTCAGGGGAATTCCCGGGTTCTCCCAGGGGCTCGTACCGGGCCGACCCCTCGCAGGAATGGACCACCCCCGGCGGGATCCGCTGGGTGGGGAAGGCCGCACAGATCACAGATCCCCGGTCATTGAACACCTCCACCAGGTCATGGCGGCCGATCCCCCTTAACTTGGCATCCCCGGCATTGATTCTGACGATCCAATAATGGTGCCCCCCGATTTTCACCCGGTGGTCTTTGACATCGTTCATAAATCCGTCCTTGGCATCGAACATGGTATGAAAGCTGTACCGGGGATGGGGAGAGATGAGCTGGAGGGGGTATTTCTTCTTCAATTCCAGGCTGTGATACCCCTCCCATGAGGGGATGTACTTTGAAATGGGAGGCCGTTCCGGATCATCCGGTGCAAACCGCTTCAAACTTGAGGATTCAAATTCAAGCTTTCCGGACTGGGTCTGGAGGCCGGACCGCCACTTTTCAGTATAATCCGCCGGCAGGGGGGAAGGCTCGGGCACATCTTTTTTTCGTCCTTCCGCAAACCAGCGGTAGGAGACCGGGGCCTTGAGGGCGTCATCGGGGGGCGGCACCACATAATACCCCTTTTTGACGAAGGATTTCCAGGACATCACCTTTGGCAGGTCGCTGGCATCAAAGAGCCTGCGGCACCACTCAAGTTCGGTACAGCCCTCGGAGAATGGTGCGCCCAGGTCCAGGCGCTGGGCCAGTTCCAGGAAAATCTGGTAATCGGATTTGGATTCCCCCAAAGGCGCGATGCATTTGTGCTGAAAGGTGATGATCCTATGGTTCCACTGGGTAAACTGGTGGTGGCTGTAGCCGCCGGAATTAGCGGTTTCCCCGATATCCCAGCGCTCAAAATTGGTGCAGGCAGGGAGGATGACATCGGCGAATTTGGCCTCCCCCTCGAACCAGATGGACTGGTTGACCACAAACTCCAGGTTTTCGCTCTGATATCCCTTTACATAGCGGTTGGCCCCGGGCATGGTGCCGAAATGGGAGCCCCCGTATTTATAATACATTTTCACCGGTGCATGGCCCGGCGCCGGATATTTGAATTTTTTAAACTGCCCTTCAATGCTTTTGGGGTCGCAGGGGTATCCCTCGCAGGTTCCGTTGAGAAAGACCTCGGGAATCCGCAGCCTGGGGATGAGCTGGCTGACGGTATTCATGGTGGGAAGCTGGGGCATCTTCTGGTAGAGGTTGATCCGCAGCCCCGTATTGTCCAGGTCCCCTGACAGCCCCCCTTCCGCGTATCCGGGAAAATAAAAATGAATGTCCACCGGGGTGCCCTGCTGGAGTCCGCCCATGTTAACACCGGGCTTTCCCAGGCCCTGCATGGCCATGAGGCAGACCATGGACCGGGCCCACTCAATGCCGGTGGCGCTCCTGCAGGCTCCCCCGAATCCCACAAGGCCGCCAGGAGCCAGATAGGTCTTCTTCTTACCCCATTCCCGGGCCAGGGCCCTGACATCCCTGGCCGGCACCCCGGTCTCCTTTTCCTGCCATTCCGGGGTCTTTTCAATATTGTCTTCCTCGCCCAGGATATAGGCCTTCCACTTGTCAAATCCCAGGGTGCGCCCGGCCACATAGTCCTTGTCATAAAGATCTTCGGTGATCCAGACATGGGCGATGGCCAGACCCATGGCATTCCCCGTATCCGGCCGGGGGGCCAGCCATTTCCCCCCCAGCAGGGCCGCCGTATGGTTGTAATAGGGGTCGATGTGCACCATTTTGATGCCCAGTTCCTTTGCCCACAGCCGCCGCACGGTTCCCTCAAAGGCGCCGTACACCCCGTTGGTGGCTTCGGGGTCGCTGGACCAGAAGACGATCATTTCGCATTCCTTGAGGCAGTCCTCAATGGTGCCGTAGGTATCCGAGCCCCCGTTTCTCATGCTGTTTCCCCAATGGTGCATGGCCCCCCAGTACCAGCCTTCCCAGCTGTCGGGGTTGTGGGCCACCGGGCTGTACCCGATGGAATTCATGAACCGGGTCCGGGTGGAAAGCCAGTATCCCAGATTCCCCCAGGTGTGGTGGGAACCGCTGCCGTTCATGATGGCACCGGGGCCGTAAGTCTTTTTCATCCGTTTTATTTCGCCGGCAACCATGTCCAGGGCCTCATCCCAGGAGATACGTTCATATCCCGAGATGCCCCGGTTCTGGGGATTCCGTTCCCCATTGGGATCAAAATCCACCCGTTTCATGGGATACAGCAGCCGGTCCGGGGAATAGACCAGGGATCTCAGGGCCATCACATAGGGGGTGACGCTGCCTTTCCGGGGCGGGGTAAAGGTTTTTCCCCGGGCTTCAATCTGCCAGGAGGGGGCGTCGGTGTCATCAAACTCAATGGGGGTAATCCGGATGATCTTTCCATCCCGGACATAAACGAACACCGGTCCCCCGTTGGTATTGCTGGTATAGCGGATCTCCCCGTTTTTCAGCCGCACCCCGTAATCCCGGTCTGAATCAAAGGATTTAAGTCCATTCAACGCCTGCATGAATTGGATCACCTTTTTATCCGGGCCCTGGACATCCACCAGAAAATTTTTCATGGCATGGATCTGGACCAGGTGATTGCCGCTTCGAAGCATCAGTTCCACGGCAGTGGCGGCATCGATAAAAATGAGGCTCACATCCGCCCCCTCACCAACCCTCCTGTGGGACTTAACCTTCCCCTGCTTAAATATAAAGGTCCTTCCCATGGGGGCATTCCGGATCCGGATCTGGGCGGAGAAATCCATTTCCCCGATGCGCTGCCCAAAGGCGCTGTCCAGGAGGGGGCGGGCAAAAAACATGACCTTCAGGCCAAAGAGCATGAAGGCCAGCAACGGCTCCCCAATGATCTGAAGCAGGGAATGGGCGGCTCTTTTGAACATGGACATGGCGGAACTCCTTAGAACAGGGTAAATTGAATTTCCACTTTCACCCCTATTCAGAGCAAAATCCGTTCCATGTTACAGCCCGCTTAAAAAACCTTGTTGCCGCCACGGCACCTTCCTGGTAAAAATGAATGAGATTCCAGAAGGACAGGTAATATCGCACAGATTTACGGGATTTTAAATTATAGAAATGCCCGGCTTTTTTTAGAATCCGGTTGAAGTTAATTATCAAATATGGTTATTCTAATCTCCAAATAAGGAGATTTATCCATGAAATTTCCAAATACGGTAAAAACGATCCCCGCCACGGTGGACGATGCCCTCTTTTTTAAACAGGCCACCCTTTTAATCTGCAGCAGCCTGGACATTGAAACCGCACTCTGGCGGTGCCGGGAGTATATCTGCGACGTTCTCCCCGCCGATGCCATCTACCTGAACATATACGAACCCGCACTGGGGGGGCTGCGCTATGTGGCCAGGGCAGACGCCCGGGGAGGCAAACGGATGGACCGTGTGATCCATCTGCCCCAGGCCCTGATCCATGACATTGAAACCGGGCGGCGCCTGAAAGACCATATGATCATCAACCGGCCGGAGGAAGACCCCATGGGCCGGATCATCGGACGGGAACTGAACCTGGACGAATCCTCCTTTATCGCATTGCGGCTCAGGATAGAGGGACATCGCCTCGGGGTTATTGACCTCTTCGCAAAGGGAAAGGACCGGTTCACCCAGGACCATGCCAGGCTTTTTTCCCTGCTGCGGGACCCCTTTGCCATTGCCATGGCCAATGCCCTCAAGCACCAGGAACTGCATCGGCTGAAAGAGCAACTGGTCTCGGACAACCGCTATCTGAGCCATGAACTCCTGGCCAAAAGCGGAAATGAGGTGATCGGGGCGGACCAGGGGCTCGGCAGTGTGCTGGAAAAGGTCCGGCAGGTGGCGCCGTTGAAAACCACCACCCTGATCCTGGGGGAGACCGGTGTGGGCAAAGAGGTGATTGCCAATGCCATCCACAGACTTTCCCCCCGGAAACACCACCCCTTTATCAAGGTGAACTGCGGGGCCATCCCTGAGAACCTCATTGACAGCGAATTGTTCGGCCACGAAAAAGGGGCCTTCACCGGTGCGGTAAATCAGAAACGGGGACGGTTCGAACGGGCCCACAGGGGCACCATCTTTCTGGATGAAATCGGGGAACTCCCCCCCTGGGCCCAGATCCGGCTGCTCCGTGTACTCCAGACCCAGGAAATCGAACGGGTGGGGGGATCGCCGCCCATCAAGCTGGATATCCGGGTAATTGTGGCCACCCACCGGGACCTCGGGCAGATGGTGGCCCAAAAAAAATTCCGGGAGGACCTCTGGTTCAGAATCAATGCCTTTCCCATTATGATTCCGCCATTGCGGGAACGCAAACCGGATATTCCCCTGCTGGTGGACCATTTTTTAAAAAAGAAAGCCATGGAAATGGGTATCCAGGACCTTCCCCATGTGATGGAAACGGATATGGAGCGGCTCATGGCCCATGACTGGCCGGGCAACGTCAGGGAGCTTGAAAACAGCATTGAACGGGCCTTAATCCAGCACAGGCACGGCCCCCTGCATTTTTCCCCCCCGTCCATGTCCCGGTCCGTGCATATTGACCAGGGTATGCCCCATGCCCCCCGCCCCCAGGAAACAGTGGCCCGGCTGGATGAAGTGGTCAAGGCCTATATCGAAAAAATCGTGGCTGCGGCAGGCGGCCGGGTGAACGGAGAAAGCGGGGCTGCCGCCATGCTGGGGGTCAACCCCAATACCCTCAGGCACCGGATGAAAAAACTGGGTATCGTATACGGCAGGGCCTATAACAAACATAAGGAGGGGTGATGCCGGATAAAAGGTATGAAAAGCGGTTTGTCTCGGCCAGGGAAGCGGCCCGTGCCATTAAAAACGGCAACCGGATTTTTATCGGTTCGGGATGCGGAGAGCCCCGGCACCTGATCCGTGCCCTGGTAAACAATAATGACATCCGGGATGCCATGATCTTCCAGATGCTTTCATTCACCCTGGCCGAATACCTGGAAGATGAGGATTTTTTAAACCGGTTTTCCGTCAAACTTTTTTTTGTTCCGCTGGCCATGCAGGATGCGGCATTTGAAGGAAAAATCGATTATATCCCCACCTACCTCTCCCAGATCCCCACTTTTTTCAGGAGCAACCAGATCGGCCTGGATGTGGCCCTGGTGCAGATCAGCCCCCCGGACCGCTTCGGCGTGGCCAGCCTCGGGGTGTCGGTGGATGTGACCCTGGAGGCCGTAAAAAACGCAAAACTGGTCATCGCCCAGGTCAACCCACGCATGCCCCGGACCCACGGGGACGGTTTCATCCGGGTGGATGACATTGACTACCTGGTACACCATGAGGAAGATTTACAGGAAAACCGCGACGTCCCAATGGATGAAACCATCTGCCGCCGCATCGCCCAATACGTCAAGGAACTCATCGACGACGGCAGCACCCTCCAGGTGGGATACGGCCAGGTGCCCTATGCCCTGCTCAAGTACATCGACAATAAAAACGATCTGGGCATCCACACCCACATGATTGCCGATGCCTTCATCCCCCTGTTTGAAAAGGGGATCATCACCAATAAATACAAGAACTTCATGAAGGACCGGGCCGTGGCCACCTTTTGCATGGGCACCCGGAGGGCCTATGACTACATCGACAACAATATCCAGTTTTATTTCGGCACGGCCGACTTTGTAAACACCCCGGGCATTATCGGGCGCAACGACAATTTTGTCTCCATCAGTTCGGCCCTGGAAGTGGACTTTTCCGGCCAGGTCTGCTCGGATTCCGTGGGCCGGCAGTTTTTCAGCGGCACCGGGGACCAGTCCAACTTTGTCCGGGGCGCCACCCTGTCCAGGGGGGGATTCTCCATCATCGCCCTGCCCTCAACGGCAAAGGACGGAACGGTCTCCAGGATCGTCCCCACCCTGAGCGCCGGTGCCGGGGTGGCCACCCTGAGGGCGGACGTCAACTTTGTGGTCACGGAATACGGCATCGCCCAGCTCAAGGGAAAGAGCATCTACCAGCGGGTCATTGAACTGATCCAGATTGCCCACCCGGATTTCAGAACAGAACTCATGGCTGCCGCCAAGGAACACCACTATATCTTTGCCGACCAGCTTCCCCTGCCGGCGGAGGACCTGATGTTCCTGGAGTCCTATAAAAGCCGGTTCAAGCTGGAAAACAGGAAATATATGGCGGTCCGTCCCCTGCTCCCCTCGGATGAGATCGCCTATCGCAACTTTTTCTACTCCCTGGAAAAGGAAACCATTTTTCTGCGCTTTTTTCATTCCATCTCTATTTTCTCCAGGAAAATGGCCCAGGCGCACTGGGCCGAAATGGACTACCGCAGCTTCATCTCGCTCATCGGCCTGGTCAGGAACAGGCAGAACCACGAAATCATGGCCATCGGCACCTATGCGGAACTGGAAAAGGGCTGGGCCGAAGTCGCCTTTGTGGTCCGGGAGGATTTCCACGGCCAGGGCGTTGCCCACCACCTGCTCACGGAACTGGAAAAAATCGCCCGGGCCAACGGCTACAAGGGATTTGTGGCTACGGTACTTCCGGAGAACAAGGCCATGCAGCACATCTTCCTGTCCCACTATCCCCACGCCTTAACCGAGCCGCGCCCCGGGGACATGGAGATCAGAATGCCCTTTGATCCCCCGGCCTGAACAACCTATATGCCCCGAAATTCAGCCATGACTGATTTTCAAGGAAACGCCATGAACTCGAAACCGTTTTGGGTTTAACCCGGCCACGGCACGGGCGGGCGCTTCCGTTAAAGTATTCCCGGTCGTCCTGACCGGGAATACAGCGAGCGGACTACCGTCTTTGCCGTCCTGGCAGCCGGCAGTCCGCACGCCACTCCAGCGCCCGCCCGCACCTCGGCCTAGTCGCACAGACAAATTGATGCATCTTTCACCTTTCAAAGAATAGCGGCTATTATTGCAGAAACCGGAAAAATCAATTATATCTCAAAATAGGATCTATATTATCGCGGTTTGAGAAGAAGGTTAATATTAAAAATTATCTATAGGGATTCACCATTTGGATATAGGAGCTATAGTTTCGTACCTCATAATTTTCTCTATATTGGGATTTTCTTTCGTATCCACGTTAAAAGTAATAATTCTAACGATCAAAAGAGATACAAGCAACCCTGTTTATTGGGACAAATCCTCAAGAAATATTCTCGTTTTCATGCTCACTTGTTTTCTTATACTCATTATAGGCCTGATGGTTTTTATCATTTTAGTTTGTTTCTTTTCCGAAATAATAAAAGACGTACCGGTAATTTTTATTATGTTCGGGATCACAGGACTTCTGGTCTTCTATTTGTGTGGTGCCGGGTTGGTTATGGGATTAGGAAAATCTGTTGGTGCTTCAGATAAAAGGATGTCAATGGTACTCTCTGAGCTATTTAAAAATAATTCAAAAAAAACATAGCAAATCGTTTATAACGATGCAGCTTAAGCGGCCCACGTCGAATTTCAATTGTCAAACATCATGAAAGGCAAAGGAGCAACATGAAAGGCAAAGGAGCAACATGAAAAAACAAATCCATTTCTATCTATTTATTTTTGCGTGTTTTGCATTCTATGGATGTTTGACCCACGAAGAAATGATCGACAAATTTCTCCCAAAGCATGTTGACACTTTCGCAAAGCAGTCTATCCAAATGGTTAAAGGGAAAAAATTAGATAGCATTTTAGCTCGTTTTGACGAATCAATAAAAGGTGGACAAATAAATAATACTTTGTATTCCATCTTTGATTATATGGATAAGGGGGACATATCAGAAACAATCACCACCGGAGTTCATGTCAAAAAATTAAATAAAAATATCACTTATAACATTTCATACCAATTAAAATATCAGGATAATTATCAACTGGTTAACATCGTCCTTTTTGATGACGGGGGCGGATTAAAGATAAAAGGATTTCATGTAAACGCCCTTCCGGATTCCCTCGATAAATTGCACCGTTTCACTTTCAAAGGTAAATCTTTCAAGCATTACGTATTTTTTCTGCTTAATATTTCCTATATTCTATTTATTACCGTGGCTTTTATCGTTTGTTTGCGAACCAAAAACCTAAAAAGGAAATGGCTCTGGGCGATAGTTACAATTTTAGGTGTAGGAGAACTCCTTTTTAACTGGACGAGTGGAGCATGGAGTATAAAACCATTGAACATTGGTTTCAATATTTCTTCATTCATTCAACCTACGCCCTACATGGCATCAATACTTAAGTTCTATATTCCAGTTGGGGCCATCGCCTTTTTTATAAAAAAAGCGACCATCAAAAGAAAAAAGGCCGTTGAAGGCTAAAAAGCAATTACTGCAGCGGACAGCTTGGAGGGGGTTTAGCCTTCCCCTAAGTTGACCGACTCTGAACGAAACCGTTGTCCGGAGAAATGAAATGAAGTGGGTGTGGGGAATTTGTGTCGCTTTATTGTTTGGCAGTTCGGTTTGGGCCGGTGGGGCAGCCCCCCTGTGGGAGAAGTATATTAAGGCCAAAATCACTTTTCAGGAGGATCTGGCCGTCCTCTTAATGAGATCACATCCGGAGTTTGAAGGCCTGATTACAACTTCCCGGGACCTTCAGATTACCATGACAAAGATGCGCCAGCGGGAGTATTATTATGTGCTCAACACCCACCCGGACAAAATATCCAGGGATAAAGGAGCCGTTCAATGGGCAAATTTCAAGTGGACAAAAGCATATGAAAAGGCGCTGCAGGGAATTGACCCGGAATATGCTGAATTGATGGAGGCCGAAGCCGGATTAAAGGTGAAAAACCAGGGCCATCCGGACTGGCCTGCCGCAAGAGCTGCATTCACGGAAGTAATGAAGACCCGGGAATATAAAGAAATTCTCAAGGCGCTTATGGATAAGATCACCGGAATAGATGAAGGGTTAAGGATGACCAGATAGCCAGGCTTGGGGAAGCTGGCCCGGAGTCTTTGTGGAAGAAGAGTTGAAACAAAAAGGGGGGCATGGGTATTGCCGAAGCGAATGCCCCCCTGAATTGGTAATTTGAAGGATGACAGGATTATATCTCTGCCGTCATTTCTCCAATCCGGAGTCAAGGGGAAGCACCGGTCAGGATGCCGCTCTCTTCTTCAGGTCAAAATAAAATTTCACGGCCAAGGACAATGAGGCCAGCTTGGACCTGGCGGAATCCCCCCTTGAGGTGAGGATCAGGGGCATATCCCCGCAGAGGATGACGCCGGCCAGGGCCGCTCCGGACTGGGTGGTCAGGGTTTTCCAGAGTACGTTGCCGGCATCGATGTCCGGCAGGATGAGCACATCGGCATTCCCCTTTATCAGGCCGTTGTAATGCTTTTCTTCGGCACTGCCGGGGTCCATGGCCACATCAATGGACAAAGGCCCTTCAACAACGCAATCATCCCGGCCGGCAAACCGCTCCGCGATACGCTCGGCCTCAATGGAGCTTTCCACGCTTCGGTTCACATTTTCCACGGCAGAGACCACCGCCACTTTGGGAACCTTGATATTGAGGTTGTGCACCACTTTCAGGGCGTTTTCAAGGATGGCCACCCGCTTTTGTTCATCGGGATAGGTGTTCAGGGCGCCGTCGGAAAAGGCCAAAAGTTTGCTTCTGGTGGGAATATCCACAATGGCGGTATGGCTCATGACCTGGCCTTTTTTGAGCTGCCCGCTGGTTTTAAGATGCTTGATGACCCCCCGGAGGATATCCTCGGTGTGGATCAGGCCTTTCATGAGAATATCGATTTTGCCCCGGCCCAGCAGGTCAATGGCCTCGTCAATGGGATTCTCGGTATCCACGATGGTGTAATTGTCATTGTCAATGACCAGGTCGGTCTCATAGGCAATCTGGTTGATCTCCGTAAAATCACCAAGAAGGACAAATTTTGCAATGCGGAACTGCCCCTCCTCATTGGCCCTTTTGGCCGCCAGGATCACATCTTCGTTGTTGGCCCCGACAATGGCGATGGTGGGGGCGTAATTCTCCTTCACCGTGAGATAGGCCGCGTCAATGACATCATCCATTGAGGTCAGGGGCGCCCCTTTCTTTTTGAACCGGATCTCCCGCTTGAAAATATCTGTGTCGATGAGCTCGTCTTCCGCCCGCCGCTTTTTGGCCAGGGCGTCCCGCTCCGTTTCATAGTCCTTCAGGTTCTCCTGTTCGTAAAAGCCTCGGATCTGCCCGGCAGCCAATGCCTGATCTTCGAAATACCCCGGCATGACCACCACGGGGTAACGTCCCCTGATGTTCCGCCGGATCCGCCGCATCATGTCCCGGGACCGGGCAAGGCCGCCGGTGACCGCCATCACCCTGACATCGGCCCCGTCTGCGGTGAGGCGGAGCATGCCGCTGGCGATATTCCTGGCGAAAAAATCCTGGACCATGCCGATTTTCTTGCGCTGGGTGGGGGTGGCCCCCTGCTTTAAGAACCCGATCATGGCGTAAAAATCATTTGTCCCCACCAGGGAGAGCAGCCCCCCCCGCTCGGTCATGACCTGCTCCAGGTCTTTGACGGAAAACTCATTGGCCTTGATGGACTTGATCACCCGGTCAATGTCAATGGCCCCGCTCCGGCTGGTGGAGGGCAGGCCGGAATAGGCATCGATGAGCATGGTCACCCTGCCCCTTCTGTGGGCGGCCAGGGAGGTGCCGCCGCCCACGTGGGCGGTCACGGCATCCAATTGTTCAGGCTCCTGGTTCATCAAAGAGGCCACCAGCCGCCAGGCCGCCTTGTGGCTCAGGTAATGGCCGCCGGACCCATTGCGCTTGATTTTCACAAACCCGGTGATCCGGTCCACCACATCCAGTTCATCACAGACAAAGGGATCGGTTGTGGTCAGCAGCATATCGTTCTGGCCCCCGCCCAGCTCGGCCAGCTTCAGGCCCATGGCAATGCCCATGTTGCTGGCATGGGGGCGCAGGGGGCATTCCGCCAGGTCCCTGACCATCTCCGGGACCACCTGGTAGGTGCCGCTGGGAATCAATTGCAAAAAACCGCCCTGGCAGGCAATGCCGTCAAGGGAGGCCAGGCTGGTCCCCATGGCTTCCAGATGGCCGGCAACGGCACGCACCCGGCACTCTATGCTGTCCTCCTCATCCGGGGTAAGATGGATTTCCGATTTATGGATCTCTTCCAGCCCCTGGTAGATGGCAATCCGTGTCGATCCCGTTCCCGGGTTGATGAGCAGAAACCGCAGCTCCCCGTCCCGGGCCTCCTCGGCAAGATCCCCCCCGAGAAGGCGGCGCATGACAGGGGCTGTGGAATGGCCGGCCCTGTCCATTTCCAGCATCAGGGAGAGGGCACCGCCCAGAATGGTATTGATCCGGGGGGAGGCCGTGGATTTGAGCAGCACGTCAATCACCGACGCCAACTCGCTTTTCAGCACCCCCGGGTCACCGGCCATGGGCTCCTGTTTAAGGCGTTCGGTGAGTTCGGAAAACCATGCCTCGCTTGAAACGGCCAGCTGCCGTTCAAAAGCGGACATGGAAACACTGGTTTTGCCTATTTCAGCCACGGCTTCAAGGACTCTGTTACGAAGTTCCACGCTTACTCCTTATATTTTTTAATCAAGGCTTTAACGGATTCGGCATTGGCCAGGTGGCCGGTGTCCTCATTGTCACCGGCATCGCCTGCGACGATGCGCTTGAGCAGCCGCCTGACCAGTTTCCCCGTGGCGGTCCTGGGCAGTTCGCCGGTGATGACAATCTTTTCAGGCAGGGCAAACCGGCCGATCTGTTCAGCGATATAGGCCTTGAGTTCCTCAATAAAAAGGACTTCATCCCCCATCTCCCCCCTGGTGACCACAAAGGCCGTCAGTTTCTCCGCGGAGTCCCCCTGGGTGCTGACAATAACGGCCTCGTCAATGGAGGGGTGGGAAACGATCACGGATTCGATCTGGGAGGTGCCCAGATTCTGCCCCCTGACCTTGATCACGTCGTCCAGCCGCCCCATGAACCAGTGAAACCCGTCCTGATCGCAGCGCAGGCCGTCGTAGGTCTCGAAAAGGCCGCCAAACCTGGAAAAATATGTTTTTTTAAAATGCGCTTCCGCCCCCCGGGTGGGCCGTCCCATGGCGGGCCAGGATTTTGAAAAGACCAGATTGCCGCTGACATTGGTTTTGCAGACCTGACCAAAATCATTTATGATCAGAGGCTCCACGCCCAGGGCGCCGAATCCCAGGGAGCCGGGCCGGTTCAGCTCAGGCGAGGGATAGGTATGAATCAGTGAGGTGCCGCTTTTATTCTGCACCCACATATTCACTAAATGTTCAGGGCCACGGACCAATACCCCGGCGGCAAAATCCGCCAGCCTTGGGGACAGCGCCCCCCCGCAGCAGGCAATGACCGAGAACCGATTGCCGGTGTCCAGGCGGTTTTGCCCCAATTGATGCCGGAGATCCGAAATCAGGCCGGGCCGGCAGATCATTGCCGGGTTCCCCTCCCCTTCCAGCAGCGTTTCAATGGTATCAATCCCCTCATCACCGCCGGTGATGGCAATGCCGATGCCGTTGGTCAGCGGGCCCCACAGCCCATAGGCCTGGCAGGCACTTTTAGACGGGTCCAGGGTGTTGACAATTATTTCTGGCTCATCCCGGTCCAATGCCCTGTTAAAAACCAGATCAAAGGAAGTGCGGGCCTGGACCAGGAAACCGCCCGTGGCAAACACGGCCCCCACAGGCTGGCCGGCCAGGCGGTTTTCATATATGGCAAAGAGGGGATGGTCAGCGCGGGGATAGGCCGGCTCAACACGGCCGGACTCGGCCAGGGCGGTGTATTCCGGCAGGGTCGGCAGCTCCTTGATTTTTCCCCCAACGGTGATAATGTCCAGGGGGGCAAGCAGGGAGTGGACGGTTTGGGCATGTTCTTCACCAGCACCATGGGCGGCGATGACGAGCAGTTTGGCACGGGACTCCCTGACATCATCGGCCACCAGGGCGGCGGGCAGATGGCCGCCGATGGGGAGGTAGGTCACCCCAAGATAGGCCGCAGCAAGGGCGCATATAATAAATTCAGGGCCGTTGGGAAGATTCAGTGCAATGCAGTCCCCCTGTTTAAGCCCCCCCTGGTGAAGGGCTGCCGCCAGCTTGAGCACCTCCTCATTTAACTGGTGAAAGGAGTATGTCCTGGGGGCCTCCCCGGGCCCAGGGTAAAATTTAAGGGCCGTCTTCTGGCCCATTCCCTTTTCAATGATTCGATGGAGGGCATTTTCAGCAGCGTTCAGCCGCCCCTCCCCAAACCAGGACACCTCGCCCCTGGAGAAATCCTCCTGGACCACAGAGACAAATTCTTTCTGCCATTTCAGGTATTTGGCCTGGCCGGCCCAGAATCTGTCACCCTGCTCAAGGGTCTGCCTGTGGAGCATGCGAAATTCATCAAGACGCCCCGGCAGTTTCTGCTTTAAATCTATATTTTCCATGGTTTAACCCCCAAGTGTTAAAAGCTCCGTGCCGAATATCAATGCGCATCCATTGCACCGGAAAGAATAACTTAAAAAACGGTTAAACGGCGGCAGGCAGGAAGAAAAGACCCGGAACGATGTGGTGGAAAAAAAGACACGGCCCTAAAAAAATCCCCGCACATTATCAACAAAAATGCCCGGGGTGCCGTATTCCATCCTTTCGGGCCCGGATCCGTCTCCTCGGGATCCACGGCACCACGCTTTGAGGCAGGTCTTCTGACTTCCGGATCATCCGATGAACCGCGCCTTCCCGTCGGTTAAAACAGTGGCATGATTGCGGCTATCGTCCCCGGTCACAGCGGCGGGTCCGTGATGGAGTCACACCATCTTTCCTTTTCAACCGATATCGAAATTTCCAATACCTGTCACCACAAGCCGTGTCTGGTCATATCCGATCTGTTTTTGAAAGTCAATTCATCCCCTATTCTTTTGAGCCGGTCAAATTTCCGTTTTCAAATTCATGCAGACCTGATACCGTAGGCCCATCTGTTTCACAATACAGGAGATTCTCATGATCCATGTCCTTGCTTCCATAAAAGTCAAAGAAGAGTTCCTCGACGCATTCATCGATATTTTCAAAGCCAATGTCCCCCACGTGCTCAAGGAAAAAGGGTGTCTGGGATACGAGCCGGCAAAGGACCTGCCCACCGGACTTCCCATCCAGGAAACCGACAGCACAATCGTCACCATCATCGAAAAATGGGAAAGCCCCGAAGCCCTTAAAGCCCACCTGGCCGCCCCCCATATGGTGGAGTACCAGAAAAAGACCAAGGATATGGTGGCGGGCGTTTCCGTAAAAATTCTGGAACCTGTTTAAGCCGGGAATCTGCAACGGAGGTTTATATCCGAACCTGGCAGGGGATATGGTGATCTCGTACCATTAAGTGGTATCTCCGTGTGATATCTGAGGTCAATATCAATAAAATCATCATGTTATCCGGCTATAAATTGTATGGACTGATCGGATATTATTGCAAATGTGGAGATATCCTGCTTCGCATATCACGCAGATAGACGGAACCGGTCAACTACTTGTTCTATCATAAGGCATAAACTGTGAAGTCAATAATTCTTATTTTTTTATTCTTAGTAATCGCGACAATAGTATTTTTGAATCTCAAAGGTCGGAAGAAAGAAGTATGGGAAACAACTCCAGGTGGCCCATACACTGTAATCATTTCAGAAGATGGCTTAGCCTGCGAACATCCAAAACGTAAAAGAGAATCAATCAGGTGGAACCAGATAACTGAAATTCGACTTGTTACAACTGACGAAGGACCTTTACAACCGGACGAGTGGTATTTATTTCTTGGTGGCGAAATAGGATGCTCAATTCCAAGTGAGGCTAAAGGCTTTGACCAACTTTGGGATGTGTTTAAGACACGCTTTCCTGATATAAATTACGAGGAAATAATTAAAGCCAGTACAGATAATGCAGAGATAACTCTTTGGAAGAAATGATAGAACCACCCAATACACCGGATGCAAAAGGCCGTGGCTTTTTCTTTTTCTGTGGTTTGCGGAGGTAAGAGGCTCATACAAAGTTTTGTGGAAGCCTTTTGCACTCGGTGATCGGGAACGTTCTATAAAATGCCAGGGATGAAAAAGAGGAGGTATCATGGACACCCACAATACCTCCCCGTATCGCTGTTAACGCCTTGGTGTAAAATTACACGCCGGGAACGCCGTCGGTAAGGGCATCCGGCCAGCGGTTTTCGGCAACTTCATCGGTGGAGTAGTCGGGAAGCACAATGGGTGCAACCTTAGGATCGGTTACACCGGCTTCTTCCAGCTCTTTTTCAAAATTGACCACATGATCAAGTGACAGATTCTTTAACTCAACGCCTGCATTTACATATTTGGACGCATTAACCCCAGCCCTGCGGCCAAAGGTGATAATGTCCTGCAGTGAATTGCCCATGAGGCGGTTCTCGCCGTGGACGCCGCCAATGGCCTCGCCGGCTGCATACAATCCGGGCACGACAGTTTCGGAGTTGCCGTTTACATTGATGCCGCCGTTTTGATAATGCAGGGTCGGGTATACCAGCATCGGCTCTTTGGAGATATCGATGCCGTGGCGCTCAAACTGGATGAACTTGGCGGGCAGTTCTTTTTTCACCGTTCCCGGCCCGTGGAGTTCATCAATCATGGGCGAGTCAAGCCACAGCCCCACACGGCCTGTGGGCGTCATGATCCCTTTTCCCTTTTCCATGGCTTCGCAGATGAGCTCGGCAGATTCCACATCACGGGGCTCCAGGGGAAAACAGAACTGTTCACCGTCAATGTTTAATACATGGGCGCCCAGCCCGCGAACCTTCTCAGTGATGAGGAGCCCCACATTCTGCTCGGGGTAGGCGGTTCCTGTGGGATGGTATTGGGTCGAGTGAAGGGATTTGTTGCCAACCCCTGCCCTGTATGCCATGACCACCCCGTCCATGGTGGCGCCATAGTGGTTGGTGGTGGCAAACCCTTTAATGTGCAGGCGGCCGAAACCGCCGGTTGCAATGACCACCGCCTTTGCCCTGACAATGGAGAACTCCTTGGTTTCCATGTTCATCAAAATGGCGCCGGCGCATTTCCCGTCATCGTCCAGCAGCAGCTCAACGGCCGGGCTGAACTCCAGGGTGGTAATGAGATCGGATCTGTTGCGGACCTCATCACGGACCACCCGCATGATCTCCGCACCGGTCATATCCCCTGATGACTGCAGTCTCTTTCTTGAAGAGCCGCCGCAGTGACGGACAACGGTGCGGCCGTCTTCATACTTGTTAAACATCATGCCAAGCTTTTCCAGCCAGGCAATCGAAAGGGGGGCATCATTTGCCAGCGCCGCCACCAAATCACGCTGGTTGGTAAAATGGCCGCCACCAATGGTATCCAGATAATGGTAATAGGGGGAGTCCCCTTCATGGGTGGCGCCCTGGATGCCGCCTTCCGCCATCACCGTGTTGGAATCCCCGTGGCGGAGCTTGGTGGCAATAATGACCTTGCAGCCGCCTTCAGCGGCCATGAGCGCCGCAGAGGTGCCGGCGCCACCGCCGCCGATAACCAGGACATCGGTTTCATGGTCGACTTTTGTTAAATCCACTTTGTCCGGGCGGACAACGGATTTTGATTCAAGAAGGGCTGCAACGCCCTCCTGGTATGTGTCCCCCTTATTGGGACCCACAGCCACGGTGCGTTTTCCATCCTCCTGGTAATCGGGATGAAATTTGCTTAAAACCTCTTCTCTTTGAGCCATTGTAAGGGCGGGATAGTGCTCTTCCCTCCGGGCTTTTTCAAGGCGGGCGGGCCGGGTTGCCTCAACCCTTTTTATTAATTCCTTCATTTCTGGTGTATAAGCCATGGTATTCTCCTCAACTGGTTTTCTTAAACTTACAGGTTTGATGTATCTTTCGGAAGCCACTCACCGGCCGGGGCGAACTCCGGCTCTCTTTCCCGTTCTACATAGAGTTTTTCCAGGGCTTCCCTATCCATTCCATTAAGCTTATCCAGCATGGGGTCATACTTTCCTGCTTCAATGTCTTGTACACGTTTGGCAAGGTGTTCTGCCTGGGGCTGTATGTACCGCGCAAAAATCCTGCGGGCCAATTGGGCCACATGGTATTGGGGAATTTCCCCCATACATCTGCTGGCGCACAGGCCGCACTGAATACAGTCAAAGGAAAGGCGTGCGGCCTTTTCAATCTGCCCCTGTTTTATTGCAGAGATGTAGCCCAGTACGTCCACATCCATGGGGCATGCTTTTGTACACTGGTTACAGGCAACACATCTGAAAAGTTCCGGGTATAATGCATGGATGGTGTCTACACTTCCTTCCAGCGCCTCAAGATCAAAGGCCGCCCGATTGGCGGGAAAGAAAGGGATTTGCGCCAAATACATATCCGGTTCAACCACGGTCTGGCAGGCCAATCCGTAGTAGAGCTTGTAATCGCCGGCTTTGCGGTAAACCGTTGGGCAGGCACCGCAAATCCCCCCCCGGCAGCCTGAGCCGCGCAGGAATTTGAACCCGGCAAATTCCATGGCCTTCATTATTGTCAGGGTTTCAGGAACATCATATTGTTTCCCCATGACAAATATGGGGATGGTCCTGGCGCCCTCGGGTAAAATAGCCCTGTCCCCTGTGGCGATTTTTGGCGCTTTTGTATCTAGTTCACACATAATCATATCTCCGTTTCACCACCACTAAGCGGCCAGGTACTTTTTAATTTCAAGCAATTCCAAGGCTGCCGGTGCACTTAATTCAAAATGGCAAAGGTCTTTTTCCACACCAAGTGCCACTGCCAGCAGCTGACTAAAATAATAGGCAGGTAATCCATCCTGTTTGCGCAGGTTATACTCACAAAGGGGGCAACTGGTTGCAATGGCTTCCGCGCCGGCCTCTTTTGCACTGTCCATGATGACGCCCGATGTCCTGTCGGCGCCGCCTTGGGCCGTGAGAACCTGGTAGGAACCGCAGCACTTATCCGCTGCGGTAAATTGTTTTGCTTCAGCGCCGATGGCCTCGAGCATGCCTGTCATGAGTTCATAACTGCCATGGGGTTCGATGCCGACGGATGCGGGCCGCTGCAGGGTGCAGCCGTAATAGGGGGCAACCCTTAGCCCTTCCAGGGGCGTCACCACCTTCTCTTTGACGGCATCCCAGCCGATTTCATCTTTTAATAAGGTGAGGTAATGAACCACTTCGACTTCGCCAAAGTAGTCAATTTCCTCATCCATAAAGCGGTTAATGGTGTCACGCTTGACTTCATTGGTTCTCATGAGCGCGTTGGCCCGGGCCAGCGTGTTGTAACACATGGAACAGAGTGTAACTAGTTTTTTAGCCCCCTGCTCTTTTGCCCGTATCAGGTTGCGCACGGGGCCGACCATATGGATTAAGTCATCGTCGGTGAGCGAATATACGGCTCCGCAACAATTCCATCTATCAATTTCTTCTACTTCAACACCGAGTTTCTCAAGTGAAGCAACGGCGGCCATATCAAGGTTTTTGGCCTTTGTCTTCAGTGTGCACCCGGGATAATAGCTAATCTTCATTGTGCTCCTTAACTCGTAAACTTTCTAAACCCGGCAACAAAGGCCATCTGGGGCATCTTTCGTATATCTTCTTTGGGTATTTCTGAAAGATTGATCCTGTTTTTACTTTTTCTGAGAACCTTCTGCCTGAGGGCCTCCATAACTTCCGCAATATCAATACCCCTGGGGCACTTTGCCGTGCAGGCATGGCACGACGCGCATTTCCAATAGCTATTGATATCGGCGAGCTTATTCTCAAGACCGAATTGTATGAGGTGCATAACCTGCCTGGGCGAAAGGTCCATTTCTTCAGCCATTGGACACATCCCCGTACATGTTGCACATTGCATACACAATTTCACATTCTCACCGCTCAGCTCTTTCAGCTTTCTGATTGATGGAACAGAAATAGATTCTCCATTGATTCGTAATGTCATTTCTACTCTCGTTTTAGGTAAATTTTTTGTACTGATTCCTTAACTTACGCCCTACAAATAAAAAAAATGGCTGCCAGGTTGCTACTGGAGCAACCAACAGCCATCAACTCAATTTAACAACCTGTTCGAGAAAACTCAACATTGAAAATGCCTTAATCGTCATTTATAATTCCCAGCGAACGATAATTTAAATTCCTGAAAAATAAGACAATCAAAAAGGACCGGGAAATTGACCATGATCATAGACGCCCACTACCACCTCGACCCGAGAATCCAGCCCCTTGAAAATCTCCTGGCAAAAATGGACCGGCACGGGATCGACAAAACCGCACTCATCCCCAACATGTGCGATCCTTTTCCCCATCCCGACGAATTTCAACTGAGGCTGCTGCGGTTTCTGCTGATTCACCGCCCACTCCGGGGAATTGCCGAACGTCTGCTGACCCGGTTCACCCCCGAGGGGGATATCCGCCTGCCCTCAGGCCCGTTGAAAATATATCCGGCCCCGGACAATGCGCCGGTGGCCGCAGCCCTGGCCGAATATCCGGACAGATTCCTGGGATGGATCTTCGTTAACCCCCAGGGGAACCATGATCCCCTGGATGAAATGGACCGATGGGCAGGCTGCCCGGGGTTCATCGGCATCAAGGCCCATCCCTTCTGGCACCGCTATGCACCCGAGGCCCTGCTGCCCGTGGCGGAAAAAGCGGCGGCAAAGGGCATGCCCCTGCTGATCCATCCGGGGTTCGGAACGCACGGGGATTTCATGCCCCTGGCGAATGAACTGCCTGAACTCAAGCTTATCCTGGCCCATGCCGCCTTTCCCGGTTTCAAGGATGGATGGGAAACCATCCGGCATCGCCAAAATATCTATGTGGACCTTTCCGCCGATGCCTATGTGGATGAAGCAATTACCCGCAGCGCAGTGGACGCGCTGGGGGCGGAGCGCTGTATTTTCGGTTCTGACGGGCCTTTCGGAACAAAAGACCCGGACGGTTTGTTTGACAACGGTTTTATTAAAGGCCGGCTGGCCGTGATGTTTCCGAACCGGAGCATCCGGGAGCGGATTCTCGGGGGCAATTTTCAGGACATGATTTCCTGACCGGTGCGGATCAAAAATTTGATCTCAACAATGGACCTGCCGGATCTTCGGCGGCAACTTCGGGATATCCTACCAGAGCCAGCTGGATCCGATATTGAGCTGGTTCTCCACTTTTTGCACCCCTTGGGTCTCCCTGGCGATATTCACCACCGCCTCCTTTAATTTATTGGAGCCCAGGTCGCCGGTGATGGTGACTTGGCCCTTGTTGGCGTAGAGATGGATCTGGACAAAGCGGGTGGGTTTGTTTTTAATGATCCGGGCCCAGATTCTGGAGACGATGAGTTCGTCTTCCAGCTTCTGCCGGTGGGCCTCGGTTTCCTGGAAGGCCGGTTCCCGGGCGGCCCGGACAATCACATCCGCGGCCCCTTCCACACTGATCTGGTCCAGATTGACCATGAGGTCGAAACAGGTGTTGTCCGCCTGTTCCACCCCCCAGACCGCCCGGGCCCAGTGGTCCCTGTTTTTATCCATCTCAATGATGTGGGCAAGGGCCTCCTCCTTTGTGAACCCTTCATTTTCCATGGCATGGCTGATCCTGTAGTCCATGCCGGCCACCACCTTGACGGTGAGCAGGTTGGGCATCCCCTTGAGCAGGAGGTGGCCGCCGTAGCCGTGGTAGACCATTTTATTGTCCCGGCCTTTTTCAATGAGGGCGGCCCTCAGAAACCTGACATTGCTGATGATCCTATTGGTTTTCAGTCCCAGGGGGCCGGGGGCCTTTAAAATGGAATCGTTCAGGGCTTTCTCCGGCATGTCAAAGGCCCGGGCGGCTTCCCCTACGATGATCTCGCGGCTGATGCAATTATAGTCCAGCCGTTCTGCAACGGCCTGGGCAACGGCTTTTCCGCCGCCGAATGTTCCCCTTGAAATAGTAATAATGGCCATAGGGTTCAGTCTCCTGAGTCAAGTGCGAATGAACGGGCGTTTTGGGGGTTTTCCTTTTTTTTCATGGGGCTGTTTTTCAGGGAGGGTGCCCCCAGATTCCGGCTGATCAATGCCAGGGCTGCGGAAAGGACCAATAGTCCCATGATCAGAAAATAGGAAAGGTCGGTTTTCCCGGTGAGATCCCGGATCAGGCCGTTGAGCCAGGGCATGATCAGGCCGGCCGCGCCAAATGCCGTAAAGAGGCAGCCATAGTTGAGCCCGAAGTTGCGGATGCCGAAATAGTCCTTGCAGGCGGCCGGAAAAATGGTGAGGTTGGCCCCGTAATTGAGCCCGATCATGAACATCACCGCCAGCACGGCCATCCAGGAAGGTCCCCCGGTTTTCATCAGCAGATAAAGGGCGCCCACAACGGCGGCCTGGCAGGTGAATTCGGCAAAGAGCGCCGGCTGCCTGCCCACCCTGTCCGAGACAACCCCGGCCAGGATCCGCCCCAGGGTATTGCCGGCGGCAATGACCACCACGGCAAAAAAGGCCATCTCCCCCAGCACCTCCCGGCCCAGCTGGGCGGCCGTGCCGATGAATACCAGGCCGGCGGAAGCGCCGGAAAAATACATGACAAACATGAGCCAGAACTGGGCGGTGCCGAGCATCTGCTGCCAGGTGAACTCATGGTCACCCAGCCCCGGGCCTTGTTTTCCCGGATTTGAGGGAGGCTTGAATCCCATGGGCGGATTATAGATGAACCAGACCAGGCCCAGGGTGGCGATCCAGAGCAGCACCCCCAGGGCGATCATGGCCGGCCCGATCCCGGCATGGACAACGCCCTCCGGCGTTGTCACGGAAAAGGCCTTTAAGAGCCAGGCCGTGAGCGGGGCCAGGGGAAGGGGGGCCATGCCCGATCCGGCCACCACAATGCCTGCGGTGAGCCCGGTTTTCTCGGGGGGAAACCACTTGATGGTGGCCGGCGTCAACGCGGAATAGGCGCTGCCCACCCCCATGCCGGCCATGACACCGAAACCGGCCACATAGCCCATGAGGGACCCGTTGCTGACGCCTGCAATGATGCAGCCCAGACCCGCCAGAAGCCCCCCGCCCAGGATGATGGGCCGGGGTCCGAACCGGTCCTGGAGCCGGCCCGCCGGCACCATGACAAATGAGAAGACAATGGCCATGGTTGAATAGGGAAGCGCCTTGTCGGCATGGGACCAGCCCCAGGCGTCGGGAATCCCCGATTTAATGACGCTCCATACATAGAGGATGCCCAGGGCAAGGCCCAGGGCGGCCGAGGCAAAGGTGACAATCCATCCCCGTGAAAAAATGATGCTGATATGTGTACTGCTTGGATACATTAACTCTTTCCTAACCCGTTTCTTTTCAATTATATCTCCCCCGGCCCCAAGACCGGGGGGATATAACCTATGCTTTTACCGCGTATTGGGCAATGTTTTTTTTCAGGAATAAATTCAAGGATATACCGGGAGCCCTGGTTCAGTCCATGAGAATCCGGGCATCAACGGCATAGAGGGCGGCGCCCTCGCCCTTGACCGGATTGAGGTCAAGCTCCCTGATCCCGGGGAAATCCGTCACCAGCCTCGCCGTGCGGACCAGGCAGTCGGCCAGGGTCTCCGGGCAGACCCCGGCCTGTCCCCTCACCCCTTCCAGGATGGGATAGGACCGGATGCCCCGGATCATCTTTTCGGCCTCCCCGGGGGAGAGGGGAAATTCCGGTGTTGACAGGGAAAAGCGGACATCCTTGAGCACTTCGGCATGGATCCCCCCCAGCCCGAACATGATGAGCGAACCGAATTCCCCATCCCTGACCGCGCCGATGATGACTTCCAGGCCCCTGACCATCTCCTGGACCATCACCCCCCGGGCCCCGGGAAGGACCATGAGTTCATGCCAGGCCCCAAGGGCCTGGTCCATGGTGGTGATGTTCACCCGGACGCCGCCCAGATCGGTTTTGTGCAAAAGCCCCTCCACTTTCATGGCCAGGGGAAACCCGATGGCCCGGCAGGCAGCCTCAAGCTGGCCCGGCCCGGAGGCAACCTGCTGTCGGGGGAGGGTAAACCCGGCGGCATGGAGCACGGCTTTTGCCGCGGTGGAAGAGAGGGCGCCGGTCTGGTCGGAAAGCAGGTTTTCCAGGGCCTCCCGGTCATAGTCGGGAAGCTCCGCCCTCCCCCAATCCGGGCGGGGACGGTGGACCAAACGGCCCGCGGCCGCTCCGGCCGCCACCTCATCGAGGAAGTAAACCCGGCCCTGACGGGCCCATTCCTTTAATAAATCTTCACAGGTGGTGATGGAGGAGAGCACCGGCAGAATGGGAATGGGACAGCTCTTTTGTGCCGCGGCCACGGCATCGTAGATTTCACCGTTGTCCGATAAACCGGAGTTGCCGGAAATAAAAAAAATCATATCCAGGTGTCCGGCCTCTTTTTTCCCCAGCACCTCAAATACGGCCTGAAGCTGCCCCCCGGTCCTGGAGGGGAGGCAGTCAATGGGGTTCTCAAGGGCGGCCTGGGGGGGCAGCACCTGCCCGAGGGCGTCAAGGGTATTGCCGGAAAGCCTGGGAAGGGAGATGCCCTCCCGTTCAAGGGCATCGGCCAGCATCACCCCCGGCCCCCCGGCGTCGGTGACAATGCAGGCCCGGTTCCCCTGCGGCAGTCCGGACATGGCCATGAGGGCGCAGGTGGTTTCGATGAGTTCCGCCTTGCTCTTCACCCGGATGATTCCGGCCTTGTCCAGGAGGGCCTGGACCGTATGGTCTGCGGTGGCCATGGCCCCGGTGTGGCTGGCTGCGGCCCGGGCGCCGGCACCGGAGGCGCCGGATTTGATGCCTATGAGGGTGCACCCCTTCCGGATCAGGCTGCGGGCATGGGCCAGCAGTTTTCCGGGCTTGCCCACCGCTTCCAGGTAGAGCAGAATGATTTTGGCGCTCCGGGGGCCGTGGTTTCCATCCAGAAGGCCGAGCATGTCCTCCACACCCAGTTGGATGGAATTTCCCAGGTTGACCACATGGCTGAACCGGATTCCCCTGGCACCGGCCTGCTCCATGAGATAATCCACGGTGGCGCCGGACCCTGAAACCACATCCACGCATCCCGGCTGTAGCGGGGGGATGATGCCGGCAAACTTTCCCGAATAGGCCGGTGTGAGAAACCCCGAACAATTGGGCCCGACCACGGCCATGCCATGGGCCTCGGCCGTATGGAGAATCTGATCTTCCATTTTTTTCCCGGCTTCACCGGTCTCGCCGAACCCTGCGGTCAGGATAATGGCGGCCCTGTTCCCCTTTAGGGCAAGATGGTTCACCGCCCCGGGAACGGCCGGTGCGGGAATGGCGACAAGGGCCAGGTCCGGGGCTTCGGGCAGGGAGTCAATGTCCGGGAAGGCCGACAGGCCCATGATCCTGGACGATTTGGGATTCACCGGCCACAGCTGGCCACCGTAGCCCCCTTCCAGGATGTTTTTAAATACCCGTCCCCCTGGTTTTAATTCATTGTTGCTTGCCCCGATAACGGCAATGCTCTGGGGATAAAACAGACGTTTGAACACCCCGTCTGGCCGGTTACGCTCCTGTGACATCAGCTGTCTTTAAGGGTTATTACCCGGCAGGGTGCTTCCAGGATGATATACTGGGTATCTGATCCGAAAAAGAGCTTGCCCAGTTTGGAGCGTTTTCTAAAGGGCATGATGATTTCATCTATTTTGTTTTTTTCCGCATATTGCACCAGGGCTTCTCCAATGGGAAGTGAGGTGAGAACCAGTTGGGATTCGCATTTAACATTGTGGTTTTCAGCGGTTTCGGCCGCCTGTGTCTTCAGCCGTTTTGAGACATCTTCAATCACTTCTTCAGGTGTGTTTGACTGGTCTGAAATGGCGGAGACAAGTTCAATGGAGGCATCAAATGCTTTCGCATGGCTGAGCGCAAGATCCATGGCTGCGGAATCACCGGGGGTGTTTTTGCTGTATACCATAATTTTCATGCTGGAGTTTCTCCTTAAATATTTATATATTATAATGTTCTCTTGACATGGCGGAGATAAGCCTGATATGCCATACACAATACCACATTACATGCAAAATGCCATTTGTTTTTTATTATCAGATTTATATTCCTTAAATCCAGTCCCTTTTTAAAAACCCTAATAGTATAAGGAGGAGCCCATGAAAAGAATGACTGCAAAACAGATCGAGGTCGAGGCCGGGCGTATTTTCGGTGCAAAATGGAAAAATAGGGAAAAGGTCGGCACCCTCACGGAACAGCTCAGGGCCGCCATTGAGGCTGAAAAGGATCTGCCCGATAATAAACGGCAGATGGCCGAGTATATTATTGAGTGCGCCGGGGACCTGAATTAACCCCAACGCCTGGCAGCCGGTGCCAGGACGGCACCGGCTGCGGCATTGTTCAAAGGGGGATGTCAAATTGACATCCTGATTCCCATTCCTATCCATCTAAACCTGCATGGGAATATCCCCCAGGCTTAAATCCTTATCTGTTACAATATTCTTAATGGTCTTTTTTGCCCCGTCCTTTTCAATGTCCAGGGTAAAACTGCGGGCATCGCCGAGCTTGCGGAACCAGAAATCCCCGAAATTATCGGTGACGGCGGTGAAGGTTTCCCCGCTGTCATCATCGGTAAGGGAACAGGCGGCGCCGATGATCACCTCTTTTTCCACAGGATCGTACACCGTGCCCGCCACAAATTTTCTGGGCAGGTTTTTATAATAGACCCTGGATTGGGTCCCGGCCTCGGGGTTCAGGAACTCCGCATCCTTGATGAAGTCTGAAAACTCGGATTCCTCCCCGAACCTCAGGGCGTCGGTGGGGCACTGGTCCACGCATCTGGGGACCTCCCACTCATCGTCGTTGTCCAGAAGATGGCTGCACCCGGTGCATTTCTGGGCAATGTTCAGGTTTTCATTGAAATAAATGGCATCATGGGGGCAGGTATCCTTGCACAGCTTGCAGCCGGTGCATTTATCCGGGTGGATGAGAACCAGGCCGTCGCTGCGCTTTTCAATGGCGTCGTATGCACACTGCTCAATACAGGGGGCATCGTCGCAGTGGTGGCACATTTTAGGGATATAGGTCACCTTCACCTTGGGCACCTGGCCGCGCACCAGCTCGGTGATGCCGATCCAGAACTGGCCGGTGTCGGGCTGGGGCTTGGCATAGGGGCTCCAGTCATTGGCCACATGCTCGTCCTTGCAGGCAATCTGGCAGCAGTAGCAGCCGTTGCAGACGGATAAATCCAGATAAAAGGCTTTCATTATTTGGCACCTCCCTCAATCCACGCGTCAAATCTTAATCCGGCCGCAGGGTCATATTCCCGGTCAAAGGCCTCGGGGAAATCCCTGCGCCACTGGTCCATTTCCTTGCCGGACAGCCGCTGAACTTCGGCAAGATACCCCTGTACCACGTTGCCCACACAATTCTTGGATGTGATGGGGCTGGGGGTGATGGTGTTGATGGCACCGCCCCGTTCCACCTCGCCGATCTTGATGGGATCATGGCGGGCCCCGTGATCCACGGAAATGACGCCGGGCCGGATACGCTCGGTCACATAGGCCCCTGCCAGCACAATGCCCCGTTCATTATAAATTTTCACGATGTCCCCGTTTTTGATGCCCCGTTTGGCGGCTTCCGACGGATGCAGCCATACCGGTTCGTATTTATACCCGTCCGGGCCCAGAACCTTGCATGTGGGCGCTTCCCTCGTCCAGGTAATATCGTCGCACTGGGCATGGACCCGCCAGCGGCCGTGGTTGGACATCACCAGAAGGGGAAACATCTTTGCCCTGTGGCTGGACAGCCGTTCATCGTGGTAGTCGCTCTTTTCGATCCACTTGGGGATGGGGGGGCGTTCATTATCATCGGGAAATCGTTTGGCCAAACTTTCGGAATAAAATTCCAGCTTGCCCGTGGGCGTCCCCAGAGGATTTCTTTCCGGGTCTTCGTAAAATTTCCTGAATCCCGGGGGATCCTCTTCCCAGTCTTCGGCCGTATTATAAACCCAGTACCGTTTCTCGGATAGCTCCTCCCAGGAAACCAGGTCCTCGCCGCCCATGTACTCCCATACTTTCTTCTGCATATCGGCAATGGTTTTATTGTCCGTCAATTCCTCTTCCATGCCGAACTGCTTGCCAATTTCCACCACAATCTCAAAATCGCTTTTGGATTCGCCGATGGGTTCAATGGCCTTATCCGCGATCATAATATTGGGCTGCTGGGTGCCCTGGCGGATATTGGTGAGGATGTCATCCACCTCCATGAAGGTGTTTGCCGGCAGCACGATGTCGGCATAGAGACAGTCATTCTCAAACCAGGGATGCTGGGCCACGATGGTTTCCACCTGGGAATTCTGCATGGCCAGTTCGGTTTCGTTGCCGTAGTTCCAGCAGGTAATCCGGCAGGGGGTATCGGTCCAGATCATGCGGATATCCGTCCCCCCCTTTTCCTCTTCAATGGGAAAGGTATACTCGTTGAACTGATCCTGGACCAGGGCGTTCTGGGCGCCTGTGCCGCAGAACTTGATGGGGCCGTCACGGTTAATGGCATGCTGGATCAATGTTTTGGGGATCACCTGCTCCTGCCAAGCGGTCACCGAGGAGAAAACCGGCAGCGAGAGCCGTTCCTCAATTTCAGGATTCCAGAAAAAGGTCCCCCCCAGGCCTTCGGCCCTGGGCATGCCGAAATAGGTAAGCTGATGCTGGTGAACCCCGGGGCCGCCCAGGCCCTGCATACCGAGCAGGATACATTCCAGCCGGGCCGGTTCATGGGCAAAGGCCCCCCGGATCATTCCGCCGCCGAAATAATGGGCAATGGAGGTTGTCCTTTCGGCAAACTCCCGGGCCAATGCCTTGATGGTCCATTCGGGAACCCCGCATTTTTTGGACGCCCATTCAGGCGTCTTGGGCACCCCGTCCTCTTCTCCAAGGACATAGGACTGGACCTTGTCAAAGCCGACGGTGTGGGTTTCCACATACTCCTTGTTATAGGTCCCCTCCTTTATCCACATATAGATGATGGCCAGCTGAAGGGCCGCATCCGTGTTGGGCAGCACAGGAATCCATTTATCGGCATGGACGGCGGCCCCGTAGTTGAGATCCGGGCAGATGTAGACCTGTTTGATGCCCACCTCGGACCAGAAATAACAGAGACGGCTGGCAAACTGGCCGGTGAATCCCCAGGGGGTGGTTTCGGGATCACATCCCCAGAACAGCACCATGTCCGCATGCTCGGTGGTGTCCTTAACGATATTTGCGGCCGGATACATGATGCCCTGGGCCCCCTGGCCCCAGACATGCTTGGCCCCCCAGTACCATCCCTCCCAGGAATCAGGATTTCTCACCTGGAGGGTAAATCCCCCCAGATTATCCAGAAGCACCCCGGCATGGCCGTGGGGGGTATTGATGGTTTTGCATTCTCCGTGCCCGTCCCCCTGGAGCAGGACGGCGTTGTGCCCGTAAGTCTTGTGCACCCGCCGGATTTCGTCGGCCACAAGCTTTGCGGCTTCATCCCAGGAGATCCGGACAAATTTGCTCTTGCCGCGGTTCTGGGTATTCCGATCCCCCTTGGGGTCCCAGTCCACCCGTTTCATGGGATATTTGATCCTGTTGGGGGAATAGACCCGTTTTTTATAGGCCAGGGAAAAGGGCCCGGGCAGGGATTTCCAGGAAGGCGTTATGGACTTGCCGTCCCGTTTGATCTCCCATTGGCGCACATCTGCTTTGTCATATTTCCATCCATAACGCATGGGGCGGACCCGAACGATTTTTCCTTTCAACACGTCCACCATGCCCTCTGCACCGCCGCCGAAATAGCCGCCAAGTCCCAAAGACCTTAAAACAGTCTTGTCCTTTGTTTTAATGGGCTTCATTGACAATTGCCTCCTCATACCTTTGTATGGTTCTCACCTGGGATTCATACACATGAATCAATCGTTCACCTGAATACACCGGTCCGAATTTCAATACCGCCTCGTAAAACCTTAACTCTGCCAGGATTTTTCCGTCTTTGTGAAAATAGTGGTGTCAGCGTAAATCATCCGAGATGAAATTCAGAATTTATCTCCACCGACGAAAATAGATTACATCCATATTTTTATGCAAGATTACATGCAATTATCCGCTTGTCAACTTTTTTTCAAAAAAATCCATAATTTCCCCCATGCATTTTTTCCTTGACTTCCACAATCATTGTGAATAATGATGGAAAAAATTGGATGCCAAACAGCTCATTTACAATCCCTTAGATCAATCTTTTCACTATGTATTGATCTTAATTTTTTCAGGAGTCAGATTGTATGAAATATTGCATTATGACCACATAGCCGTTAACCAGACGATATAGAAAAATAATCAATAAGTCCGCAGCGTTACTTTTGATTTTGTTTTTTAACCGGGAAGATGGACGAAGGGGACCTGGTATTTCGTACGTCTTGCCACTAAATAACGGGAGGTTTACAGATGCAGACTAAGAGAATCATCACCTTTATGGCGCTGGCAGCAATTCTAGTGATCTTCGGGGGAGGGGCTGCGGTTCAGGCAAAGACGATAAAGCTGACCTACGCCAACTTTTTTCCGCCCTTCCACGGCCAGTCCATCCTGGCCGACTCCTGGTGCAAAGAGGTGGAGAAACGGACCAACGGCGCCGTCAAAATCGACTACTACCCGGGCAGCACCCTTGCCAAACCCCAGCAGATCTATGACGCCGTGGCCCAGGGCGTTGCGGACATCGGCATGACCGTTCTGGCCTATTCCCGCGGCCGTTTCCCGATTCTGGGCGCTGTGGACCTTCCCTTTGGCTACCCCGACGGCGTCACCGCCACCCGCGTGGCCAATGCCGTCCTGGAAAAATTCGATCCTGAAGAATTCAAGGACACCAAGGTGATGTTCCTCCATGCCCACGGCCCCGGATATATCAACACCGTTAAAGACCCCATCCACTCCCTCGAGGACCTGGCCGGCAAAAAAATTCGCTCCACGGGCATGAGCACCATACTGGTCAAGGCCCTTGGCGCCTCTCCCGTGGCCCAGAGCATGCGGGACGCCTACCAGAGCCTGCAGAAAAAAGTGGTGGACGGCTGTGCCCATCCCCTGGAAGCCAATAAGGGCTGGAAGCTGGGCGAAGTGGTCAAGTACTGCGTGGCTGAAAATTCGGTTGCCTATACCACGGCCATGATCGTCACCATGAACAAGGACAAATGGGCCATGCTCACCCCTGAGCAGCAAAAAGTCATCCTGGACATCAACAAGGAATGGCAGGTCAAACACGGCCAGGCCTGGGATGATATTGACAAGGCTGGCAAGGCCTTCTTCCTGGAAAAAGGCGGAGAAATCATCACCCTTGCCCCGGCCGAATCAAAACGGTGGAAGGCTGCGGTCCGCCCCGAGCTGATGAACTATGCCGAAAAATTAAATAAAAAAGGACTCAAGGGAACTGAAGTTGTAAATTTCATCATTGATACACTGGCTGCATCAAAATAGAGCCCCCTTCCGGCCCCAGGGCCGGATAACCCCATTTGGCACGGGCGGGGGCTCCGGAAACGGCAGACGCTTTCCGGAGCCCCCGCCCAGCCGAGTCAACCCCGGTTGCCACCTGCTTTTCTATAAGGATATTTATGAAAAAAATATGGGTACTCATGGATAAATTGCAGGAAAAAATGAAAGTGCTTGCCGCCATCTGCCTCATGGGAATGTGTGCGGTCACCTGTGCCGATGTTTTCCTCCGGGGGGCATTCAATATCCCCATTTACGGGTCTGAAGAAATTGTGGCCATATTCGCGACACTGGCCATTGCTTTGGCGCTGCCCTACTCCCATATCAAGGATGTTCACATCGGTGTTGAAATACTGGTGCGGCTGCTGTCAAAAACCGTTCAGGACAGATTGAAAATAGCTACCCTGACCTGTTCTCTGGCCATCATGGGAGTGCTCACCTGGCGTATGTTCATCTATGCCGGCTCCGTGGCCGAATCGGGCGAGCGGTCCATGAACCTTGAGCTTCCCATGCATTATCTGGTCTATGTGCTGGCCTTTTGTTTCCTGATTTTCGCTTTAATGATCTTAAGGGATATCACCGCCCGCTTTTTAAAGGAGTAAAAATACGATATGAGCCCCACCACCGTCGGTATCATCGGTATTGTGACCATGCTTGCCATTTTTATGACCAAGATGCCCGTGGCCTATGTGATGACCATGGTCGGCTTTATCGGTTTCGGTTACCTGATTTCCTTCTCCGGCAGCATGACCATGCTGCCCAGTAACTTTTACGACTCGTTCTCTTCCTATGAACTCACAACCATCCCCCTGTTTGTTCTCATGGGACAGCTGGCCTTTAACGGCGGCATCAGCCGGAAATTGTACAATACCGCATACAGCTTCCTGGGCAATGTCCAGGGCGGGCTGGCCATGGCAACGGTATCCACCTGCACCGCCTTTGGCGCGGTCTGCGGGTCCAGCCCGGCCACGGCAGCCACCATGGCCACGGTGGGGATGCCGGAAATGAAGCGGTTCGGATATGCCGACTCCCTTGCGGCAGGATCCGTGGCCTCGGGCGGGGGACTTGGGATGATCATGCCCCCCAGCGTGGTGCTGATCATCTACGGGATTCTGACGGAGCAGTCCATCGGGGCACTTTTTGTATCCGGAATTTTCCCGGCCTTTCTCATGACATTTCTCTTTATTATCTGTGTCTGGGCCACCTGTAAGCTGGATCCGACCCAGGGCCCCCGGGGGGAAAAATTCACCCTGTCCCAGAAGATCCGGGCCCTTGCCGGCCTGGCCGACACCCTGGTGGTCTTCCTCCTGGTCATGAGCGGGCTGTTCTACGGTTTTTTCACCCCGACCGAATCGGCAGCCGTGGGCGTCCTTGGGGTGCTCATCGTATCTGTCATGCGCCGGCAGCTGACCTGGAAGGCCTTTGTGAAATCCCTGTACGAAACCCTCCAGACCTCCACAATGATCATGTTCCTCATTGCCGGTGCCGTTATCTTCGGTAAATTCCTTGCCGTTACCCGGATTCCCTTTGAGGTAGCCACCTGGGTGGGCGGATTTGATCTTCCCCCCTTCATGATCATGGGCATTATCGTGCTGATCTATTTTGTGGGCGGATGCTTCATGGATTCGCTGGGACTGATCATGCTCACCATCCCCATATTCTATCCCATTGTTGTCAACCTGGGATACGACCCCATCTGGTTCGGGGTCATCATCGTGATGGTAACGGAAATGGGCGTTATCACCCCCCCTGTGGGAATTAACGTCTATGTGGTATACGGCGTATCCAGAAATGTGATCGGAGACATCTCCCTGGAATCCATTTTCAAAGGGATCCTCCCCTTCCTGCTGACCACCGCCGTGGGCATCGTCATCCTGATTCTCTTTCCCCAGATCATTCTGTTTCTGCCCAACCTGATGTATTGACAGGGGTAAACACGGAGCAACCGCTTACTACAGGTAATCATATTATGGCATATCCCTATACCGGCATCATCCTGGCAGGCGGGCTGAGCACCCGGCTCTCCGGCAGAAACAAAGCCTTTATTGAAATCAACGGTAAAAAGATTATAGACAACACCTATGGCATATTTAAGGCGCTTTTCCAGGAGATCATCCTGGTAACCAACACCCCTGAGCTGTACCGGGAATGGGATTTTAAAATTGTCTCTGATATTTACCAGGTCAGAAGTTCCATGACAGGACTGCATGCGGGCCTGTACCATGCCTCTTTTCCCTTTGCATTTGCCGTTGCCTGCGATTCCCCCTTTCTTGAGCCCCGGCTCATTGAAGCGGTGCTCTCCCACATTACCCCGGAAACCTATGTGGTGGTTCCCCAAATGCCCAAAGGATATGAGCCCCTATGCGCCGCATACTCGAAAAAATGCGTTAAAGACCTGGAGGACTGCCTTGAAAATGAAACCTACAGGATTGTTGAAATCTTTGACAGGGGGCCGACCATACGGATACCCGGGTCCCGGCTCAAATCATTCGATCCAGGCCTGCGTTCTTTTTTCAACATCAACACCCCCGGAGACCTGGAAAAAGCCAATGATGAACAAGACGCACTCTGTCCCCAATAATGCCATCAAAGATAAAGTATTATGACTGTTTTCTGGACAATTTTTGAATCGGTAGGTGTGCTTCTCGGCCTGGGCGCCCTTGGATTTTATATCATCGGAAGAAGGATCATGCCGGGAAACGTGCTGGGCTTTTTGTCCCCCCTGGCCCTGGATATTGCCCTGCCCTGCCTGATCTTTATCAGTATCATTAAAAATTTTACCCTGGAGGCCTTTCCCAATTGGTGGGCCATCCCCCTTTGGTGGATATTTTTCACCATCCTGGCCCTGGCCCTGAGTCTGGCAGGCATGCTCATCTCACAGCCCGGCACCCGACGTGAATTTGCCATCAGCCTATTCTACCAGAACGGTATATTCTTTCCCCTGGCCATTATTACCGGCCTTTTCGGCCAGGACAGTACCTTTCTGGTGATGCTTTTTCTCTTTATTTCATTTCACCCGGCCCTGTTTTTCAGTACCTACCGGTTTTTCTTCAACAACCGGACAAAGGAAGAGGTCAACTGGAAACGGATCATCCACCCGGCCCTTATCATGACCCTGGTTGCACTCATTATCCGGCTTTTGGGCGCCCAGCGCTTTATTCCCGGATTCATCACCACCCAATTTTCCCTCATCGGCGCCATGGCCCTTCCCTTGGTGATGATCATCCTGGGGGGTAATATCTTTATGGATTTCAAAGAAAAAGGAAGGATTCAGACAGGGGAAATTTTCAAATTCGTATTGGTAAAAAACTTTTTATTCCCCCTGTTTTTTTTGGGTGTACTATTGGTAATCAGACCATCCTATCCCATCGCCATGATCATCTTCCTCCAGAGCACGGTGCCGCCCATCACCGCCATACCCATCGTCACCCAGCGCCAGGGCGGTGATTTTGCCATCACCAACCAGTTCATTGTGGCCAGCTATCTGACCCTGCTTATCTCCATCCCCCTGATGTTTTCTCTTTTTTCCGCCTACTTTCCCGCGCCGTAATCGCGGTCCACGGCCGTTGGCAATCGGCTCCTCAAAAGCCGCTTACGCCCCCTCCCCGCCCAAGGCCTACACACCGGGGTTCAAACAGCATTATCTGACATTTCAAAATTACAACAAAAAATATGAAAAGGCGTCTATTGAATCGATTGGCTTTCTGAAAAACTAAGGCTGCTGTAAATTCTTTTCATTCTCCTGAAAAGGAAATTTAACAGGGCATTAAATTTACTCTTGCATTTCGCTGTTTGGGATGTTTAATCTTCAACAGTCTTGATTTTCGTAATTAATCCAGCCTGTCTTCATTTGGTTGGATAACATTCAAATTTTCAAGATATACGGTTAGTGGTTGGATAATAAGGGGATATACAGAACCACACATCATATTGTTCTCTTAAAAAGAATATGAGGTTTTTAAAAACAAAAATATAAAAAACGTATCATAATTTTGTGTGTACAGTTCAAAAAAGGATGGATATTCGTTATTAGTTAATATCAATTAAGCTTAGGGATTCTCAAGTGACAGATATATATAAATTAGGAGCTAATGAGCTTAAGATTACAAAACCGATTTCTGTTTGGAAAAGAGAAATTGATATACCAAGAGAACAACTATTTGCTGGGTTAGGTAAGATCGGTTTAAAGGGAATCTCGTTCGATTGGGCCGGTGTTGGTGAAGCTGCTATTGAAACGATTAATGGATCAGGTTTCGCAAAAAAACCAGGAGAAATTGCCTTTCTATTAATTTATAAATCACTTATCTCAACCATTTTTAATTTAGCTAAAGAATATGAGGATTTGTACGATGGCAAATTTGATAGTTCAACTTTTGAGAAAGTATCAGAAAAATTTGAAATCGAATTTGAAAAGATAGAAATTACAATTGATCGTAGCTTTTTTAATCGACCGGGTGAATCAGAATTTTTAAACAAAATAAGGCCACTACTAAAAAAATGGTTTATTGACTTTGGAGTCAAACAAAACGATGCTCATTTGATTTCAAATAGATTTAATGACTTTTTCGTTTTTGCTTTGAATGACGAATGGAACAATGATCAAAGATATCAATCTTTATTGGATTTTTATAGTACGCCATTTATAAAAGCTACTGATGAAAGTAGAGGGTGGCAACTATATAATCAATGGCTTAAAAAACAAATTAAAGATCGAATGTTTGCAGAACATTTTGGCCTTGAACAAATTTATATCCCTCTTAGGGGCTATCACGAAAGTAAGGTTGATGGGGACATCCTAACAGAAAAAATTGTTTTTGACCTTGAAACAGATTTTAATGAGTGGGTTAAAAATTTTTCTAAGAAGTCATGTATTCGTTTTCTAAGTGGAGGGCCGGGGTCTGGTAAATCATCATTTGCCAAAATTTTTGCTTATAGAATCGCAAATACCACCGATATTACAACAGTTTATATACCACTACATATATTTGACATAAATGTCACTTTAATTGATGGTATGGAAAAATTCGTTAAGTATAATAGGTTTATCCATCAAAATCCTTTAGACCCTAAAATAGGGAAGAAAAGACTTTTGATAATTTTTGATGGTTTAGATGAAATTGCACTTCAAGGCAAAGCAGCTCAGGATAGAGCTAATTCTTTTGTAGAGGAAATTTTACTTCGCATACCTGATGGAAACAAACAAGGTTTCAAACATCAAGTGCTAATCACAGGACGTCCTATAGCAATACAGTCAATTTACAATCAGCTTACTCAGGAAAAACAAATTACGCATATTCTGCCTTATTATTTCGAGAGAAAAGACCATCATGCTGGCCCCTTAAAATTGCTTAAATTGGATCAACGAGCATTGTGGTGGAAAAATTATGGGAGATTAACAAAAAAAAATTTTACTTCTGTACCAGATGAAATCTCAGAAATATCCATTGATGAAGTAACTGCCCAACCCCTTTTAAATTATTTAGTTGCACTAACTTATATTAGTGGACAGGTTACTTTCTCTAAAGACACCAACCTAAATGAAATTTATAGAGGTTTGATTAAAGAGGTATATGAGCGACAATATGAAAGTGGTCGTAAAACTGTTGGAGAACTAAAGGAAAATCAATTTGTTAGAGTTTTAGAAGAAATAGCGTTAACCATGTGGAAAAACGGTGAACGACGAGCTCACATCTCAAATATCTTGGAGCATTGTGATAATAAAAAAGTAAAAAAACACATTCAAATATTCAAAGAAGGGGCTAAAGCAGGCATTACAAGACTACTCACAGCCTTTTATTTTAGACAAAGTGACTATAAGATTCACGGAAACGATACATTTGAATTTACCCATAAGAGTTTTTCTGAATATTTGGTCTCAAAAAGATTATGTCGTTTTTTAAGGGATGTTCAATATGAGTTCGATTTATGCGATGACGACCCAACCAGAAAATTTGAGATAGAAGGAATTCTCAAAAAATGGTTAAGTTTTTATTCTCAAACCACTTTAGATTCAGACATTCTCAAATACCTAAAAAACGAATTTAAACTCATAGAAGTGGGGAACTTGATAAAATATCAGAAATCAATAAGTAAATTGATCTCTTATGTTATTAATCATGGTTTACCTATAATAGCCATGTCAGAAGATTTGCACTTTAATGATCTAATAAAATTATTTAAAAATTCAGGAGAGGCACTTTTAGCAGTCCATTTCACTTTAGCTTCAATTACAAAAAAAATCAGTGACTTTGAAATAATATCATCCTCGGCATTCGGTAATTGGATGAACCTACTCAGAACCCAAAGAGCAGAGAGTAAAAACACAATTGGTTTTCAGTCTCTTGGATATATAGACCTTCAAAATCAAAACATTGCTTTTCAGGATTTTTATGGAGCAATGCTATCTCATACAAATCTTGAGCGAACGAATCTCATGGAAGCAAATATGGTAGAAGCTATATTAACTGAAGCAAACCTTAAAAAGGCGAACCTAACAAGAGTGAAAATGGATAGGGCAAATCTTAGCAAAACCGACCTCTCTCAGGCAAGCCTCAATAAAGCAAGCCTCATGGAGGCATCTCTCCCAGATGCTATTCTCAAAAAGGCAGATCTCCGTAAAGCTAATTTACGTTATGCTAATCTAGTAAGGGCTGACCTATCAATGGCGAACCTTGAGGAAGCAAACCTTGAAGGTGCAATTCTTATTGGTGCAAATCTCACTGATACAAACTTTAGTGAGGCAAATCTTCGAGGGGCTTCCATGGACGCGGCAAATGCCCTTGGTGCGAATATGGCTGGGGCGAAACGATAGTTTGTTGGTAGAAAAGGTGAAGAAAAGTGGTCAGGTCTTTATTTGACCCTTGAAGGAAAATTCAACAATCAACATGCACCGGGTTTCACCGGTGATGTTGTAAGTTCTTTTTTGGGAGTGTGGAATAAGGCTGATTAAATTTTGGAAAGCCTGTATTCCCTTGATATTATGCATGATCGCATTTTGGCAATCCACAGCCGTTTTTCAGAAATGATAATGGATCTATATATATGAAAAAGAAAAAACAAAGTAAAAATCGACAAAAAAAACATGAGAAACGTAAAAAAAGCAGTGCGATCAAAAAAAAGAAAGCTATACAACAAAAACAAAATAGAGCAAGGAAGAATGCTTCCATAAGTCCGGATCATAATCAGGAAATGATCGATTTTCCAAATGCTTCATTTAGTGGGGAGTCTATCGACGATAGTTTGAAGGAACCTAATATTGAACTAAAAAAGCTTTTTTCAAAATATAATGCAACGGACATCTGGCTATCGCTTGGTGTTTCTGAACTGTGGCTACCCAATATAGGAAGCCCTGTAAAGCACTGGTTCGCATTAACAACATTTGCTTCAATGGGCTCTGATCAATTTAACCCAAAAGTAAAAATAGATTCTTACGCCAACTTCAAAGAGTTTATTGAAAAGGTGTATGAGGTTCTGCCGAGTTTTATTATGCTTGAGGATTACCTCCCAGAACCAGATTGGGGGGATATAAAAACACTAATACAAGGAACGCCATCTAATATTTTTTATGGTGGTCCTGTAGAGCGAATTGTTGATTTTGTTGAAGCCTTTAAAATATGTAGTAGTTCGTATGAAAATGCTATAGCCGATCTTGTTATAGCTCAGAAAATTCAAGATTATGTAATTTCAAACATTAACAGGAAAGATATTGGAAATATAGCAGGTATCTCACCTGGAGACATTTCAACACCATCAGAGTCTTTTTGGCAGCAATGTTATACTTCTTTAGCAACAACTAAAGATAACTTCTGCGATAATTGGAAACTTACCCCTGATTTGATAATTAAGCAGGGTGCAGTCAATTCTGTAAAAAACATGACGGAATTCAGTGATTTAGTTATGACTGGGGGAGTGTTACCCGCAATTTTTATTGACATTGCTGGTGAGTTGTATCCCGTATCTTTGCGGTCCGCTTTGTCTGTGGTCGTTCAATTTTGGTCTGATCGTATAGATCCTAAGAATAGCAATATCGATATCACAGTAATTCGAAATATAGCACAATATTTAAAGCAACGAATGGATAAACGGAAAATCTTTACAGATCCATTTAAGCTTTTATCAAAAAATTCTCAACTTCCTTATACTTTTGCATCTGTAATTTTTTTTGAATCATGGATTGAGTTCGTTGTAGTAATTCATGAAAAACAACTAACTTCTTTGGTTCAGATTGAGCGGGATGTAAAAAAGTTAATATTGGGTGGCGGGGAGTGGGGCGTTCTTGTCAAAGAGTCAAACCAAGCACTCAAACTTTGTACATCAGGAGCTGTTAAAGACGTTCGCATTTTAGCTGTTGCAGTTTCAACCTCCTTAGATACACGATTTCACGAGCCTCCGAAGTTAGAATTATCGAAAATTGTTTTTCTTAATGATTTTGTAACATTATTTGATTCAATAAAAGATTTTTCAGAGCTCAGTCGTTTTTGGGACTATGTTGATGAAAGCAAAAATTTGATGCTGCCAATGTCTGGTCTTAGTGACAAGTTAGGATCTTTCCGCAACACTAACGAGATTTTGATTGATGGGGCAATAAACCCAGATATGCTCTTTTTAGATCCTCATACAGGATCTAATTGGCGCTATGAAGAACTAAGTGAGTTTTGGAAGAAAGCTCCTGTAAGCTTACCATATGGTGAGAAATATAACTGGACTATTATTGATTCAGAAAACCATCGTTTGAAATGTTTAACTACAAAATGCGGGTATTGGTATTCGTGGTACACTTCGATAGGGCAATGTGGAATTCATTTCCTTTTTCGAATAGAGGTAGATCTATATGATGAAACAAATAATCGCACTCTTGGACTTTTTGCTCATTGTCTTGCAGACTCCATATCTGAAAGAGCAGATTTAATTAATGAAGTTCCAATTTTTAAGAATAAAAGCATTGTTACTAAGTGTTTTCCGAATAAAGACGCTTTAATCTCAGAAGAAGGCGAAAATGGGACCGGAGATTATAGGAAAGAACTGTTTTCAAATTGGAGGGTAATAGATAAAAAGGATATGGTTGAGGTGTCTGTCGATGTGAATTTGTCTATGGTTTTCTCAAAACTGAAAAAACCTTTAGATGCATCCTTTGAGTCCTACTCCCTGATACAATGGCTCTCAAATGTTTCAAAAAGAATCGATCAAACCATTGATGATCAAGTCACTCTTTCTTTAGAAAAAACGAAAAATAGGCAGCACAGATTTTCTCTGACAACTGTTCAAAGAGAGGTCGATGCCCCAGACCATGCTAATCCAATTATTCCCGAAGATAGGCATTATAAAGGAGCTCGGAAAGATTTGGCAATAGTCTTAAAAGAGCAAGGGCTTAAACCTGGACGATTTGAATTAAAAGAAGCAAAGAAAATGATTGACTCTTCAAGAGATTCCTATAGAAAATTCATCCATCGAAAAATAGATCGATTTGAAAGAGATTCAATAATACAAATTTCTATAGAACTGATAGACTCCCACACTGCAAAATACCACGAAAAAATCAATCGATTAAGACATAGCCTTGAGCACGAGGTCGATTATGATAGAAGACAAGAACTATGGGAGACGAAAGATAATTATATCAAAGATACCAGGAATTTGCGCTACCTTCTGGAGTGCTCTGCAAGTTTGCAAACTTCTGGGGCAATAAACCCCACCCCCGATGATGTAGTTAAATTGATGGCAAATATTGATTGGTTATTTGTTCTATACTTAGCAAGTGATATTCTTCACAACGACTTGGAAGTTGCAGGGCTTGATATCAATGATTTTTATATCCCAGAAGTATTTTATTCTGAAAATCGGGAGGAGAAGGAACGTGCATTTGCATTAGAAATGTCTGAAGCTGAATTAGGGCTTGGATTGAATGAAAAAGATGAAGCAAATTTTATACGAAGCGTAAAAGAGGTTCAATCTACTCTTGATGATGCTTATATAAAGGACACAGGCTTCACTTTTACACATTTTTTTGAAGCACATTATGTATTATCTCATTGGCAAACTACGAGGGGAAAGTCTGATTTGGCTTTTCGCTATACAGCCAAGCCGAATGACATTATTAATGAGTTAGTCCGTGCAATAGATAATTTGGATAAGAAAAATGCGGAAAAACTTGTTTCTTTTATGACTCTTGACCCTCAAAAAATACGTCGTCTAATCAATAAAGATACAGTCGAATCTGATGTACCTGTTTGGGAACACAGAAAACGTGGTCATAGATATGCGATTCGCCCATTAGTCCCAACTCAAGACGGTATGAATCTTTCATGGGGCCCCACATTCGTAAATAAATCATTGAGTATATGGAAGGGCCAAATAGTTAATGGGTATTTACCTGCTGATTTTCAATGGGAAAACATTAAAATTGCAATTAGAAATATTAAAAAAGAAATAGAATCATCCCTTGAAACTAAAACTTATGAAGTTTGCTCAAGATTCGCCACGTATATTGAAAGCGGCATTGATTTTAAGAGACGTTTCCCAAAAGAAAGATTTGAAGACGTTGGTGATTACGACGTTTTAGCGTACTATCCCGATAAAAATAAATGGCTATTGATTGAGTGTAAATATAATCAACCGCCGTTTTGTATAAAGGATGCCAGAAGACTTCGAGAGCGTATTTTTGGTAGGGGATTCAAACGCGGTCAATTTGCCAAAATTGAACGTAGGCGTAAATTTGTTGAAGAAAACTTTGATAGGGTACGGACATTATTGAAATGGCCTAAGGCTGATTCAGATAGTTCTCTATCAATTGTTGAAATTTATGTGAGCCGGGATATTTACTGGTGGATGCGGTACCCTCCCTATGAAGTTTTGTCGCATTTCGTTCGTATTGATGCTTTGGAACATTGGTTGGAAAAAAACATAAAACTGTCCTAAAAAGAAATGGTCTCATTGTTTTTTGATTTCCGTTTATGTACGAGATGCCGCCTGGTGATCAGGACCTATGGCGTCGTTTACAAGAAAATACCTGTCCATCGCAACAATCTGTCATGACTGAAATTATTGACAATTTTGATGTTATCTTATTAGGTTTTCGAGCGGTACTTTTAAATTGTTTCCCAACCATGCTCTTGCTACGGGTCGCAAAAAGCGCGACCGCAGAAGAGCAGTGTTAAGAGTGTTGACTATGACTATGAAAAAACTCTATTGTTCCGAAAAACCCCATGAGCACTGGCGTTTCTATTGTTGGGGGTCGGAATTTTACCAATCCCCTTCAAGTTTTTACTGGAAATAAATTCCAACCCAATGGGTGGTCCCATTGTCGGAAATTTTTCCAAAATATCCCAGGGGAATGGACAAAGGGATAAAATTTTTCAGAAATGTTCTGAAAAACGCCCGCACCGGGGGCATGTGTACTTGATCTGTTATTGGTGAGGGGCGCTGAACTTCAAATAGCCCGGTTCAATACCATTAGTGCTTGGTCAACATTGGTAAGTTGAAAAAAAAATTATAAGCCTTTCCAGATGATGTTAATAATTTCATTATTGTTTTTCCGTATCCCTTCACAGGGTGAATGAACAACTGTAATAACATGATTAAGCATCTGAGTATCGACTTAAAACAAATTCAACCACAGAATGCTGCGACTATGAGAGAAATACATGAAGATAAATGAAGCTGACATATTTTTAAGTGTTTTTTCAGACATAACTTTTCCATACTTAGCAGCAGATCTTGAGTTGCTTGGGAAGACTCTGAAGAAGTCTGAGCGTAAATCCTTTATAAGATTCCCTCTTCCAATAAATCCCTTAAAACGATCAATAGTTGTAGCCAGCCTAAGAGGATTGTTACGCAACCTTGATGTCCCTTTTCCAACCGCCAATTTTTTGGCCCAATCGAATTCAATTGTTCAATCAGGCACTAAAAAAGCACTCTTAGAGATGGCTAAAACCCCTGGATTATTTGGTATCTATGAAACAGAAAATCATTTAATATGGGAGGAAGAGGGGCTCTGGCCGGTTGCATATTCTACATTATTCAAACAAATTATCGGTTTAATTGAGATATTCACGGCTGCTACAGATAAGCAGCGAAAATCAATAAATCCCTCACTCACCAACACTCTCCTCTCGGAATATCCACGTCAAATGCCAACACAGGTGCATTATGCTTTTGCTTCCCTTGGCGCATGGTTAGCGGGCGGTACGAACTTCCAATATTTTTCTCTCTTCGCGACACAGCAACAGCTCTCAGACAGCAACACGAATCGTAGTTATGCCCAAAAAATTGGCTACAATAATGCAGATTCCGATGCACTGGATAAAAGTGGAATAGTTGCACTACCGGCCAGCCTTGTTTTGCCTTTATTGATAGCCCAAGGGATAGATATGCCTATTTTCGGATCAATTCCTATAGATGAAGTCAATGCCGTCAATCTTCCCAATACATTAGATATCAATGAAAAGACAAAAAATAAGCTACCTGGGTTTATTCTTGATAAATACTACAGATCACCTTTTACAGCTCGTGTGCTTGAAAGTACAGGACTACTGGGTGCCAATACAGTACTACGCGATCATTATGCAGACTTTTATGCTGGAGTTGATCAGGTTGCTCTTATTCGCTGTAAACATTACAGCGCACCAGTGATTGAGGTAACAAGCCTAAATGAACTGCGTTCACTCGTAGACAAGATTCCCTCCATAGATAAAAATGGAGTGTTTTTTCGGGGACAAACAAGCTTCTATGAACTAGAACGCGAAGATCGGGTCAAAAGTTTGTTATTTGCTGATTCATGTAATTTGGAACCGTCATTGTTGACATCAGCTAGTAGGCATGGCTTTGACTATGATACCCTGCACTTTGCACTTCGACACTATCTCCAAGAACGCGTCTACTCTAACAATACATTGTCGAACAAGACAGCACGGCATGAATGGCGGAAACAACTATCCTCTCCAACATGTAAGATTGATTACGCTCTAATGGCCTTGGCTCAGCATTATGGGTTCCCGAGCCATGGTCTTGATGTTACTTTAAGCCTTGATGTGGCAACTTGGTTTGCAACACATAAATTCACATACAATGATAGAGGTAAGTCAGAATACAAAAATATAGTCCCTAAAGATTGGTCTTCCGAACCTTTACATTGGCCCGTGGTGTTCGCATGTCAGATGGTTACTCGCTCCACTAACCAATCGTTGCATGACTGTCACGAGCTTGCTGACTTTGGTTTTCGAGCAAAGCGACCAATCGCACAGCAGGCAAAATTCTTTCTTGGTGGACACTCTGATCACCAGAATCGTCTTGCAGAGTGTGTGATATGCGCTTTTCGTCTTCGGCCAAATGTTTATAATACAACTTCTACTTTTGAAAGATTGTTTCCAAAACCAGACGATGATCCGGCATATCGGGTGATACTCGATTTCGCAGCAGAACCAGCTTTTCATGCATTCGAAAAATACGTGAACAAATTTCATTAACTTAATAATATGGTTTGGGTAATGTGTAGGGCCTGGCGTCAAACTTCCTTGATTGCATTACAAATCTCAACAATCCAAATGAACACGGGCAAGCCGGTTATTTGAGGTGTTATGTGTCAAAAAATTATAAGTAGGAAAATATAGAACATGATTGATGGTATAGTAGAAGGCCTTGTCGATGCAGCTCATACATTTTCTATTAATATCTTTCGTGGAATTGGTTGGCTATTCTTTAAAATTATTACTTTCGGTATGTATCCATCTCAAAGCCAATTTAGGTATCGTGAGGAAACGTTTAATATTCATCGATTCATTGCAAGTACTATTGGATTCGCAATATCTGTGGCATATGCTTATCACCTTTTTAAAAAATACGGTAACTTGTTTGATAATTTTTTTTAAGGCTAACAAACAGCCACATAACCAATCGCTGAACTTGACCGGGTAAGTATCGCGGGTTTGCTGGTAGCGCTGTACAAGCGTCAGCCCCTCGGCCCGGCAAGTTAGCTCAACCGTTCAACCCAGGGGGCATGCCCCCCAAAAACAGTACAATGTGATATGTTAGGATCTCCGAGCTAAAAAGGAGATCAAGATGAAAAAGAAACGCTATTCTGAAGAACAGATCGTCAAAATTCTGCTTGAAGCCGAGAAACAGGAAAGACCTATCGCTGAATTCTGCAAGCTGGGAGGATTCTCCGAGCAAAGCTATTACCGCTGGAAAAAGAAATACGGTGGCATGTCCGTTCCGGATGTAAAGCGGCTGCGAGAGTTGGAGAAGGAGAACGTACGATTAAAAAGGCTCCTGGCTGAACGGGACCTCGAAGTTGATGCTCTAAAGGCGGTGGTCTCAAAAAAGTGGTAAAGGTCCCGGATCGCAGGAAAGCCGTACATACTATGACGGAACGGGGCCTTTCAGAATACAAAGCATGTCTGTTTTTGAAGATAAGTCGGTCAAGCTACAGATACCAAGCAAACCCAAGGGATGACACTGTTTTGGTTATCTGGCTAAGAACATTCTCTGGTAAGTATCCGAGGCATGGGTACCGCCAGGCCCATATGCAGTTGGTCAGATCCGGGATGATCATCAATCATAAGAAAGTCGAGCGGCTCTGGCAGGAACAAGGGCTGTGCGTGCCGAGGGTCAGGCGCAAGAGGCGGCGTGGCAAGGGGACAACGCTGCCAATATCAGCGAAGTATCCCAATCATGTATGGACCTATGATTTCATGGAAGATTCCTGCCTTGAAGGGCAGCGGCTGAGATTTTTAACGGTGGTTGACGAATATACACGAGAAAGCCTGGCAATCCACATTGATACCTCAATACCATCTTCACAGGTGAAAATCGTTTTGCAGATTCTATTTGCAACCCGTGGGGTTCCAACATACATCAGGAGCGATAATGGGCCTGAGTTTATTGCATATAAAATCCAGGACTGGCTCAAAGAGCAAGGGGTGAAAACCAAGTACATTGAGCCAGGCAAACCATGGCAGAATCCTTTTGGAGAAAGCTTTAACAGCCGGTTCAGAGACGAATGTCTGAATCAGGAGGTCTTCTATTCCGTCCCGGATGCCAGGGCAATCATAGAGACGTGGCGCCAGTACTACAACACGAAAAGATTGCATAGCAGCCTGGGATATCAGACACCGGAAAACATTAGAAAGGAATGGGAACAATCTTATATGGGGGCTCTGCCCCCAAGCCCCCGGGGTTTAACGCCTACGGGCCATCCGGATGGGCCAAAGGAAAAGGCCACGCTATGAACATGGCCCATCCGTATTGGCACCTGCCGCAGTGCTCGGGTCGCTCCCCAGCGTTGCCCTATCCCCTGGGCAGGTATTTGAAAAGTAGCAAAGGAAGTGGTACACAACAACAATATTTTGAAAATTCGGAGCCTTCCTAACATTGCGGGTTGTACTAAAGAAGGGGGCAAGTCACAGGTAAGAAAGAATTATGAATATAAGAGGTTTAAATTTGTTATGAGCATAGAATCTATATGTAAGCTGAGCTATATTAAGATCTGGTAACATAAATTAAAGAAAACGAGGTGATATGAGCGATCAACCAAGTGAGTATATTGAAACTCTTAAAATTCTAACCACTTTTTTATCCGAAAATATGATTGTTTTTTTGTTAATGCTCTTGGTTGATCAGCGTCATTTATAATTCCCGCCAAACGACAATTAAAATTCCCGAAATTTAAGAATCAAAAAAAATGGTAGAAACATCCAAATTGAACAGAAGGAGAGATTTGGATGGTAACGGACCAGCAAGTGAGGAGGTTGTTCAAGTTGATTCAGTCAGAGAAGAGTTTCGGGATAGCAGCAATGAAAGCTGGAATGGATGAAAAAACAGCTCGAAAGTACCGTGAACACGGGAAGTTGCCGAGTGAACTCAAAACGGATCATACATGGCGCACACGCAAAGATCCGTTTGAGGAGACCTGGGATGGTATCAAAGGCATGTTGACCATAAATCCAGGTCTGGAGGCCAAGACACTGTTTGAGGATTTGCAACGCAGACACCCCGGCCGGTTCGCCGATGGACAATTACGGACCCTGCAACGGAGAATAAAGCAATGGCGTGCTACAGAGGGGCCGCCCAAAGAAATCTTTTTTGCTCAAATTCATAAGCCTGGCGAATTATGCCAGTCAGACTTCACCCACATGGATAAACTGGGCGTCACTATAGGCGGCGTCCCTTTTGACCACCTGATCTACCATTTTGTTTTGACCTATTCCAATTGGGAGACAGGTACAGTCTGTTTTTCAGAGAGTTTCGAAAGCCTGAGCCAGGGCCTGCAAAATGCCCTATGGGAACTTGGTGGTGTGCCGCAGCAACATCGCACCGATTGTCTGACATCCGCTGTTAACAAGGTAAGTCACCCTGAGGAGTTCACCAGCAGGTATCAGGATCTTGTTGACCATTACGGTATCATTCCTTGCAAAACTAACCCTGCCAGCCCCAATGAAAATGGAGACGTGGAGCAGCGCAATTATCGGTTCAAAAAAGCCGTTGACCAGGCCCTGATGCTGAGAGGACACCGGGATTTTAAAGACCGGGAAGAATATGACTTGTTCCTGGCCAAACTGTTCGCACAGCTAAATGCCGGTCGTAGGAAACGGTTTACACAAGAACTGGATCTCCTACACCGGTTGCCCAAACGCCGGCTTGATGCATGTAAAAAGATGGATTTAAAGGTTGGTCCCAGCAGTACCATTCGGGTCAATCACAACGTTTACTCTGTAGACAGCAGGCTCATAGGAGAAAATATCCAGGTCCGCCTCTACATGGAATGCCTGGAGGTCTGGTACGGCCAGAGAAAGGTCGATACTTTGCCAAGGTTGCGGGGTGAGGGCAAATATAAAATCAATTACCGGCATATCATTGACAGCCTGGTCAAAAAACCGGGGGCATTTGAAAATTATCGTTATCGTAATGCCATGTTCCCCACCAGCCGGTTCCGGATTGCCTACGATCATTTAAGAAAGCGTTATACCGTTAAAAGCTCAGCAGCAAGGTATCTGAAAATATTATACCTGGCAGCAAAGACAAGCGAGGTGGCAGTAGACAGCGCCCTGATGGTTCTAATAAACGAGGATCAGGAAATCAGCAAAGAGGCTGTTAAACGCCTTATTGAGTCCAACGCCTCTGTCAGCAGGCCGGATGATGTTCATATCCAGGCAGTTGATTTGACTCGTTATGACCAATTGCTCAAGGGGGTGGCGGCATGATCAATGATCGGGATCAGATAGACACCAATCTTAAAAGCCTCCATATGCCGACCATGCGCCGCAGTTATGAAGAAATGGCGGATCAGGCCAGGGCGGAGGCATGGGGATATGAAAAGTACCTCTTACAATTGTTGAGTCTCGAATGCGAAGTCCGCTGGCAGAACCGGATATCACGTAACCTGAGGGCATCCAAGTTGCCATCTTCCAAGACATTTGAGAATTTTGATAAAAAGCGCCTCCCCTTAAAGGTTGCCAATCATTTAAGTGTCCTGGTCAACGGCGCTTTTTTAGAGCGCTGTGAAAACATCCTGGCCTTTGGTAATCCGGGTAGCGGGAAAACCCATCTGCTCTGTGCCATTGGCCATGAATTAATTGCAAAGGGTAAGCAGGTTCTTTTTATCTCATGCAGTCAGCTCGTCCAGGATCTGCTGATTGCCAAAAGGGATCTTGAGCTAACCAAAAAACTCAAATCCCTCTCCAGGTTTGATGCTGTGATTATAGATGACATTGGGTATGTCCAACAAAGCCGGGGAGAAATGGAAGTGCTGTTTACCTTTTTGGCGGAACGGTATGAACAGGGCAGCCTGATGATCACGAGCAATCTTCCGTTCTCTAAGTGGGAACAGATTTTTAAGGACCCTATGACAACGGCAGCAGCCATCGACAGACTCGTTCATCACAGTATCATCCTTGAATTGAATGTGGAAAGCTATCGCATGGAACAGGCTAAAATGGAGGCCGAATAATGATCGAGACCAGATATACCAGGCAGGAGATTGTTGAGATTATTAAAATGATCCGACTGGATTTATACAATCGAGGCCTGAACTGCGGTGCCGGTGCTATCAGCAAGGAGATGGAAGCGGAAAATATTGAACCAATGCCGTCAGCAAGCACTATCGGACGGATACTATCGATAGAGGGCTTAACCCATGGAAGAACCGGGTTTTGTGATGGTAATTAAAAGGACTTTTTACCGGATTATAATGGGGGCCAGCCCCCAAACCCCCGGAGTTTAGCGCATTATAGACCAAAGTATGAGAGCAAAAAGCGAAAGGCCGTACGTGGAAAATACGGCCCCTCATACTTCAGTCACCTTCTCGGCGCTCAGGTTGCTCTCCAGCATAGCCTTATCCTCCGGAAGGATGGTCTTAAAAAACATAATCAGAATTGTTTTGCAAGTATTTTTTAATGAAATTAAATGGTTACGCAGGTTGGGGAACGGGAGTTTTAATTGTCGTTGAAGGAAAAAAATATTTGTCGTTGATCACTTGGTCTTTACGTGTCGAAAGGCGATTTCAGATCTTATAAATAGATTAACAAGCCTAACATATAAAAAGGGAGAATCTCAAATTGGTATTGAGGCAACATCTCCCAAAATTGCAGATGCAACAGGAGCAAAACCGCATAGTGCTGTCGAAAAATTGACAATTAAAGAAGAAGGCAAAGATGAAATCGATCAGGTGGGGAAGGAGACAACTTGGTTTGGCAAAATGCATGCTGCTTTTAGCGAGGGAAGAATTGACGATGCAAAACGGGTATTCAAAGAATACGCACTTGATGAAAAGGATGAAATTAAGTTAGAAGAAAACAAAGCTTTTTTCCTCTATTTTTTATTTGAGAAGGGAAAAGACAACACAGCAATTTCTCAGCTTGAAGAATTGGCAAGGTCATCTAAAACCGAACAAACTAAACATAATACATTAACTTGGCTTTCTTTTTGTTTTCACGATAGTAGACAAACGAAGAAAGAAATACAGCTATGGAAAAATGCCATCAGTGAAATCACATCAGAACACTTGATTACTGATTCAATTGTAAACCTTTCTCGGGCATTGGATAGAGACGGTGATATTGAAGAGGCCAAAAGAATTCTAATCAAAAGGTTGACGTTAATTCAGGAAGATATTCAAAAATCGAAAATTTATGCGGCTCTTGCTATTATAGAAAAATCGTTAGGGAATAATAATCTTGCTGTCTATTGCAAAGATAAATCATTAGAATATGATGCAAATAATAGAGATGAATTATTTAATTCAGCTTATAGCGCGAGTGAACAAGAAATTGAGGAAATATCAATTAGCAATTACTTGACCTTGCTTCGTATAGATAAGGACAATTCTACAGCCCTAAATAATTTGGGAGTTAGAGCGCAGGAGGCTGGGTTAGCAATCAAGGCGGTAGAAAACTATAAAGAATCATCAAAGCTTAAAAATTCACTGGCAATGGCAAATGAAGGGTATTTGCTCTTAGATGCTGGTTTCACTGAAGAAGCAGAAAGAATTGCTAAAGATGCCTCCCTGATGGATAAGCCCCATGAAAATGTATATAGCCTGTTAGGTAGCATTGCGGAAAAGAAAAAGGAAGAAAATGAAAAATGGGATCGGTTGACTAAAAAATCTTTTGATAGGCAAAAACAGATTAGAAGTTATACAGAACAAATATATCTTGGATCTATTGATAGCCTTGATGGCGAATGGACGTTAGATACTGGAGAGAGCATAACTCTTAATTCCTCGAGCAAAATAATCAACACAACCTGGAAAGAGCCTATCGGAGCACTAAACCCAGAATTATATAAGGTTGAACTCACAGGGAGTATCTCTGGTTCAACTTTTAGCGGTAGATATAAAAGGAAAAAGGAAAGTGACGGTCAATATGCTGGACTCCTGTCGATTTCCAATAACAAAGACATTGCTTGCCTTGGTTTTGTCTCTGATGAAGGAAAAATACTCAATATAATTTCTGAGGACCAAAAGGATGATTTTAGCTTACGCATGAACAAAAAAAGTGCGTAAACTGGATAGAGCAAACACTCAACAATCAAAATGAAGACGGATAAACCGCTTATTTGGGTTGTTATGTGAAAAGAAGGTTACGTCATGTTTGAAACTGCAGATATAAAATCTGATGAACACTTAATAGATTTGGTTAATAGCGTACGTACAAAAATAAAGAACAATATTATCGAGGTTACATATCCTGAGGTTCTAAAACAAAGAAGTGGGAAAAAAATATGGGAAGATTTATATAAAGAGATTGATTCTCTAAACGAAAAGCTTCTTAAAAGTATAGAGAGTCGTGGTGGGATATATATTATATTTTCGGCAAAACCAAACGAAGAATGGGAACTGAAATATATAGGTCAGGTCAAATCGACTGGTACACGACAAAGAATACGTTCACATCTTATTTGGCGCAATAAAGATACTAAATCAGGTAAAAGTACAGGGTCAAAATTTGATGAAGTAATGTCAAAAGTTACTAAAGGTCATGATATAGCGTTTTCCTTTGTTGAGATTAATCCTGAATCTCTACGGCATTATGTAGAAGAAATATTAATTAATAAGTGCCAGCCATCATGGAACTACAACGGAACCAATCTTACTGGGCAAAATAGCAGAAAAAACCGCAGATATTTGTAAGCCACATAACAACGCCAATTCACATGGATGTTTTGCTACGCTACGCCCCAACCGGTAAGCATGGTCGTTCTTGAAGTAAGTCAACATTACAATTTGGACGTAATATTAGAATTTTATGGTTCTTCTTTCAGATATAGATCAAACTGGCAATGAATGCTTAATACCAGGAATAAAAATTGGAAATGATAAGATACCACAAAAAGTTGAAATAGACGATGTGGAGATCGGCGACTTATTGATTTGTTACACTGATGAAGAAATAGAAAACAAATCATTTAATAATCGGGTTATCCAGCAAATGACAAAAGGGATCTATGGTCATGTTGGAATAGTTGTGGATAAATATAGGGTTGTAGATGCTACAGGGAGTGGTGTTAAAATCAATCTCATTGAAGACTTTATAAAAAATTATACCCTCATCACTATAATGAGAGATAAGCACGTTTCATATGACCAGCAAATTGAAATTGTGGGATTTTTAAAAAGGCAAATCGGTAAACCTTACAATAAATCTGGAGCCGCATTACTTCCACTTTGTAGAGAAATTTACTGGAAAAGTCACTACTGGTTAAAGGAACCAAAACGATTAACATACAGGTTGCTTTATCCTTTGATCAAAACTTTTATTCGGCATAGATACAAAGCAGGATTTTTTAACCCAGAAAAATCGAAGTATTTTTGCTCTGAACTAGCATTAGCATCATTTAATAAAATAGGCCGAGCGGACTTTAATCATTGGATAAATCCACTTGTGATATCCCCGAACGATTTAATCAACCAAAATATTGGCTTCACGTTTCAAGGGTATTTAACAAAACATAAAAAAATATATCCACATGAAAACGATATACATGTTGATGAATAGGAGAAAGGACTGATCCGGGCATGGCCCATGGCCGGGGTCGGACCACGAAAGAAGGATGTCAATTAAGGACATAGGTCAAAAAACACCCCCTAAAACAGGCCTATAATCGCTTTTTCGGGGGCAAAAACAGCACTTTAAGAATACAAACAGATTTCAAACCAAAAAAATGAACCGGATAAACCGGTTATTTTCAATGTTAAAATCAATTTAATACCGGATTATCTGGCTTTTTAGAAAAAAATCTTGCCATTAGAAGGAAAATCAAGATAATCTCCAATTAACGTAATTCATTCTTGTTATATCTCTCAATATCTCTCAATGCGCTATTATAATTGCTTTTTAGCGTTTATTCATCTATAATATATTCTATATTCAGATATAAAACATCACTATGCACTACGTATTTCATAGTGCATATATCTATCAAGGGCAATCTCAACCCATTGGAGAGTATATGATGACCGGCAAGACTGAAACCAAATTCAATTTCACAGACCATCAGTTAACGAAAAAAGATATCATCAAAGATAAACGCTATTTTGTCTTTGACCTCAAAACGCCTGGTTTAAGGTGCTGCATTTCTCCAACTGGCACCAAAAGTTTCAGTTATCAGCGGTGGTCTAAAAAACATGGAAAACCCCTTACCAGGACAATAGGAAAATACCCGGCTGTTAGCATAATAGAAGCAAGGGAAAAGGCGAATCAACTTTCAATGCAAATTAATAAAGGCGTCAATATTCAGCTTGCTAAAAATGAAGAGAAAACCAACACCGTGAAGGAGTTCAGTAAAATATTCATGGAGAGCAAGCAGGACAAACGGCCAAATACTATTAAATTATATCAGGGGACATTAGATTTAGATATTATCCCCCAGATTGGAAACTATCAGATAGGAGAGGTTCAGGACCATCATATTGAATCTGTTCTCACAAAAAAGATTAATGATGGATTCCCAGCCAAAGCTCATACTGTTTATCTGGTTTTATCTAATTTTTTCAACTTCTGTGTAAAGAAAAAGCAAATTGAGAGCCACAAAAACCCCATGACAAGTGTTGATAAGCCCGCTGCACCTGAACCACGGGAAAGGACTTTAAATGATGCAGAAATGAAACTTCTGTGGGAGAATCTGACTGATAGTCCCTGTCACAATCTATTGAAGATTCTTCTATTAACCGGACAGAGGATCAATGAAACAAGGTTAATGGAGTTTGATCAGATCAAGTCTGAAAATGTAAATCTTTCAAGTGACCCGGATATCGATGATTGGAAAGAAATTCCGGTTTGGACTATCCCTAAAGGCAATGTAAAAACTAAAAATACCCATAAAATCCCCTTACCGCCACTTGTTCGTAGCATTATCAAACATATTCAGGATCAGGCTCGGACTGAATATGTATTTCCCGGAAGATCAGGGGAGCAGCCTGTCAATCCGAGCACCACGACACGATTTTTGCAAAAGTTCAGTAAAAAGCAGGATATTGATGTCCTTGGGAGTCATGACCTACGGCGTACGGTGAGGACCTACCTCCCCAAATTACGGGTTGATTTTATCGTGAGTGAGAAGATACTGAATCACAGATTGAAAGGGATGCCTGCGGTATATGACCTTCACGATTATCTCCCGGAAATGTATATAGCCCTGAAAAAATGGGAAAAATACCTGACAAGCAATGTCATTTCAGTTGATGAGGAAAGCAATGGGTAATTTCAGGGAAAAGTATCGAGAAAAGGAAATATTTTTTTATTGGAGGTTTGTTAAACGGTGCGAAATCAGCCTAAGGATAAAAAAACCTACGTATAAAATAAAATCTGTTCAATTATGGCTTTACTGTCAGAAAAACAATATTTCGGTTCCAAGGGATGTTGAATACGAATTTAAGGACTGGCTACAGAATAAATTTGAAAATTATTTTGAAAACCACAGCCCGAAAAAATCAACCAGAATGTGGGCAATCAAAAAGCTTATAGAAGGAGATCACGATCAGGAAGTAATAAAACTTGTAATAAGTTGGGCCAATAAATTTACTGGGGATATGCCGGAAGAGGATTCTTCCCGACTGAAGAAGATGTTCAGGATATATGATTATATTAATAGTGCCAGATCAAGAAATATCACAAAAACCAAGGCGTTTGATAAGTGCTCAAAGAAAATGGGTATAAAAGAAGATTCGCTTAGAAGAGAATTTTTCGCCTTCCAAAAGCAGATGAAGAAGCATGGTAACTTCAGAAAAATATTAGACAACTGGTCGAAATTACTGAGAAAATAAGTTTTCTTTCAACTATCACTACTTCAAAATCTGTTTATGCATATCTTATTCAGCATGAACAGATTTCTTACTTTTTAGCCGGAAAAATTTCGTTCGCTTTTAGACGAACAAAAAGTTTTGTTGGTCATCGATACCTTAAATTTTTAATGGAGGATTCTCAATGGGAGCTTTTCAAGATCTTACAGGAAGGAGATTTGGTAAACTTAAAGTTATGAAAACGGTTGGGAAAAATGGAGGGTCGTACAAATGGCTTTGCAAGTGTGATTGTGGGAATGAAAAAGTCATATTTGGAAAAAGCCTGTCAAGTGGAAAAACAAGATCATGCGGGTGTCTACAAAAAGAGATGTATGGACTAATCCTTGAACAAAGAAAAGAAAAAGCAAAGAGAAATAATCAACAAGCCAGACTTGGTAACAAGTTCAATTTAAGCTGGGAAAAAAGCGCAGAATATGTTGCACCATTAACCCTGAAATCAATCTTAGAAAAATTTCATAATATCATTTGAATTGGGAGGTTTATTATGAAAAAAGTTAAAAAATCATTGTCTCCATTCGGGTTGAATACGAATGATGCTGCTAAATTTCTGGGATGCTCAGAGGCTCTTCTACGAAAAATGAGGGGACAGGGTACAGGTCCAGCCTATAGCAAGCTGGGGGGAAAGAAGATTTCATATCCGGTCCCTGAGCTAAAAAAATTCATGAAAGACAATCTTGTGAAAACCGCCGGATAGACGGGATTGATACACAGAAAACAGTTTTCTAATTATTCAGATGGATCAGATTGCTTTCTGTGTATCAAAAACTCAACGATATGTGCGTGGAAATCAAATTCCGCTGATGACAAGATACGATGATATGTCTTTTTGCATCATGCACGCAGAAACTATCTATATGATGACTTTTTTAGAATCAGCGAAATAGCAAAAAAACCCACTGCCATGACCACAACCACAGATGGAGTAGAAAGTGGAACGAATCAAAGGAAAAATCATAAAAAGTAAGCTGTACTATTTTGACGTAGTAACAGTTAATTTCAAGATTTCGGAGGAAGAATTAATTGAAATCCTGCCTTTGGATAAGTTGATGGAAAACGGTCAGCCTTCAAGATATGGAAAAATGATTCATCCGGCAAGCCACAAAGGAAGATTGGCCGGTTATAAATCCAAAATTGTTGCCACTGTCTGCAATGAAAAATTCATAAGGATTCTAAAGGAAACCCTTAAAGAAAATGGACTGGAAGGCTATCTCACAAAAATAGAAATCTCCTGTGAATATTTTCCAATCATACTATCATTACTATATGCCCGGGAACTACAAAGAAGATTTGACGGGAAAATATACAGGAAATGGAGCAGGGACAAAGGTTTTACATACAAAATAGAAATTTCTGATTCCCATACAACCTATCTGGCAAAGGAAAAAGGGAAGACATCCAATAATTTTAACAAATCCTATGTATCGGACAGCAAAATATTACAGCGAGATAAAATCTATAAACCCTGCTTCAGAGTAGAATTCACCATATCTGGTACAGCCAATGTTAAACGAGTCCTCAAAATTAACGATATCCACGATCTAAAATCAGCCAAAGAACATTATCGGATTCTGTTCAAAAGATATTTCAAGATTCCAGCAATAGACAGAAAAAAGGTTTTGAATATTGCTTCAGAATATTATTCAGGGGTCAAGAAACCCATAGCCATTGCCAATGAAATAAATTCTTACCCAAAATTGCAAAAATGGTTGAAGGAAATAAAAGAGGATATCAAAAGAAATAAACATGGAAGGCGATATCGACTCAAGGAAGTAGAAAAGAAAATTCTATTGTATAAAAATAACCATTATTTTCTGTAAAATTGTCTTAACTCAAAAGTGAAGTTTTTGAGATTATAGAAGAAAATGTATAAAATAAAAATTGTTTAACCGTTGTTACATCGCTGTTTTTTTATCCCAAAGAATTTTTCACGTTGCTATAAAATTAAGGTGAGCCGCTATCTGTTTTTTCCAATGACTCAACTGCCACCAGAAGATAGTTCAGACAATTGGGAGATTAAACTTGATTTTAAAACAAGTCTTGTAATGCAATAGAACATTAAAAAAGATGTTTTTAGGGTACTTCAAAAAAATTATGATCCTGGTTATGTCGACAGTAAACGGGCTTTGTCTGCGCCACCTTTCCAAAGGATTTGAAACAAGCCATTAAAGTAAAGAGCACGCTCAAGATCTTGAATTCAATGGCAATGAGAATCTCCACGAAATTATTGCTGATGTTGTTAACGGTAAAACTGATATTTCTATAGATGACATCAATGATCGCTGTATACAGATGATGGAAGAGCAATATACAAAAAGAAGTTCGTACAGGCATCCTCAAAAGGTTAAAGGTGATAGAACGGTTGAATAGTATGGGCCGGAGTGTGCCCGATTTAAGTCGCACAGAGAAATTAACGCCACAGAAAAATCATGATATCCAGGTAATGATGAAAGATTTTATAAGATCAACAGTATTGAGGCTGAATCATCTAGATCAAGATTAAACTGGTAGCAAATTGTGCGAATTCACAGTTTTTATGAATAGGAAACCATATTCAGGATTGACTTTTAAATTAAGCAGTTGATATAATTCATCATCTAATTGGATTAATTGTCGAATGCTGCTCATTTTCAAGTGGAAAGGTTCTGTTATGAAGTACGAATTCATTGCACCAAATCAATGGCTCACGAAAGCAGGGGCGTTCCTATCGAAAAGCGGAAAACCAATTTTGCCTATTAAAGCTATATTAATGCCCATGCACCAGGCAAGTGTAAGCATAGAAAGATATAAGCAGGACAAAGATAAACCACAAACGATGGATCTGATAGGAAAGAGGCAGTTAATACAAAACATAGGATTAAATGTAAGAAGTGCTGATAAGGCATATTTTAATACATGGTCAAAAAACATAATTGAAAGCAATATCGATAATAGATCCGCTGTTGAATTGTTCAACGGCTGCAAAAATTGTCTTCAATCTTCACTTTCCCCTAATTCATTGCGAGAATACATTTCACCAAAACTAAAAGAATTAAGCGACTTAAATAACAGTAAAATTATCCATTCCATGGACACTGGAGGAATGATTAAAGAAAAAAATTTTAATATCGTTTTCGATTATTATAATGAATTTATGAAAATCAATTTAATGCACTACCCTGAAATTAAATCCTTGCCTATAAAACGCTGTAAAGAGTGTTTAGAAGCAACAGGGAGAACAGACTGAGCATTAAAATGTTGTTAAGCAAACCGCCATATTCACAAAAACATAAAAAGATTAAGGCTAATATGTTTAACCTATTAAATTTAAAGGAAAAATCATGAACCCTAAAGTCACACTGATGCTCGCTTGTTTTTTTATAACTGGATGCGCAATGACATACGAAACCCCTAAAATCCAAAATCAAAATTTCACAGCTCCTCATAATTCAAGTAAAACATTGATTGTAGAAAAAGCTAAACGTGTTTTACTTCTTGAAGGTTTTCAAATTCAGTCTATTGATGATAATTCTGGATTTATATCAACTTCCTTAAAAAATTGGAGACTCACACCAAATCAAGCAAACTGCGGCACTACAATGGGTATCGATTATCTTAAAGATAAAAGGACAAAAACAGAGGTAGCTTTTAACGTGATAGTGGATGATAAAACGATCACAATTCTGTCAAACATTCAAGGTGAATACAAGCCTGGAGCTGTAGATCAAGACATTACGCTGAGTTGTAGATCAAAAGGAATAATTGAGGCTCAGATAGGAAATAAAATATTAAAATAAAGGTCATGAAATTAAATCCTCCTACAGAAAATGATATTATTTGGCTGTTTTGATTGCGTCTGGCAAAGAATGAACTATTTTGCGATGAATCGTGATATTTGCATCTCACTGTATTCTACAATATTAGAAATTTTTAGGAATTATCAAACTAATGGCGACACATTACTAAAAGCTTTAATTTCTATAAATGATGAATGTCAGTTTCAATTTAAACGACAATTACCACTTCCATACAAACTAACTTTAGGGATTATTTAGAATCGGGGAGACAGAGAATCCCCACTACGAAAATGAGAATCTCGTAATTAAGAATAAGGAAATAATCTAATGATGGAGAAGAACAAAATTTGGTTTAATGTTTTCATTTTTGCATTTATTTGTTGCATAAATATTATTATAGCGAGTGATAGTAGAGCAGAGGGGGGCTGGTATAAAGTTAAATGGGGCATGACCATTGATGAAGTCAGAGTTGCGTTAAAAGAAGATTTAAGCGAACCGACACAACTAAAGTTGGAAGAATATAAATTTTCCGGTTTTACAATAGAAAAATATTCTTTTGATGTTTATATGAATTTCGATTCTCAAAAAAGACTTTCCAAAGTTCTTTTACGATTAGACAAAACAGAGCCAGATCAATATAAATGTTTTCTCTTCCTTGAAAATGCTCTTAAAAAAAAATATGGTGCCCCATCTTTAAGCAAACATCGAGACACTTCGAAAAATTTAGATGATTTAAATGAAAAAAGGGAATGGGTGACTCAGGATACATTGATTGTATTAAACCGCCTTGATATGATTATATGTAGAAAGAAATTTTCTGGAGTAAATTTAACATATCAAGCCCGTAGCAATACTGGGGAGAGTAAATTATAAAAATTATTAGAAACAAACCAAGACAGTTGTATTATTGTGTCATTTCGAACTTTTCGGTGATAGAAAATATTTTGGAAAAGTAAAATTATTCTGACACTTTCTGTTAAATCCATCAAAGATTTTTACAGATCTTATATGCTTCAGATGCGAATGTTTTTTATTAAGCCGCACATTTATACTATTATTTTTCAAGGTAGGGAAAAGCTAATAACTCTGATATTATAGATCTAATTTAAGGCCAGTTTTCAATTCTCAGAAGCATTTTCCCATTCAAGTTCTGTCATTTTAGCAGGAACAAGTAGTATTCCTGTACTACAATTATCAGGGAAATCTACAGATCCATCTTTATTCGCAGAAACTACAGAAATTTTAGGATTTTTACATGGTAATTTTTTTTTTACCCGGCCAAGTGCTGATTGTAAGGCTCCAATCCCTGCGGTCATAATCGTACCTCCCTACTATAAAATTAACAAAATCAGTAAAGTACAGCGTTGAAAAAAACAGAATATCTATGTCTAAAATTGGCATATATAAACTACTTTTTTGAATTTAGTTGACGGCTTTAATATGTACATATCAATAACGTTGAAATTTCAAAAAACAATGTATAATCAGCATGACGATAGGACAAGCCCCCGTCACCTGAGGAAAAGGGGACTCAAAAAAGTAAATGGTGCTCTGCTGCTCACTCAATTATTTTTTCCTTTATCATTTTCAACTCTTGCTCTATTTCTGTTATCTGAAGAGAATGTAGTCTTTTGTCCAAAACACGGCTTAAGATTTCTCCCTCAAGTGGTGACACTCTCCCTGTGGCAATTGATTGCAAAATAAATTCTGCTGCCTTTCCTGCTGATTCAACTGAATCAATTTTTGGCATTCCATCAAGTTTAATTGCAGAACTTTTTTTGATGCTGACAGTTCTCTCCATGATAAGCTTAATCATCTGGGGATGGCCATTCAGGGCCATGTCTACAGCTTGACGGGCAATTGCTCCGCTTTCTTCTTCAAAAATATTTTCTGCTGCGATGGTACATTTATTTTTGCTTCCCTTTGGTCTTCCTTTGCCAAACTTATTTTTTTTATGAAATCTATGGGGTCTGTTTTTAGACTCAGATTTTTCATATGCAGTTTTTTTATTGTTATGTCCCAGGACAAAACGATTCCATTTGCCGGTGGCCTTAGATCGTTTCACATGTTGACCACACCCACATTTACACAGAGGGGCAGTATCATCTTTATTCTTCATTTTACTTTACTCCATTTCAATTAAAGGGCGGCCCATGCCTTTCTTGCTTTCAAATATCCATCATGATCCCCGCAACGACTGAAATATATCATTTCCTCAAATGCCATTTCTTTTTCCTGAGTGCGGTTTTCAACCCGTTGTTCTAGGGTCTGGACAGGTTTGGGTTTTGCTTTGTTGTGGCTGAAGCTATTCAGGAAATCAGAAATTGTCTTGTAAATAGATTTAGGGCGAATTTCCATTTTGCTATTGCAGAAAAAACGCTTCTTGGTTTCTTCAATGAGTTCAGTTGTGGCCTCAAGGTTAGCCCCTTCAATGGCACTGACTATTTGAGCGTGTAAAGCTGAAGCTTTATTGGCTTTGATTTTGGATTGTCTTTCCTGATTTTGTGCAATAGCGCCTTTGCTTTCTTTGACATTCATGCCGTCACTGACCTTTGAATCCTGTCTTTGCTTATCCAAGTTCTCCATAGCAATAGCTTTGGCGTTCTGAGTTTGGCCTTGTGCTTGAATGCTTTCCACGTTTACCGTTGTTTGTCCTCTGTCTACCGTTACAGTCATTTTTAAATTCTCCGCAATTTATATATTTTATAGAATTCATTACTTTAACATATTAAGCCTTTTTAGTAATGATACATACATTAGTAATAATTTTAAATCAAGAGAAAAAAATCTATTAATTTAAGATGTTAGATGGCAAATTGTCACAACCGCAATTAAACTGTTGCTCTGTGTGCTGTTTTAAAGGATAGTGAGGAATGAATTATTGCAATGCAACGATATTGGAGTTTTAATCAAGCGGAATAGATTCGCTAAATGATCAGAAACGCACTATGCGCTACAGTTGAAAAGCAGATGTATTTTTAGTGCTGACATAGTGCAGTTAAAGTGTTTTTGGCATTATAGCACAAAAATACCTATATAACTAATTGATTTCATTATTTATTGAAGCTTGACCCGAAACTTAATTACAATAATCTCCAATTAACTTGATTATAGGACTATTATGGATTCAATCATGTTCTTTATCATTTTATCTATATTGGGCGCATTGGGCCTGGCGATTGGTGTTTTTTTTATATATCTAATCGTATTCAGGAAAGCAGGAAATAGTATTATTAATGAGGGGAAATTAGGCTATCCCTTTAATCTTGGAAGCCATTTTCTAAATAGGTTAAATCTTGTCTGGATTGGACTTGTAATGGTTGTTTTCTTTGGTGGTTTGGTATTTGTTATGATTCAAGAATTATATCTCCAATAACGTTGACTTCAGATATTCTTCACACACTCCGTTTTATATTGATCTGTACAATCCCCTGTTAGCAAGTTCTAGTTTGTAAAACCTTTTTTGGCAATAGGGAGGATCAACCAATGAATGGTGCCATTAGCTATAAAAAAATGATTCCAATTTTTCTTGTCTCCATATTATTGTTTTTTACGACAGCTGGCTGCCTTAAAAACAGATATTTAACAGAATGGCCACCTTGGGAGTTATATCCCAAGCCATTAGAAAGTTCGCTGCATGCTAAATTACCGCAAGATATAAAAATCATAGCGCCATCTTCTACTACCCCTGAGAGAATTAAAATGTTTTCAGGTAGTTGGCATGGGAGCCTTGGGAGAAGGGGTGGCCTTGACATGAAATTAGCTGTTGAAGAAATCAAGAAAGATGGAGACATTTATGTTGCAAATGTGGTCTATGCTATAGCCTCTGAGAGAAAAAAAATAGAGCCCACTGTTTATAGATTAAAAGGAATATTCGTTGACAATGAACTGCAGATTGGCTTGCCGGGTGAAAAGGAAATGGTCTTTTATCGTAAGGGTAGTCGTAGCTGGCTTATTAATGCAAAGTTGGTTAAAATTCACGGGTCATGGTGGGCGATTGGTTCATTGAGAAAACAAGAGTAATAAGTAAACATACTCAGGCAAAAGTATACATTTTTTTTCCCTCCCGCAGATCCGAGAGAATCACCTCCCTCTTTCAGAAAAGGAAATTAAACAGGGCAGAATCTTAATTTTTGCCCACAAGTTCAAGATATGGCCGGATACCATATTGGGGTTGGGGATCACGGTAGAATGAGGCCGCTTATAAGTATAGGGGTTTGATTTAATTCATTTTGCTGAAATAATTGTTTTTTGTTGTCGATTTATGTAACGTGGATAAGATCCTCAGAAAAATGAGTTCCGATGTTATCTGGTGATGAGTCCTCGGTGAAAGGATCTGATTTCAATCAGATACCATCAGTATCGTTAAACTTTCAATGCCTATGAATAATGCAAAAAACCATGACTGTCAGGAGCCTCTAAAAGGACGACTGGAAGGCCAAGAAACGCATCTCGGAAGGTTGTGATCAATCATATAAAAAGTCTGGCATAAGCAAACCGAACTAACAACTCAAATTTGGAGGTTATAGTGGAGCCAAACCAAGCAGCCCAGGATAAGCTCAGTTCAGAGAGTTATGATTTTATCGTAATCGGTTCTGGTTTTGGTGGTAGTGTGTCCGCACTCCGCCTGGCGGAAAAAGGGTATAAAGTCGCTGTGTTGGAAAAAGGCAAACGCTGGAGAACCGAAGATTTCCCTAAAACCAACTGGAATATAAAGAAAAACCTATGGCTTCCGGCCATCGGTTGTTATGGGTATCAGATGGTCACCCAGTTAAAACACGCCTTGATATTCCATGGCGGTGGTGTCGGCGGCGGCAGCCTGGTTTATGCCAACCAACTACTGGTACCGCCGGATGAAGTCTTCGAAAGACCAGAGTGGGGACCGGGAGATTGGAAAGCCAAAATGATGCCGTTTTATGAGAAGGCCAAAAAAATGCTCGGCGCCAATGAAAGCCCGCAGGTCGGACAAGCTGATAAATGTTTACGTGAAGTTGGTATCGAATTAACAGACACGGACACGTTTCATAAAAATGATGTAGGCATCTTTTTCGGCACTCCGGACAAAACGGTTCCAGACCCCTATTTTGGCGGCAAAGGACCGGAACGGACCGGTTGCACGTTTTGCGGCTCTTGTATGGTCGGGTGCCCGGTAGGAGCCAAAAATACCTTGGATAAAAATTACCTTTATCTGGCCGAAGGCCTTGGGGTGAATATTATTCCCGAAACTCTGGTTACCGGTGTCCAGCCGAATGGAGACGGCTATGATGTTTTTGCTGAAAAATCAACTGGGATTCGACACCCCAAAAAAATGTTTCACACAAAAAGTGTCGTCTTTTCCGGCAGTGTACTCGGAACTGTTAAGCTTTTAAACCAATGCAAACAAAACGGGCAGCTTCCGAATATTTCCGACCAACTGGGCAATTTCGTCCGCACAAATTCAGAAACGCTTCTCGGTGTTAAATCAAAAGATAAGAATACGGACTGGAATGACCAGATTGCCATTACCTCCGGCATTTATCCGGATGCCACCACCCATATCGAAATGGTTCGGTATAACAAGGGGTCAGATGTTTTGTTAAATCTTTTTACGGTGCTAACCGGTGGGGGCGGAAAAATCCCTCGTGGAATACGGTATCTCGGAAATATCCTCCGTCATCCCATACAATTTTTAGCCCTCTTGCTGTGGCCTTTTGGTAAAGCAGTATCTACAACGGTCGTACTGGTAATGCAGACAGATGAAAACTACCTGGAACTGGATTACAAACGCAGATGGTGGCGTTTGGGGGCAAAAAGCCTGAATTCTCAAGTCCCTGAAGGTTTAAGAAGGGCTCCGGCCTATATTCCCATTGCCAATAAAGTCACAAGCATTCTTGCAGAAAAAATGGATGGGATTCCCTTAAGTTCTATACCGGAAGCCGCTTTTAATTCACTATCCACAGCTCATATTTTGGGCGGATGCTGCATGGGTGAGTCTCCGGAAAAAGGTGTGGTCAACTTTAAGGGGGAACTTTTCGGATACCCCAACCTTTATGTGGCGGATGGATCAGTGGTCCCAGCCAATCTTGGAGTGAATCCCAGTTTGACGATCACGGCTCTGTCGGAAAGCATCATGGACCAAATCCCTGAAAAAAATACATAAAGATTTTAAAAACGATTAGGACGTGTACAAAAAAAACCATCAACGAAAAAAGTTTCTTTTTTACACGATGCCTAGCTGCATTCCCGGTCAGGTCGACCGGGAATGCTAAAACGGAATCGCGCCCCCGCGCTGCGGCCGGGTTATGCCCGCGCATCAAGAAACAATAAAAAGCGGTTCAATCGGCATCTCCTTTTTCTATCCTGTCTCAATGGGTAAGCCCAGGGGGCGGCGATATGATTCTTACACAATCCGATTGATTTTTTAATTGAACAATGAAATGATTATTAAATTCAACCTGTTTGGAGAATGCAGCCATAGAACCTGCCATAAAAAAAACAGACGATACCCATCAGATATTCAGGATTGCAGGCCTGGCGTTTTTACTGAATTTAGTTCTGGCTGTCATAAAGGCCGCCCTGGCTATTTATACCGACAGCCTTGCGATCACCGCCAGTGCCATTGATTCGGGAACGGATGCAGTGGCATCCCTGGTTATTTACGGCGGTATCCGGCTTTCGGCGCGTAAAACCCGATCTTTTCCCCTCGGCCTTTACAAGCTTGAAAACCTGGCTTCGGTGACCATTTCCCTGTTTATTTTCATTGCAGGGTATGAAATCGTCAAACAGATTTTTTCTTCCAGCGACAGCCCGCCGCACATTACCCCTGTTTCAATTTTCCTTTTGATCGCCAGTACCCTTGCCATATTTCTGTTCGGCCAGTACGCCCTTCACGTCGGCAAAAGAACCCAGTCTCCGGCCCTGATTGCAGAAGGCCGGCACCGCCAGGTGGATGTCCTGTCATCCATCGTGGTTTTAGTATCCGTTCTGTTCAGCTATTTTGACCTGCAGATCGATGTCATGGGCATTTCCATCGACCGGCTCGGTGCCGCATTGATTATTATCTTCATTGCCAGGGCGGGCTGGGACCTGCTCTCTGACGGCATGAGGGTTTTGCTGGATGCATCCATCGATTTTTCCACCCTTGATAACATCAGCAGCCTGATCCGCCAGGAACCGGCCGTGGATGAAATCAAATCCCTTATCGGGCGCAATGCCGGACGGTATCGGTTTATCCAGGCAACCATCACCTTAAATATCGGAGAGCTTGAAGAGGCGCATCGGATCAGTGAAACAATCGAAAACCGGATCTCAAGCCAGATCCCCAATATTGAGAAAATCATTATCCATTATGAGCCAAAGGTCCGAACCCATGACATTGTGGCCCTGCCCTTGTCCGACCAGAGCGGTCATATCAGCCCCCACTTCGGGGAGGCCCCTTACTTTGCCCGGGTTCATATTAACAGGAACAATCAGACCACGGATTCAAAAACCGTCATCGAGAATCCCCATTGCAACGTCATGACCGCAAAAGGGCTCCGTGTGGCGGAATGGCTGGCCGCCCAAAAAGTCACCCATGTGGGGATCAAGGAAGATGTCTCTCACAAAGGGCCGGGATACGTGCTGTCCAGTGCCGGGATAAAAATCCGGCAGATTTCATCCCGGAACCTGGATGACGCGGTCCGGGAAATCCTGTATAAGGACGATTGATCCCCCCGGCAGGCGCCACATGGAATCATCCTCTTTCTGATAAACGTTGCGATATGGAAACATACCCTCTCAATGGTGGTGATCCCTTTCCCGGCAGGTCACCCGTATGACGCAAAAAGCGGGGGGATGGCATCCTGCCTATGGTCTATTCAATGTTTTTCTATAATTCAACGGTGTCATCTTGTAATGCATTTTAAACTGGCGCCCGAAGTATGTGTTTGAGTTAAAACCGGATAGCTTGGCAACCTGTGAAATGGACAGGTGCGCATCGTGTAGAAGCTCGCTTGCTTTCTCCAGCTTGATTTTCAGAAGATATTGGGTAAAGCTGAGGCCGGAAAACCGGCAGAATAACGCATTTAAATAATCCTGGTTTAAGCCGAGTTCCGCGGCAACAAGTTTTCGGGTTATTCCATGCTGAAAGTGTTTGTTAACATAGGATTTGGCTTTTGCGAATGTTATATGTGCGCCCTTTGACCGCCTTTGTTTGTTTATCATTTCATCGATATGGGCCCATATCAGCCTGGTATACTGTTCCAGGAGAAGATCGCTTTCTGAGAATTTGATGCATTGTTCAAAAAGCATATAAAGCTCTTTTCTTACATTTCGGATGGGCAGCAAAAATCGATGCCTGTGGCGGAATAAATGGTCGTTGGTGAAAAAATCAATGGACTGATTTCTCAAGAGCATGCCACATGTCTCATAGGGTTTCCGGTTGGTGCTTTTTATAAACGCCCCGGGTTTGATCACCATTGCAGCCCCTTTTTGCAGCGCAAGGTCAGCCTCCTGTTTATTCCTTATAATTTTAAATTCCGCACAACCGGATGTGCAGAATACCAATCGATAATAAGGGTAGCTGAAAATAATTTGATCTTCGCGGAGCGGAGATCGTTCTGACACCATTTCCACCTGTTTTGGATATTGCGCCGCTGATATTTTATGGGCAATATCAATTTCCAGATCCTCTCCGGCTGAATTTTGAACCATGATATGTATCAAATCCAATCTAAATTATAATAGAAAATTGACATGATCATTTAATATTTTCAGTATGAAATTTCATTTCCCCGCTGAATCTTTCATCCATAATAATCTGGAAATTCTCCTAAAGTCAATTAATTAATACAGCGGTAGATTCCTTTAATTATAAAAATTTATCGTACAACGCCATCCGGACTACTGCTTCGCCAAATGAACCGCCCTGCCCCCATGATCCATCCCATTATTTGTATCAAAAACCAATATAAGAAGGGAATAAATATCACCAAATTTTTAAACATGATTTGTATGAAAACCAATATTTTGAGTGAGGTTTCCACCCTTTTTTATGGTATCGTCCTATTACTTTGCGGAATCAGATGCAGACCACTTGGAAAAACGCATCATTTCTGACTCAGGGTCAACCATCCGGCCGTGCAGGTTCAGGATGGGCGCCGGGACAACGGGTTGGTTCCCGATTCGGCAAGGGAAGGTGTCTATCCAGTTAACAGCTAACGGAGGGTGTCATGGGTATGGGTAAAAAGAAAATCGGGCTTGCAAACAAAATCTTTATAGGCATGATCGTCGGGTTGATTATCGGGTTCAGTTTTCCGGAATTTGGGGTCTCTCTTCATCCCATTGGCATGTTATTCATGAAACTGCTTAAAATGTCCGTCGTTCCTCTGGTTTTTGCCAATGTGGTATACGGCATCGGACAGATGGATGATGCGCGTAATTTTGGCAAGGCAGGCGGTAAATTGATGATTTATTATATGTTGTCCACATTTGCCGCCGCCCTGATCGGGGCATCCATCGGGCTGTTGTTCAGCCCCGGGACCGGCATCACCCTTGAGTCCGGGGCCGCAGCAGCCAAAGTTCAAACCATGTCGGGCTTCTGGGATACGATGTCCTCCTTTGTTCCCGGAAATATTTTCAGTGCCATGGCCAGTGGATCGCTTCCCCAGGTGATCCTCTTCGCCATTTTTACCGGAATCGCAATTTTACTGATCGGCGGGGAGACCAAAACAAGGCTGACAACAGCCTTCCATGACCTTTCAACCCTGATGCTGAAAATTATCATGATGGTGATGGAACTGGCCCCCTATGGCATTGCCGCGCTCATGGCCTGGACCGCCGGAAAATTCGGTGCGGATATCTTCGGCCCCTTTGCCAGATTTTTCGGCAGCGTCTATATCGCTTTGTTCCTTCAAGTGCTCTGCGTATACGTCGGGGTGATCTTCTTTTTTGTCAGGCTCAACCCCTGGTCTTTTATCAAGAAGGTTAAACCGGTATGGCTCACCGCGTTTACCCTCTGCAGCAGTGCGGCCACCATACCGGTCTCCCTTAGGGTTACGGAAGAGGACCTTGGCCTTCCCGCTAAAATCACCAATTTTTCAATTCCCCTGGGCGCCACCATGAATATGGACGGAAATGCCATATGGTTCGGTATCATGGGGGTGTTCGCATCCCAGATTATGGGCCTGGATATTACATTCAGCACCATTTTGCAGTTTTCTTTTATGGGCCTGATTCTGACCCTCGGCAGTCCGGGGATTCCAGGGGGAATTTTCGTTTCCACTACAATATTCCTGTCCTCCTTCGGCCTTCCCATTGAAGCCGGTGCAATGATGATCGGCCTGTTCCGGATATTGGACATGGGGATTACCGCCACCAATATGGTCGGCGATATTGCCGGTGCCACGCTGGTATCAAAGCTGGAAAAACTATTTGACGGGAAAACCTCAAAATGCTGGCAGGAGTAAATTTTCGCCATCTTTTCAATCCAGACAAAATTTAATTAACACAAGGAAGAATGATAATGCACTATTCCAATTCAATGCTTGATCTGATCGGCAACACCCCTCTTGTGAAGTTGGGTAAATTATCAGATAACGCAACCCTGCTTGCCAAATGTGAATTTATGAATCCTTTCAGCGTAAAGGACCGCCCCATGTTCAACATCATCAATCAGGCAGAAAAGGCGGGAAAAATCAAACCCGGAGATACCCTGATTGAAATGACCAGCGGCAATACCGGGATGGCACTGGCCTATATCGCAGCACTCAAAGGGTATAAAATCATTCTCTGCATGTCGGCCATCCAGAGCATAGAACGGCGCAAAGTGATGAAAGCCCTTGGGGCGGAACTGGAGTTGACGGACCCCTCCCTTGGGACCAAAGGGGCGAAAGACAGGATGAATGAAATCAGAAAGGCCCATCCGGAGTATTTTTATGTGGGCCAGCACATCAATATGGATAACCCCGATGCCCATTATAAAACCACGGGCCCGGAACTGTGGAAAGATACCGAAGGGGAAATCGATGTCCTGGTGGCAGGCCTCGGCACCGGCGGTACGATCTGCGGGGCGGGTAAATACCTTAAGGAACAGAATCCGGATATCCGCCTTGTGGCCATTGAACCCGAAAGCGCACCCTTTATTTCAAAAGGTGTTTTCACCCCCCACCGCATGATGGGGACGGCTCCGGGATTTGTGCCAGAAACCCTGGACAGGGAGATCATTGACGAGATCGCACTGGTCAGGGAAGAAGAGGCATTTGCCATGTGCAGGCAGCTGGCTGCAGATAACGGCATTCTGGTTGGCATCACCTCAGGGGCGGTTGCCTGTGTCCTGAAAAAAATGGCTGACAAGCCTGAATACAAAGGGAAAACCCTTGTGGGGATATTTGCGGATTCAGGAGAGCGGTATCTGAGTGTTGAGGGGTTGTTCAATTCATAAAAATTGATTGTTCGTTTCGTTTGCCCGGGGTCTATGGATGCCCCGGGCAAACGCATCTTTTCTGCTTTGCCAGGTTCGTTTTGACGCTGAAACGGCCTATCTTTTCATGCGTTTACTGCCCTGGACCGCCGCCGGCATGGTGCCGGCCCTGGTCAGTGTACTGTGGGCTCGGGGAGGCAGAAGGAGAAATCATACCCGTTGTTCCGGTTGCAGGCGGCACAATCGATATTCACCACCAGCCGGTCCCGCTTGATCCCCTTTTCCCGGTCAAGACCGACGGCCAGGGGGTTCCAGCAGTGCTCGCAGAACCGGGGGAGCACCAGGTAAAGGCGGACAATCTCCTGGGAATATGTTCCCCAGTTGACATCCATCCTCCTGATTTCATATTCTGAAATCCCTGTGATCCTGAGCTCTTCAAGATAATTTCTGAACAGGGAAATTGAAATGCCTGCCTTTTTCCGGGCCATGTCCTTCCCGGACCGGGTGTACATCCGGGTTTCCAGGGCGGCCGCATAGGTAAGTTCCTTGCTCAGGGTTCTAAGAATGCTGTTCCGGATCGCCATTCCCCTGAGTACGGATTTTTCAAAAAAATTGGCAAACCCCATGTGGCCGAATTTGATCAGGAAGTCGGCATCATTGACGATCCGGGTATTGATATCCCCCCGTTTTTTGTCGTTATGCAGGGCCAGGATGCTCTCCTGGACCTGCAGGGCCTCTTCCCTGGAAAAACCGGTCCTGGCAAGCAATTTGCAGGCAATCTGGGCCCCGGCTTCCTCTTCGGGGGCTTTACCGGCGTGGAATTTTCCGTTTTCAAATTTTCCGCAGTCATGGAAGAGCGCCGTAATCACCGGGAAAAGGGGATCCACCCCCTCCCGGTAAGAAAGCGTCATGGCCAGGGAGGCAACGTACACCGTATGCTGCCATAAAAAGCTGTCTTCCCTGGAATCATTGCAATACTTGAATTCCGATGTTTCAATCACCTTGCGCGCCGCCCGCATCAGCCCCGGGCTGCGGCGGTTCAGCAACTGCCGAATATTCTTGTATTGGCCGGTCGTGACACCTATTGCCTGTCCCAGGGGATAATCCTCCGGGACGGTTGACATGAGTTTTCCCGTTGTCAGCATAATTGTCACCTTAGTTTTAGGATTAGGCGGAAATCTTACCATGTCCCGGAATAATGCGGGATTTTGGCCCCGGGCCCGCCTTGGATTTATTCTGCATCTGCTTTACCTGTTCCACCAGGGAGGCCAGGGCCTTCTCCATGGCTTTGGGAAAGGCGTCCACGGCCTCTTCCAGTGAGGTGGCCGGCAACATGGACCGGACCGGGATGGGCCCTTCGGGGGAGACCATCTGGGTTTCTCCGAAATACCGCCTGGTACGGGACTCATCGTCTGTGCCGTCAATATGGATGGGGCAGAGCACCTTCAGGGTGGCGATTTTAAAATCAGTAATGGTTTCTTCGCGGTAGAGGTTGGTCTTGTCTACGGTAAAATCGTCGTGTTTAATCTCGTCGCTCATGGGACCTCCTAATATGCGTTTTTGTTAACATGTTGCCGCGAATGTGACGCAGCCCCTGATTAAATGTATTATTTTCCTCTGTCAGACCTTCATCAGATCGGGGAGAAACAAAACGATCTGGGGAAAGATGATCATCAGCACAATCTGACAGAAATCCGCTACCAGAAAGGGGAAAACCCCTTTGAAAACCGTTTCCATCGGCACATTGGTAATGCCCTTGATGATAAAGACATTCAGCCCCACCGGCGGGGTGATCAATCCCATCTCAGTCACCCTTACCATGAGGATGCCGAACCATATGGGATTGAACCCCAGGTCAATGACCAGGGGATAGAATACCGGCACCGTGAGCAGCACAATGGCCAGGGAATCCATCAGGCATCCCAGAACCAGCACCACCGCAAGAATGAGCACCACGATGACGTACCGGTTCACGGGCAGTGCGGAAACCGCAGAAGACAATTCGTAGGGCAGGCGGGTGATGGAAAAAAAGTATCCCAGTATCATGGCGCCCAGCACGATGAGAAAGAGCATGCCCGCAGTCTGCATGGTTTCGGCCAGGCTGCCGGTGAATTTCGCCCAGGTCATCTTTTTACGGAACAGGGAAAACAAAAAGGTGCAGAAGGCACCGATCCCTGCGGCTTCAGTGGGAGTGAACACCCCCAGATAGATCCCGCCGATGACCAGCAGGAAGAGCACGATGACTTCCCAGGTTTTCAGCAGGGCCAAGAACTTATCGGTCAGGGTGGTCCGGGGGCCCGGCGGCCCCAGTTCCGGTTTCATCCGGGTGAGGATCAAGATGGTGATGATATAGAACAATGCCTCAAGAATGCCGGGAATAAAACCGGCCAGGAACAGCTTGGCAATGGATTGCTCCGTTAAAATTCCATAAATAATAAGAATCACGCTGGGGGGAATCAGGATGCCGATACTCCCGCCGGCGGCGATGGAGCCGGTGGCCAGGGCGGAATCATACTTATACTTTTCCATTTCAGGCATGGCCACCCGGCCCAGGGTGGCCGCCGTGGCCAAACTGGAGCCGCTGATGGCGGCAAAACAGGCACAGGCCGCCACCGTGGCCATGGCAAGTCCCCCCCGCAGGCTGCCGAAGAGCTTATGCACCGCCCGGTACAGATCCTCGCTCATGCCCGCGGTAAAGGCAAAGGCCCCCATGAGGATGAACAGCGGGATCACACTCATCCCCTGGTTGGCAAAGGTGGTGTAGGGAACCGTCTTCAATACCCCCATGGCCACATCAACCCCTGCGATCCAGGCAAACCCCAGGAACCCCACAAGGCCCATGCAGATGCCGATATGCATACGAAGCAGAATCAGGACAATCAGCACGCAGATGCCGATAACGCCGATGGTGACCGGATTCATTCTTTAACCCTCCATTCCACTGGACCACCTGTCAAAAGGTCATGCAGCAGGATCAGTGTAAACGCCCCCATGCCCAGGGCAATGGGAATCACAAAGGGATAGGTGGCAATGAGGAGCACCGAAGAGGTCAGTTTGGATTCAAAGGTTTCCACCACATAGAGGCAGGTCTGCCAGGTAATCACCCCGAGAAAGGCCAGGGAAACCAGGGATACGGGGATATAAACCGCCTTTCTCACCCTGCGGGGGAATTTTTCCATGATGAATTCCACGGACACATGGGCGCGGCAGTATGCGCAATAGGCGACACTGAATGGAATCAGCACCGCCATCATGTACTCCACCAGTTCCAGGGCACCGGCAATGGGGGCATTAAGCATATAGCGGCAGGCCACATCCAGGGCCGTCAAAAACATCATCATCGCCAGGAACAGGGAACCGGTCCATTTCAGGGCGGTGGATACAGCGGCAATGGTTTTTTCCAGCCCCACCCTATTGTCCCCCGTTCAGTACGAAATCAAGGATATGGCGGGCATTGGCATGGCCCTGTTTTTCCATTTTCTCCACCCATTTATCCCAGATGGGTTTCCCCCCCTTCTCCAGCCACCGGGACCGTTCCTGGTCGCTCAGTGTAAAGATATTGCCGCCGTCTCCGCCAGCCTTGACCTTTTCCATGCCAGCGGTTTTCATCCGGTCGAAAAAGTTGCGGCCCCAGTATCTGGACCCGTATTCCCCGGAGACCGTTGCGATGGCATCCTGGATATCCTTGGGCAGGCTGTCCCATTTACGCTTGTTCATGGAAATGGAAAAATAAACGGCAGGAAAAGGCACTTCCGTATAGTATTTGGCCACTTCATAGAACCGCCATACATTGATGGCCTCCCAGGGGGCGCCCATTCCGTCGATGACGCCTTTCTGCATGGACAGGTAGTTGTCGGGCATGGGAATAAGCATGGGGGTGCCGCCCAGGGCCCGGACCATATCAGTGGGGGGACCACCGGTCATCCGTATCTTCATTCCTTTAAGGTCTTCAAGGGTCTTCACCGGCTTGTTCACGGTAATCAGGGTGTAGGGATCGCTGGTATAGAACAAGAGCACTTTTACATCCTTGTACTCTTTCTGGATCTCCGGGAACTTATCGTAGAGTTTCCACAGAATGGCACTCCCCTCTTCCGCTGTTTTAAAGGGAAGACCGGGCAGGCTGATAACGTCGGACAGAGGCGTCATGCCGGGCCAGTAGCCGTGGAAGCACCAGCCGATATCCGCGATGCCCATTTTGGTGGCATTCCAGATGTCCTTGCCCTTGGACAGGGTCTGGCCGTAATACCGCTGGATCTTGACCCTGTTCCCGGTGACCTCCTCTATTTTATTGAGCCAGGGATCCACGCAATTGATGGAGCTCAACCCCGTGGCCGGATTCTGGTGGGCAAACCTCAGGGTAATGGGTTTGGCAATACTCAATGTCGCTGCAAAAAGGAGCAGGGTAAAAACGATGATCACTTTTTTCATGACGGTCTCCTTTTCAATTAAACTTTTCTTTCATTCTCTTGATGGTTCTTGGCCTGCCCCTAAGTTGTCTGCATCACAAAGGAGTGGACGCCAATATGGGCCCTCCGGCAAAAGGAAGGCCAAAGCTGCTATACTGAAAGGATGGTGGTCCCGCTGTTGCCCATCAGGCCATAGGTCTGGGCCATGGCCACCTTGGGGTTCTCCACCTGCCGCTCGCCGCATCGTCCCCGAAGCTGGCTTGCACATTCGATCACCTGCCAGAGTGCCTGGGCTGAAAGGGCCTCCCCGTGGGAAGAAAATCCCCCGCTGGGATTGACGGCCAGTTTTCCGTCGATCCGGGTCTCGCCGTCCCGCAGCATCTTATCGGCTTCACCCTCGCCGCAGAAACCGCAGGTCTCCAGATAGACCAGGTAATGCCAGGAGCTGTTGTCCGGCAGTTCCAGCACATCGATATCCTCGGGGCCGACCCCGGCCTTTTCATAGGCCTGGCGGGAGGCGGAGTAGCTTTCACTCAGCATGGGCGCCTCGGCAACGGCCGGGCAGGAGAGTGCTGAAATACGGATGGTGGGATCCCCGTAAATGGCGCTCCCCATGGTGGTGGCGTTGATCTTCACCGGATTGTCGGCCTTGGCGATCAATTCCTTGTCTGCGGTAACAATAACAGCGGCGGCGCCGGTGCTCACCGGGCAGATCTCGTACAGCCTCAGGGGATCGCAGACATAGACGGAGTTGAGGACCTCTTCCATGGTATAGGCCTTTTTAAACCGGGCATCGGGATTCTTGGACCCGTACTCGCTCATGAGCACCTTGACCCTGGCCAGGTCCTCTTCGGTGGTGTCGTATTTTTCCATCCGTTTCCGGCATTCAAGGGCCCAGTAAATGGGGTTGGGCATCCCGCCCATCTTCCACCGGATCACATCCCTGTCCTGGACCGCATTGTCGGATTTTGCCGTCAGAAATCCCTTGGGGGAGACATCGGCGCCAAAGGCAAGGGCCGTATCGGTTTCGCCGGCGGCCACAGAATTGTAGGCCATTCTGATGGAGGCGGAGCCGGTGGCGCAGGCGTTGTACACGTTGACCACGGGGACCCCGGTTTCCCCGAAAATACTTTCCAGGTACTGGCCGGAAAGGTGGCCGGCATTGCCGCCGTAGATAAAGATACCGGCCATGATGGCCTGGATCTTCTGCCATTCGATATTTGCATCTTTTAAGGCACCGTCAACGGCAACGGCTGCGAAATCGGCGAATACCTGCTCGGAAAACCCCATCCACGGGTGTATCCCGGTTCCAATAATATATACATCTCTCATGGTGATTATCCCTTATTATGGTTGTCGTATTAAAAGGTTATAGAACCGCTTTAAAGGCCCAGGTGACCACTTCCTGCTTTTCCTCATTGACATAGAGGTCAAGCACCGTGGTTTCCATTTCCATCCCCACCTTAAGGGATTTCAGGTCGGTCTCGGTGATGATGCCGGTGATCTGGATTTTTTCCGCTTCAAATTCCACCAGGCCGATGCCGTAGGGGGTGATCTTCTTATCGGTTCTAAAGGGGGCGGGGCAGGGATAATATTGGACCGTATAGCTGGCCAGTTTTCCCTTGCCGGGCAGCAGGACATTTTCCACGCCCTCCCTTGAACAGCCGGGGCGGTGCTGGTAATGCTCCCTGGGAAAAAAGTAAGTGCCGCAGGAGGCGCATTTCGCACTCATCAATCTCACTTCGCCTGTGGACCAGTCCACTAAATTTGGAATCCGGGCGACCTTATTTGCCATGTTTTCCATTTTCTTATTCCTCGCTGACCTATGGTTAGTTTAATATGGTTAATTAAAAATGCCTGATGACAGCTCCACCGCCGGGCCCTGCAAACCTTACCGGCCGGTAAACTTGGGTGCCCGTTTTTCAAGGAATGCATTGACCCCTTCGGTTTTATCCTCCAGGGACAGGGACAGGGCATACATTTCATATTCATAGTCAAGCCCGTCCCTGAGGCTGGTCTGCATCCCCTTGTTGATGGCCTGTTTGGCCAGTTTCAGGGCTGCCGGGCTCTTTTTGGCGATTTTAGCCGCGATCTCCTTGGCTGCGGGCATCAGCTCATCCATTCCCACCACCCGGTTGACCAGCCCGATCCGGTCCGCCTCGTCGGCACGGATGATATCGCCTGTGAAAATAAGTTCCTTGGCCCGGCAGACCCCGATGAGGCGCTGGAGGCGCTGGGTGCCCCCGCCCCCCGGGATAATGCCCAGATTGATCTCCGGCTGACCGAACTTCGCCTTTTCAGAGGCGACAATGAGGTCACAGGCCATGGCAATCTCGCAGCCCCCGCCCAGGCAGAAGCCGTTCACCGCGGCGATGACCGGTTTACTCAAATTTTCCACAATGGAACCCAGGCGGACGATATTGTGGGCGGCAAAGGAGGTGGTGGCATGGAATTCCTTGATGTCCGAACCGGCCACAAAGGCTTTTCCCGAGCCGGTGAGGATGAGCACCTTTACGGCATCGTCTTCCTCCACATCCCTGGCGGCCTCGGCAAATTCCGCCCGTGTCTGTATATTCAGGGCATTCATGGCCTGGGGCCGGTTAAAGGTAATGACGGCAATCTTATCTTCTTTTTCGAGAATAATATTTTCGTAACCCATGGGCGTTTCCCCCCGTAATGAGATTAAATTCGTTTAGGATGATTGTTTGCGCATACCGTACTGGCAGAGTTTGCTCAGCGCCTTTACCCCGGAAATCAGAGAGGGGAAGACCGGCAGCTCTTTGCCCATTTCGTCCATGATGACGTTTTTATACTTGTTGTATCCAACGATCATGCAGACCACCACGGGCTTGCCCACTTCCCGGACGATTTTTTGGATGATCTTTTTCTGGACGGCTTCCTGGGTATATTTGAAACCGGCCAGAATCACCACGGCCGCGTCAATGTTGGGATCCCTGAAGGCATCGGGGAAGGTGGTTTCCAGGGTCTTTGTAAACCCGATTTTGGTCACCGAATAATAGAGGTCCACGGGATTGCCCACGGGGGTGTCGAACATATCCTTTAGCTTTTCCGTGGTTTCAGGGGTGAGCTTGGGCAGTTCCAGGCCGTGGGCGGCACAGAGGTCCGAGACATTGACCCCCACGCTTCCGGCCAGGGTGATGACGGCCACACGGTTCCCCCTGGGCAGGGGCTGGGTGGAAAAGACCTTGGCAAAATCCTTGAGTTCCGTAAAATCATCGGCCATGATCATTCCGGTCTGTTTGACGGCGGCTTCCACGATCTTGGCGTTGCTGGCGATACTGCCCGTATGGCTCATGGCCGCCTTGGCCCCGGCCTCGGTCCGCCCGCCGCTGAGGAAGATCACCGGCTTCTTGGCCGCCGCCTTTTTGGCGATCCGGGTCAGGTTCCTGCCGTCTGAAACCGTCTCCAGGTACATGGAGATCACGTCCACATCATCCTCGTTGCCGAAGTATTCCAGCAGATCATTTTCATTGAGGTCGCATTTGTTGCCGAATGAGCAGACGTGGCTGATATTCAGACTCTCGTTTTCAACGATATCCGAGGCCATGCCGGCGGCCAGCAGCCCGGACTGGCCGATGAGCACCACATTGCCGTCGGGGACCTTTTTGGTCATGGGGTAGATGGAGGTGACGATGTTCCTGGAGACAATCCCCGAGCAATTGGGGCCCATCACCCTGATATTGTTTTCTCTGGCAATATCCACGATCTGCTGCTGGAAGACCTTGCCCTCCCCCCCCATTTCGGCAAAACCGGCGGACTCGATGATCACGGCCTTCACCCCTTTCTGGGCACACGCTTCCATGGTGGCCACCGTCAGTTTCGGCGTGGGCAGGGCGGTGACCACCAGGTCCACATCACCGGGGATTTCTGTGACAGACCGGTAGACCTTATATCCCAGGATCTCGTCTGATTTGGGGTTCACCGGATAGACGTCCCCGGCAAAATCGCTGTCCAGAATATTTTTTACAATGACATACCCCAATTTCCCAGGGGTGCCGCTGGCGCCGATGACTGCTACCGATTTCGGTTTGAAAAATAATTCTATCATTGCCCTCTATCCTTCCTTTTCTTTGCTCTCAGGTATTTGGCGTTCTGCTGTTTGGCTCTCTGGTGTTGATCGGTTCTGTCCGCGGCCGGCACCTTACTCGGCCGAAAGAATGATCCTAGCATCCACCACTGCGGCCCCCGCTTTATAGGCAAAGACCGGATTCATATCGATCTCTTCAATCCCGGGTGTCCTGTCCACGAAATCCGAGAGCGTCACCAGCATATCCTGGAGGCAGGCCACATCTGCCGGATCCTGTCCCCTATAGCCCTCCAGCAGTTTTTTACCCTTTATTTCCCCGCACATCTCAACGGCGTCGTTTTTATCGATGGGGACGATACGGAAGGAAACGTCCTTGAGCACCTCCACCAGTACACCGCCCAGGCCGAACATGACCACAGGGCCGAAGCTGGGGTCCTTGATCATCCCCATGATGACCTCGGTTCCCATCTCGGCCATGGCCTGAACCGCCACCCCTTCGATGTCGGCATCGGGGTATGCCCCCCGGCAGGAGGCCATGATTTCATCCCAGGCCTGTTCCACTTCCCCTTTGTTTGCCAGATTGACCTTGACCCCGCCGGCGTCGCTCTTATGGGTGATATCCTTGGAAGAAATCTTCAATACCACCGGATAGCCGATTTCATGGCTTGTTGCCACGGCCTGTTCTTTGGAGGATGCAAGTATGGTCGGGGTGCAATTTATGCCGATTTCACCCAGGATGGTTTTGGCTTCAATCTCGGTGAGCACCGTCCTTTTTTCCGCTCTTGCTGATTTGATTATTTCCGGTCCAGTCATGGGTTCTCCTTTACACACAGGCTTGGGTTACTGGGCGGTGAGCCCGCCGTCCACATAGAGGGTCTGCCCGGAAACAAATCCGGAAGCCGCCGATGCCAGGTATACACAGGCCCCGGCCAGGTCCTCTGGAAGCCCGATCCGTCCCATGGGAACGGCGGAGGCATACTTCTTGGCCAGTTCCGGATTTTCGGCAATATGCTTGGTGCCCGGAGTGATGATCAGCGCCGGACCGATGGCGTTCACACGGATGCCCAGGGGCGCCCATTCCAGGGCCAGGGCCTTGGTGATCAGCTCAACGGCGCCCTTGGTGGCGCAATACCCGGAATTGCCCCCGGTATATCCCCTGATCCCCCGAACCGAAGAAAGGTTGATGACGGAACCTTCCTTCTGCTCCCGCATCACCCTTCCTGCGGCCTTGCAGGCAATCATGGTCCCTTTGACATTGACGTCAAAGAGCCGGTCCCAGTCTTCTATGGGGTATTCAAAGGCATCGTGCTTGATGTTCATGCCCATGGCATTGACCAGGATGTCGATGCGGCCGTATTTTTCCTTTACCTTGTCCACCAATGCATTCATGCTCTCTTCACTGGTGACGTCGCAGGAGATGGCAATGGCCTCCTTTCCCGATTCCTTTGTAATCTGAGCGGCCACTTCCTCAATGGCGTTCTGGTTGCGGCTCGCGACCACCACATTGGCGCCGTGGATGCCCAGTCCCAGGGCCAGGGCTTTGCCGATGCCCCCGGCACCGCCGGTGACGATGGCGATTTTTCCATCCAGTTTAAAAAAATCTTTCATAATATCCGCCTTTCTATTGATGACCCTTTATGTAAAATTAACATATAAAATTACATGTATTTTATAAGATACGTCCTTTCCCATTCCCTTTTTGCCCTGGAGGAATCAGGGGGTTACGATGAACACGAGGACTTCAGCGGGCTTTCCGTTGTTGATGACCATATCCCGCTCCTCGCCGGGGGCGATGTAGATCATCCCCCCCTCGTCGATCACATGGGATTCCCCGTCCTTTCCGTTGACGGTGATACTGCCCTTGGTGACGTAATAGACCCGTTCCTTGGGCGAGGGGCACATCTCGGCCCCCCCGTCGGGCTGAAAATAGGAATAACACACCGTTATCCGCTGGGAGTCTTCTTCGGTAAGTTTTTGAATTCCGTATACGCCTGAATGCTTGGCTGCCTCATAGGGGATGCCCTTGGCATCTTTAACACTGATCATTTTATGCCTCCTTTGCCATGAGGATTTCTCCCAGGTTGACATCGGTACGGGTGAAAATTTCGGTGGTATAGGTCCCATACCCCTCTTTTTCAACGGTGAGGGTATAGGATGCATCCTTTTCAAGGCCCTCAAATTCAAAATCACCGTAATCGTCGGAAACCCCTTCCCGTTTTTCCCCGTTGCCTTCAAGGGTCAGCCTGACCCCGGCGGCGCACTCCCCTTCGCTGCCGGCCAGCACCACTTCGCCGGCAAGGAATTTTTTGGGAATACCGGCGTAAAGCACCGAAGGGCCGGTGCCGAATTCCGGGTGAAAAGCGGCGGCATCCAGTGCCTTTGCCGCAAGGGAAATGTCACTGGATTCGTCGTCCAGGTCCCCGAAATACATGGCGCCGGTGGGACAGGATTCCACACAGCGGGGCTCCTTTTCCCCTTGGTCAAGTCTATGGGCGCAGAGGGTGCATTTCTGGGCGATCTGCTTTTCCTCATTCCAGAAAATGGCCCGGTAGGGACAGGCATTGACCACCTCTTTCTGGCCTTCTATCTTTTCCGGATCAATGACCACCACCCCATCCTCCCGGCGGTAGACGGCATTGTCCTTGGCCGCCGCAATACAGGGGGCCTCCCGGCACTGCATGCAGGGCACGGGGATATAGGAGAGTTTGGGCTGGGGGAATTTGCCCCGTTCGATCTCCTTGATCTGCATCCAGAACTGTCCGTTCAGGGGCTGGGCCGCTGACAGGGGCAGGTAGTCGTTTCCGAAATGCTCGTCCCGGCAGGCCAGAAAGCAATTGTAGCAGCCCGTACATCTGTTGACGTCGATTAATATACCTTTTCGTGCCATTTTCTTAACCCTCCCACTTTTCAATTTCAATGAGGCAGGAATTGGGCGTCATGCCCGGTGCATTCTGGGAAACCATCCGTGACGGCGTCAGGATATTCACACATCCCCCCTTGTCCGGGGCATCTGCATCCCCCGGGATCAGGGGATCATATTTGGCCGAGGATGCATAGCTGTGGATCACCCCGGGCTTCACCCGTTCAGTGACCACGGCGCAGCAGAGCACCCCGCCCCTGTCGTTGTAAAGCCTGACAATATCCCCGTTTTTAATGTCCCTTGCCGCGGCATCCGACGGATGGATCCTTGCCGGCCACCAGGCATACCCGTCTTTTTTAATGCGGTGGACGGGGATGTCGTCCAGCCAGTCCGTGTGCTTGTCATAATGGCAGTGGAAGGAAAATCTGGGATGGGGGCTGAGCAGCTGGAGGGAATATTTTTTAAAGATGTCTGACCGGTGCCCCTCAAAGCTTGGGATATATTTGGGGGAAACCGGCCGTTCCTCGTCGTCGGGGAAGTGCTGGCGGAGACTCTCGGAGGCAAACTCGATTTTCCCCGAATAGGTGCCCAGTTCATCGGCCTTGTCCGTTCCCCTTTTTTTATTGTTGGGGTCCGGGGTGTCGCATTCCCGTCCTTCGGCAAACCATCTCAGGGCCGGGGTGGGCTTGTAGTCCTCCTTGATATTGATGATGTGGTACCCCTTTTTGTTAAAGGTCTCCCAGTCCACCACCTTTGGCAGGTCTGAATGGTCGAAAAAGGCCTTTACCCATTCAAGCTCCGTCTTTCCGTCGGTGAATTCCTCTTTTTTCCCCAGCTTGTCTGCGATGAGGGTAAAGATCTCGAAATCGGATTTGGACTCCCACATGGGTTCCAGACATTTTTGCTGGCGGACCACGATCCGAAAGTTGCAGCCGGAGCTGGCATGGCAGGTGTAGCCGCCGCAGGCCCCCCATTCCCCCACGTCGTCCCGCTCGAAATTGGTGCAGGCCGGCAGGATGATATCCGCCATCCGGGTTTCGCTGTTATACCAGCAATCCTGGTTGATGACGAATTCAAGCTTGGGGCTCTGGTACATGCGGACCCACTTGGAGGTGTCGCTCATGGTGCCCATGAATGAGCCGCCGTATCTATAGAACATCTTGATTTCCGAGTAGCCTTCCATGGGATACTCAAAGTGCTTGAACTGCTGGTCCAGGGACTGGCCGCAGAACCCCTCGCCGTACCAGCTCACCGGGGGATCGAGGACGGCGTCGGGCAGGGTCAGCCGCCAGAGCCGCTGTTTGGTGGGGTTGCCCGGCAGCTTGTTGGCGATGCTGGTGGTGGAGACCCGGCCTTCAAGGTCGGCATAGGCCGGGAACCAGATATCCACGTCAGAGGGGGCGCCCATGGTGGTGCCCCAGATGCTGCGGCCCGGCTTGCCCAGCCCTTGCATGGCCTGGAGCAGGACCATCATCCTGGCCCACTCCGTGCCGAATGCGGTCCGGCAGGCCCCGCCTTCGCCCCCCCGGGAGCCCCCGGAGAGGATGGTCCGCTTGGCCGCCCATTTCCGGGCCAGGGTCCGGATCACCCGGGCCTTGATCCCCGATTCTGCCTCGGCCCATTCAGGGGATTTGGGGGTGCCGTCGGTTTCCCCCATCACATAGGGCTTGAATTCGTCAAAACCGATGGTCCTGTTCTTTACATATTCCTTATCGTAAAGGTCTTCGGTGATCCATACATGGGCGATAGCCATGGCCAGGGCCGTGTCCGTGCCCATGCGGGGGGCCAGCCACTTGCAGTCCATGGCGGCGGCCGTAAAATTGTGAAAGGGATCGATGACGATCATCTCCACCCCTTTTTCCTTGAGCCAGGTCCGCCACATGGCCGAATCCTGTCCCGTATAGGTGCCCCGGGTGGAGTCGGGGTCATTGGACCAGAATACGATCATTTCCGCATTCTGGAGGGCGTCCCCCAGCATATCATAGGGTTCTGGCATGCCCAGGCGCCAGTAAAAGCCGTAGGTATGGGTGGCGCCCCAGTGCCACCCCTCCCAGGAGTCGGGGTTGTCCAGGACCGGCGTGAATTCAAGCATGTTCATGAACCGGGCAAAGGGCCCCATTTTGTAGCCCACAATCCCCCAGTTGTGATGGGAGGAGGTCATGCCGCTGATGGCGGATCCGCCGTAGGTATCTTTTACTCTGGAGATCTCTTTGGCGATGATATCAATGGCCTCGTCCCAGGAAATCCGTTCGTAGGCGGATTTTCCCCGGTTCTGTGGATTGCGCTCTCCGTCGGGATCGAAATCCACCCGCTTCATGGGGTACTTGATACGCTCGTCGGAATAGAGGCGGCGCCGTTCACCGTGGACGTAGGGGGCGATATGGAATTTTTTGCGGGGCGAATATTTTTCTCCACCCGCCTCGATCACCCAGGGTTTAAAATCCTTTTCATCCGCGACCAGCGGCCGGATCCGCTGAACCTTGCCGTCTTTGACATAGACACTGACGGGACCTGCATTGGTGCAATTGGTAAAAACTTGTTCTGTCATCATTAACCTCCCGGCTTTCCCGGTATCCATCGTTTATTTCTTGGCATCTTACCCGCCCGGGTGTGATGCAATCCAATGATGCTCAGTTTTTTTATGACTACTATAAGATTTTTATCATGCCATCACAGTTTTCATAAAATATTACATGCAATTTTGTAGAACACAAGTTTTTTTTTCTTTTTTCTTTAAAACCTTATTTTTATATGGCCGCCTCTCCGGAGAATCCCCTTTATTTACAAGGTATTTTAAAGATTCCCACGACATGTGTTTTATTTGCCATTCAAAATAGAATGCTATATTGCATGTAAAAAGTGCTTGACATTCCCTTTTTTCCATTTATAAGAGAAAGGCAGGCCCCATTATCATAAACCATTCGTTTTTCCTTATAACGATGTTCTTTTATAAAGGAGGTTTTCAAGATGGCGGAAATCAAGACCAAGGATAAAACCGTTTTGCGCAGCCTTGGCCTCGGTGGTTTCTTCGGCGGCGGCGCCGAGGGAATGATTGATGTCAAAGACGGCAAAATCGTTCGCATCCGCCCCATGCGGTACGGCTGGAAGTACAAAAAAGAAGAAGTCCGGCAATGGACAATGGAGCGGAACGGCAAAACCATATCGCCCTCCTGGAAATCCCTGCCCGGCCCCTTTTCCCTGGCCTATAAAAAGCGGGTCTATTCCCCCAACCGGATCAAGTACCCCATGAAACGGGTGGACTGGGATCCCAAGGGGGAACGGAATCCCCAGAACCGTGGAAAGAGCAAATATGTGCGTATCTCCTGGGAAGAGGCCACGGATATCATTGCATCGGAAATCACCCGCATCCATGACACATACGGGTACAACGCCATCCTCATGCAGGGGGACGGCCACGGCGAATGCAAGACCATCAACACCCCCCACGGCCATTCCGGCACCCTCCTGGACAATATGGGCGGCTTCACCATCCAGGTGAGGAACCCCGATTCCTGGGAAGGCTGGTACTGGGGGGCCAAGCATGTCTGGGGCCAGGGGGTCCAGGGCAATATGTGGCCGGCGGCCAACATCGTCAACGATACCACCAAACATGCCGAACAGGTACTCTTCTGGGGATGCGACCCGGAAACCACCCCCTGGGGCTTTACCGGCCAGTTTGCCTCCCGGCTCTGTTATTTCTGGGCCGAGGTGGGCATCAAACAGGTCTATATCTGTCCGGACCTCAACTACGGGGCGGCGGTCCACGCCGACAAGTGGATCCCGGTGCTGCCCAATACCGACGCCGCCCTGCAGCTGGCCATTGCCTACACCTGGATCACCGAAAAACTTTACGACAAGGAATATGTGGACACCCATGTGGTGGGCTTTGAGCAATTCAGCGAATATGTGCTGGGGGACGAGGACGGGGTGCCCAAAAATGCGGAATGGGCATCCAAAAAATGCGGGGTTCCCGAATGGACCATCAAGGCCCTGGCCCGGGAATTTGCCGCCAAGGTCACCTCCATCGCCCACTATTTCGGGGGCGGTTTCATCCGCGGTCCCTTCTCCCATGAAAATGCCCGCCTTGAGGTCATCCTCCTGGGCATGCAGGGACTGGGCAAGCCCGGTGTCCACCACCACCAGCTCACCTATTTCGGGATGCCCCGGAAAGAAGGCCTGGGCGGCACCTTTTTCTGGAATCCGGAAATCGAAGAGCGCCTTTCCATACCGGTGATGTCTTCGGTGACGGCCTGGCAGGAGCAGGTGATTCCCAAAACACTGATCCACAAAGCCATTGAATCCGACGAGCCCATCACCTTCCACGGTACCGGCGCCATCGAAGCCCTGGCCCTGGACCAGTTCAACGAATACACCTATCCCATTCCCAAGGATGAAGGCGGGACTGAAATCCACATGATGTGGACGGACACCCCCTGCCGGATCACCTGCTGGAACGGGGGCAACGAGACCCAGCTGGCCATGAGAAACCCCAAGATCGAGACCATCGTGGCCCAGCATCCCTGGCTGGAAAACGACTGCATCTACGCGGACATCATTCTGCCGGCCAATACCTATATGGAGGTGGATGATTTTCTGACCAATATCCGCCAGGGCACCCAGCAGCCGAATATGATGATCGCGGACAAGGCCATTGAACCCATCGGCGAATCCAAGAGTGATTTTGAAATCGTGGTGGAAATCGCCAAAAAGCTAGGATACGAGGAAGAGGTCACCGGCGGCCAGAGCGTGAAGGATATGCAGAAAAAGATCTGGGGCTACATGGGCGGAGAAGAGCTGGTCCCCTGGGAAGATCTCCAGGAAAAGAAATACTGGATGTACAACACCGCCGAAAACTGGGAAGAGGATCCCGCCGGATTTGAACTCTTTGCCAAGAATCCCGAGGCCAATCCCCTGCCCACCCCCTCGGGCAAGCTGGAATTCTACTCAGAGGCCCTGGCCAAGAACTTCCCCCATGACAAGGAGCGGCCCCCGGTTCCCAAATGGATTGAAAAAAGCGCCATGCACGACGAACGCCTCTCCAGCCACCGGGCCAAGATGTTCCCCCTCCTGCTCATGTCCAACCACGGCCGCTGGCGGGTTCATTCCCAGTGCGACGACATCACCTGGACAAGGGAGGCGCCCACCTGCAAGGTCACCGGCCCCGACGGCTACAAGTACGAACCCCTGTGGCTCCATACCTCAACGGCACAAGAAAGGGGCATTAAAAACGGGGATATTGTTAAAATATTCAACGAACGGGGGATCGTCCTTGCCGGCGCCTATGTCACGGAACGGCTGCGGCCCGGCGTGGTCTACATCGACCATGGGGCCCGCCATGACCCCATCATCACTGGCGAAGTGGAACGGGGCGGTGCCATCAACACCATCTCCCCGGCCGGCATCACCTCGGAAAACTGCGTGGGACAGGCCACCAGCGGCTACCTGGTGCAGGTGGAACGGCTGAAGGGCGAGGAAATGGACCAGTGGCGCAGGGATTACCCCGAAGCCTTTGACCGGGAATACGACCCTGCGGCCGGATTGAGATTTGATGCATGGATTGAAGGAGGTGACAAATAATGAAAGCCTTTTATCTGGATTTATCCGTCTGCAACGGCTGCTACTGCTGCCAGATTGCCTGCAAGGACGAGCATGTGGCCAACGACTGGAGCCCCTATGCCAAGCCCCAGCCCGACACCGGGCAGTTCTGGATCGGGATCACCGAGCTGGTGCGGGGCCAGGTGCCCAAGGTGAAGGTGACCTATATCCCTAAAATGTGCCACCACTGCGACGATGCCCCCTGTATCGAGCAGTGTGCATATGACGCCATTGAAAAGCGCAGCGACGGCCTGGTTCTCATCCATCCGGATAAATGCACCGGCTGCAAGCTGTGCAAGGATACCTGCCCCCATGATGCCATTTATTTCAATGAAAACCTGAATATCGCCCAGAAATGCACCGGGTGTAGCCATCTTCTGGACAACGACGATGAGTGGGAGGTCCCCAGATGCGTGGACCAGTGCCCCACCGACGCCCTGAGGTTCGGGGAGGAATCCGATTTTTCAGACTTCATCAAGGACGCGGAGTTCCTGAACCCCGAGGCCGGGACCCAATCCAGGGTCTATTATAAAAACCTGCCCAGAAAATTTGTGGCGGGCACGGTGTACGATCCTGTGGAAAAAGAGGTGATCATCGGCGCCGCCTGTTCCCTTACCGATGCTGACAGCGGGGAAACCTTCACCGCCGTCACCGATAATTTCGGTGATTTCTGGTTCCGCAAGCTTGGGGATAACCGGACCTTTACCCTGGACATTAAAAAGAACGGGGCAAAAAAGACCATCGAGGGTATTATCACCGATAAGGACCTGAGCCTGGGTGATATTCCCATGTCCCTCTAACCCCCCGCGCCCGGGTTAAACCAACGCTGCCATTGGCATGAAGGCCTCTTCATGCCAATGGCAGTTTTTTTTACCACCGGGCTGGTGCATGGGCTGGTGAAGCCCGGCCCGCGAAATCAGGATAAATCGGAAGGATTCTGATTGAAAATGATGGGGAAAAGATTCTTTTTGGACATTGCGCTGTGTTCTTTGACCAGCTTTCTCGCCTTCCGGGTATCTTTGGCTTTGATGGCATTATAAAGCCCCTCGTGCTCATCAACGATTTCAAACAACCGTTTTGACTCCAGGTGTTCCGTCCGGAAGCGCAGAAAAATCCGCTGATAAATATCCGTATAAATATCCTTGAAATAGATATTTTGGGCCATCTCGGCAATGGCGGAATGAAAATTCATATCAAGGAGGAAAATATGGCGGTATATGCGGCTTTTCACGGATGAGGCGTATTCATTTTTCCTGAGTTCAATATGACGTAATCCCTCGGGGGTTGACAGTTTTATGGCTTTTTCGATGATTCCCAGATCAAGGATCAGCCGTATTTCATAGAGCGCCTCGGCTTCTTCCTGGGTCAGTTTATGAACGGAATACCCCTGGTTGGGGATAAAATCAAGATACCCCTCCTTGGCAAGTATGGACAATGCGTTGTTCACCGGAGTCCTGCTGACCCCCAGCTCTTTGGCCAGGTCGACGAATACAAGCCGCTGGCCGGGTACAATATCATAGTTGAGCATCATCTGCTTGATATTGTTGTACACCTTTAATGTTAGATTCTTTTGTTCAGCCATCTATATTCTCCTGCTCAATGCATTCAGGGCAAAATAGAGATCAAACCCACCGCAGACTGCCGGGCCGGGATTGGGGGATAAAAGCCCTGTCACGGGCAAAAAGCTTGTGCATATCACACAAGGCGCACCTGCATTCCCTCTGCCCAACGCAAGTTAATTTTACGGGGTATTAATAAAAACCGGTGGAGTTCAGTTTAATCATCTCTGCTGGTTTGCGGTACAATACACGATGTTATTTTTCCCTTAATGGCGCATTCTGCTTGTATGTAAAATAATGTTGCATTTTACATACAAGCAGAGTTATACCGCCATTGTTCTTTTCCATAATTTACTTCATATCACTATTAAATTTAACCCGTTTTCAGTGGGTGGCACACCTTACATCACCGGATTTTCTACCATAAAACATTTGCTTTTTCCAGCTTATTATCAATTGTTTATTATGTTTATTTACCGCACCTTCCGGCTGGATAGAAGCAAAAAAAGGGGGCAGCCGCGATTGATAAATACAGGGTGAACCGGTGCGGCATCCGGCCCCCCGCCCTTGGGCCTCTTTCCATATGGTTACCGTCCGGTTTCAAATCGGAAGGTTTGATCCGGGTCCACAAGTGCCAGCACCCGGACAATGCAACCGTCACCGCGGGTCCACCGCCAGGGAAAGGCCATGAAAAAGCATCGTTTTCCGGTGACCTCGTCAAGGTCTCCGCCCAGGTTTTCAATCCCGGGAATCCCCCCCTTGACCATCAGGGTTTTATGGGCCGGCTCCCAGTCCGGAAAATCTTCTTTGGGGTCCCGCCCGGTCTCCTCCTTATACTCTTTAATGAGATGGGGCTGGGAAGGACCCAGGCCGTGATCCACCAGTTTGGTGGCAATGGGATGGTCATTGGCCTGGCATCCGTATCCCACGCATTTGACCTTCTTGTCCACCAGCCATTGGGCACCGGCACCGGAAATACCGCATCCATAGGCAAAATAGTCGTCGCAGTCCGCCCATTTATGGTGGAAACCGGTATTGATCATCACCATATCCCCTTCCTGAATGGCCGGCGTGGCCTTTTCAAGGTCCTCGGGTGTGATCACCCCCCATTTCCCCTTGGGAATGGATACGGCCACCCCGGTGCCGAAAAGGCGCCACAGGGGATAATCGGAGATGCCGGGTGTGTTCTCAGTGACATGGATGGGGGCATCCATATGGGTGCACCGGTGCATGATCCCCTCCCAGTTGACCTGGTATACCCCGTCCTTGGCGTGGAATTTATTGACCGTTACATTGACCCCGGGTGTGGAGGGCCACTCGGGCATATGCTGATGAAAGGCATGACTTAGATTATAAATTTTAAGACTCATTTTTTATTACCCCGTCTATTTTCAAAGGTATGTTTTGCAAATTGGTCCCGGATGATCATCTGCCGGCATCGATGCGGCAGTTTCCGGAAGGATCGATCATGGCAACAAACCGGACCGGGCAGGCATCTCCATATTTGAATTTCCATGGTGTGGCCGCAAAGGTCGCCCGTTTCCCCGCCAGAGTATCCACATCCCCCCCCACCTGCTCAATGGTGGGGATTCCAGCCGCCAATAAGGTCTTATGGGCGATATTCCATTCCGGATGCTCTTTTTTGGGGTCTTTTCCTGTCTTCTCTTCATAGGCCGCCTTCAGGCGGTTCATCAGGGGGCCGCCCCGGTGGGGCCCCAGGGAAGTGGCCAGGGGGTGGTCCACCTGGGGGGTATCCACAGCCACCATCCGGCACTCTTTTTCAACCAGCCATTGGGCCGCGTCCCTGGTCAGCCCCGGAGACTCTCCGTAATATTCAAGGCTGTCGCTGTATTTATGGTGCCAGCCGGTGAGGATCACCACCACATCCCCCTGCTTCACCCCGGGGGACGCCGATGCCAGATCCTCTGCCGTTATGGTCTCAAAGCGCTGCTTTGGAATGGATAAAATGACACCATTGCCAAAGAGACGGTCTACCGGAACATCTGCCAGGTCTGCGGCACGCTGCACCATGTGAATGGGGGCATTCATATGGGTACCCGTATGCATTACAGTGGAAATCTTCCATGCCAGTACGCCGTGCTGGGCGTGCTTGACGCCCCGGGCCATTCTCACATCATCCTGTCCGGGGTAGGAAGGAACGCCATGGCCCCACTCATGGCTGAGCTCAACCAATTGCAACCCGGAATAAGGGTCAGATACCATCGTCATAAAAACCTCTGCTTTTATTTAGGGACCGCAAATTGTTCCACCTGCGGCCCGGGTGAATATTAATTGCCGGGCTTTCATCCGGTTCGGAACGCTGTCGAAAAGCCCGCTACCTGAAAAACACCGGGAGCTGCTGCAGCTTTGTCACCCCCCGATCTGAACCATTTTGGTCTTTAGGCCGTGTCCCTCAAAGTCCAGCCCGTGGGCACCCTGCTTCATTGACAAGGCCTTAAAAAACAGTTCCCGCAACCGGGAATCAGAACACCCCTCCCGCAGCCGGCGGACCAGTTCGACCTCATCGTCGGCCAGCAGGCAGGGACGCAGGGCGCCGGTGGCGGTCAGGCGCATCCGGTTGCACCGACTGCAGAAATGATCGCTCATTGAACTGATGAAACCGACCTCCCCGGGAGCCCCCTGGATCTTGAACCGTCGGGCAGGCCCGTCAAAAGGCGCCCTGACCATTGGAATCAGTTTCCCCAGCTGCCCCACTCTATTTTTCAGTTCTGTACCGGAAATAAAATATCCCCTGATGGTCCGGGGATCAGGTCCAATGGGCATGTATTCAATAAAGCGGACATGCAGGGGATATAAAAGGCTTAAACGGGCCATATCAACCACCTCATCGTCGTTGACGCCTTTCATCACCACGGTGTTGATCTTGACGGGGGAAAATCCCAGGGCCAGTGCGGCCATGATTCCGTCCCATACCCTGTGCCAGGCGTCTTTACCGGTGATCTGCTTAAACCGGGCCGTCCCCAGGGTGTCCAGGCTGACATTAATTCGGTTCAACCCGGCATCGCGCAATTCCCGGGCCATGGATTCCAGAAGTATGCCGTTGGTGGTCAAGCCAATATCCTTTATCCCGGGGATACGGGAGAGTTTTTCAATGAACCGGGTAACGCCCCGGCGGCACAGGGGTTCGCCTCCGGTCAGCCGCACCTTGGATATCCCCAGGTCAACTCCGATTTTGACCAGACGAAGCATCTCATCAAATGACATCAATCGATCTTTGGGCGGCAGAGGCGTCCCCCCGTGCCCGGGTCTGAAAGGGGCGCAATAGCAGCAGGAAAGGTTACATTGATCCGTAACCGATACCCGGAGATAATTTATCTGTCTTTGGTAGGCATCGGTCAAAGAATTTTTATTCAACGCGTTCATTTGCACACCTCTGCATTAGAATGACAAGACCTGAATGGATGAAATCTCTCCTTTGGCAAGGCGGGTTTTACCTTCGGGAATCGTGGCAACGGCCGTGGCGTCTGCCATGGACTGAAGGCGGGCCCGCTGCCCCAGGGAATCAAACCGCAGCCCCTGTTCGTCCGGGGTGGCGGCGCCGAAAATAAACTGGGTCCAATCCCTGGCCCGCCCGCGTATTTCTGAAGAGATCCTGGCCTTCATCACGGGCAGCCCCACCTGCTGTCTTCCCGACAGCACATGGAGGCCGGGAAGGGCAATCTGAAGAAACCCCATGAGATTGGACGGAGGGCCGCCGGGCAGAATAAATGCCGGAATGGCGGCGATCATACCGAAGCCAACGGCCTTGCCCGGACCGATGCGGATACGGTGAAAGGCTTTCTTCCACCCAAGGTCACTGAAAATCTTGGCGACAAGATCCCTGTCCCCGGTCCAGGCACCGCCGCTGGTAATCACCGCGTCGGAGGATGCCAGGGCCGCCTCCAGTGCCTTGCAGATTCTGTCCGGGTCGTCCTTTACTGTGACAAGGTGCGGTTCCATGCCCCATTTGCGGCAGAATGCGCCCAGGGTGACCATATTGCTTGCATATAATTTCCCAGGGGGAAGGGGCTTTCCCGGGGCCACCACCTCGTCGCCGGTGGAAATAATGGCCACCCGGGGCTTTTTGTAAACGGGGACTTCGCTGAACCCGGAAGCCGCGATGATACCGGCCCGGCCCGGTGTGATGGCGCAGCCCTTTTCCGCCACGCACTGCCCCTCGGCCACGTCGGTGCCTTTGGGCATGATGTTCCGGCCGGGCTCCGCCGTATTGGCCGCGCTCAGGGTGCTGCCGCACAGGGATGCAAACTCCTCGGCCAGCACGGCCGTGGCCCCCTCGGGAATCTGTGCCCCCGTTAAAATACGCATGGCAGAACCGGGAACCAGACGGGGCGGCGCCCCTCCGCCGGCCACCGAAGCGGTGCCGGCCAGGGCCAATTGAACCGGCGTATCCGGCCCGGCAGTGTCCAGGTCCTCAGACACCACGGCATACCCATCCTTAAGGGAGGCATTGATGGAGGGAGAATTAATCCCCGAGATCAGATTTTCGGCGATAATCCGCCCCGTGCTCCTTGCCAGGGGCACCATTTCTTTGCCCAAAGGCGAAATCGTGTCCACGGTGATACGCAGCGCCTCTTCAAACCCCATGGGCAGCCATGATATCATAGTTCATCCTCCCGGTTGGTAATCGTTATTTAGGTTCTATACAGCCGGCCGGCACCACTCCCGGGCCGCCGTCCCCCGGAGACTATTTGCCGAAACCGCACCGGGGATAGGTACAGGTTTTACATCCGAGACAGAGCCCCCCATGCCCGGTAGCCGCGATATCCGACCGCGACAATTTTTCCCCGGCAAGTATCCTGGGATACATCAGGTCGAACATGGTGGTAGGGGCAAACAATCCGCAGGCCGGGATGCCCAGGACCGGCACCCAGTCAAGATAAGCAACCATGAACATGGCGCCGGGCAGCACCGGTGTGCCGTACACCATGTTGCGGGCACCGGCCTGCTTTAGTCCGAAACGGGTACGGTCGTCGGGATCCACAGACATCCCGCCTGTGGTGATCAATACATTGGCGCCCTGTTCCACCATGCCGGCAGCGGCAGAGGCAATCATCCGGTCATCATCGGGCAAAAAGCGCACCGCCATCACCTCTCCCCCGAGGTCGGCCACTTTTTTCCGGATAATGGGTTCAAATTTATCCTTTATCCGGCCGTGGTAGACTTCATTTCCGGTTATCATCACCCCGGCTTTGGCCCGCATCATGGGTTGAACCCGGAGAATGGACTGTCGGGCACTTTTGGCAATGGAAACCGCTGCGGATACATGGTCCCGGGGAATCAGAAGGGGAATGGCCCGGGTGGCCCCCACCTGATCCCCCTGTTTTACAATGCTGTTGGAATGACGGGTGGCGCACATCACCACCCCAAGCATATTGAATTGTTCCAGGGCATCCACATCCACCTTGAGCAACCCGTCCCGGGCCGCCTTCAGGGAAATTTTGCCTTCCCTCGGGGCCTCGTCCCAGGCCACTCCCGCGCCGCAGAGCGCATCTGCCATGGTCACCGCAGCTTCGTCTTCATGCATCTCGTCTTTTTCCGGCGTTATGACATAAAGGTGATCCTTGCCCAGCCGCCGCAGATGATCCAGGTCGCGGCAGGTCAGCATATGTCCCCGATGGAAGGCAGGCCCCTTGAACTCCCCCGCTCTGATTTCCGTAATATCATGGGCCAATTCACGCCCCACCGCATCTTCGACATTCACGACTTGAATCATCCGGCTCCTCCCTTCCCCGGCCATCTTATAACAATTCTGCCGGATTGGTATTATTATTTTTAATTTTGGGCCTATACGGCAACGGATGCCAGGGGCTGAAAATAGCCTTCTCCGGAGCAGATCCGGCACAGGATTTCGCCATTTACATGGACCTCCCTTGCATCCCTGACCACCTGGCCGCATTGGGCACAGGTTGCGTGGGAACGCGGTGGCCCGGGCATTTCCCATTGGCCCAAATGGACAGAGACCCGCTGAACATCGAATAATTCATTTTCCGGCATTATTTTATACCCCTGCATCTGCTGCCGGTAGTGGTGCTCTTCCTCAGGTGCATACCGTTTTACCAGATCCCGGGACCGCTCCGTGGAGACAACACGGTAGGCATCACGGGTGTCCAGGTTGACAAAGGTGGCGGCATTGATACCAAAATCCCTGAATTTCATGGTTCGCCTCCCCAGCCGGCATCCGGTCACACTGCTGATGGCATCGGTGGCGCACCGGTCCATTTCAACATAAACCATTATTTTTTTTCTGAACGCATCGGACATGGGGTCGTCAATTCTGATCAGGCGGCACCCGAGCATGGCCATTCTCACACCGATCACCTGGCCGGCACACAGGTGCCCATGGGTCTTTGCAGACGCTTCCAGCAATGCTTTAAACGATCTCATCCCTTCTTATCCTCCCATGGAAACCGAATGGCAGTTTCTGCCATTCGGCGGCAGTTTTTTATTATTTTCGGATGGGCTCCGGAATTCACCATTTACAGAAAATTCACGGACCACCTTCATATATTTCTGAACAAGCGCCCTGGCATGGGGAGTCAATTTTGCGCCCCCGCCCTGTACGCCGCCCCGATGCGTTTTCACCAGGCAGGTCCCCATGGACGCTTCCATGTCCGAAATGGCACCGCGAATTCTGCGATAAGAGATATCCAATTGCCGGGCGGCATCAATGATGGAGCCTTTTTCGTCTATGGCGGCAAGCATGGCCAGCCGGCCTTCCCCTATGACAGGATGACCGTCTATTTCCAGCCAGACTTTCAGTCTGATGCGCCATCGGTTTTGAGAACCCATAATATCATATCTTTTCAGTATTAAATTTTTAATATAATATTACATGCAATCATATCGCTGTCAAATGTATTTTGATTCTTTAACTAGAAAAAAGACAGGCCCCAGGGCAATTTTATTGCCAATCATTTCTGAAATTGATACTTTTGGGCAGTGCGCGACCAATGGGCACAAGACTTAAAATCGAAAAAGAATATAAATAAATGGATAAAGAAAAAACTGTTTTTTTTGAAAAAATCGCCCCACTGAGGGATGAAATCGACCGAATTGATTCAGAAATCCTTTCCCTGCTGGCCCGGCGCCAGGAACAGGTAGAAGAGGTGGTGGCCCTGAAAAAGGCCCATAAAATGCCCGTCTACCACCCGGCCCGTGAAGAAGACCTGCTCTCGCGCCTCAGGTCACAGGCCGTAAAGGCGGACATGGACCCGGATTTCATGGAAGACCTGTACCGGGTGATCCTGCGCCAGTCCCGGCTCAAGCAGACCCGGAAAATGGAACTCAAATCCATCCGGCCCGAGGCCAAAATTCTTGTGGTGGGCGGCGGCGGACAGATGGGCGGCCTTTTTGCCCGGCTCTTTGTCCGGTCCGGTTATGAGGTCAGGATTCTGGACAGAGGAGACTGGGATAATGCGGCCGACCTATGCCGGGATATCGACCTGGTCCTGGTGTCGGTGCCCATAGAAAAGACCGAAACGGTGATCAACAGCCTGGCCCCCCTGATTCCTTCCCATGCCATTCTGGCGGACCTGACCTCGGTGAAGCAGGGGCCGGTTTCCGCCATGTGCAAGGCCCACAAGGGACCTGTGATGGGGCTGCATCCCCTGTTCGGCCCCACCTCCGATTCCCTGGACAAACAGATCGTGGTGACCTGCACGGGCCGGGATGACGCCGCCTGCAACTGGCTACGTGACCAGCTGGGCATATGGGGGGCCGTCATTGTGCCGGCAACGGCAGAGGAGCACGACCAGGTCATGGAAATCGTCCAGGCCCTGCGCCACTTTGCCACCTTCTGCTTCGGGGATTTCCTCTACCGCCGGCGGATTCCCCTGGAACGGACCCTGGAATTCTCCAGCCCCATCTACCGGCTGGAACTGGGAATGGTGGGGCGGCTCTTCGCCCAGGATCCCTCCCTCTACGCGGAGATCATCTTTGCCACCCCCGAGCGCCTCAGCCTGCTCAAAGAATACATTGACTCCTTCAGCCGCCACATCGATATGCTGGATAAAAAAGACAAGGCCGGATTTATCGATGAGTTCAATAAACTGGCCAGGTGGTTCGGTCCCTTCAGCGAACAGGCCATGCGGGAAAGCACCTTCATCATCAATAAGCTAATCGAAAGGTTCTAACCATCTTGTTAGCCTAAGCAAGCATTTACTTCTATTATATCGGCATTATCTTACCTGATATAGAGGGAAACCGGGTCTTTCCGGCCCGAATTCCACCACATCTATATACGAGGAGATAAAATATGGATACATCAGCCAATCACAACCTGGACCTGGATCCCGACGGCTACCTGGCAGATCCCGGCACCTGGAACGAAAAAGTGGCATGCATCCTGGCCGGCCTTGAAGGGGTATCCGACGACTGTCCCCTTAGCAGCGAGCGCATGGAAATCCTAAAATATGTCAGGGACTACTACCATAAATTCGAGGCATTTCCCATTATCCGGGCCGTGTGCAAAAACCTGGGGCAGGACAAGTCCTGCCAGTACGAACAATTTCCCGATCCTGTCACGGCCTGGAAAATAGCGGGCCTGCCCAAGCCGACACCGGAGGTACTGGCCAAAATCAGGCATTGATCCTGACGGCCTTTGGGCCGGCGGCCAACCTGTCGCCGGCCCTGCTTTGAAATCACCTCATCCCACTTGTATCTCCATGCCATTCTTGTTATCCTACCCCTAAAAAGATCAGGGGAAACAATTTATGCAAAAAACGCAAGGCATGGGAAATATCCTCCGGGCAATGATCTGCCTGCCTCTGTTGCTCCTGGTATTCCCCATGGAGAATGCCGCCCCGCAGACCTTAAAATTTTTCCAGACCGACAACCGGTACGAATACCGCATTGAGTTGCTAACCCTGGCCATGGATAAGACAATGGCCACGGACGGCCCCTATGAGCTTGAACCCTTTGAGGCAAAGATGACCCATAAACGGGGCCTGTCCCTCTTGGAAAGAGGCACGCTCATAAATATCGTCTTTTTGCCTGCGACAAGGGAGATGGAATCCAGATTTCTCTCCGTGAAAACGCCCATCCTTTTGGGCCTGCTGGGATGCAGAATTTTTATAATAAGGAAAAAAGACAGGGATGATTTTTCAAAAATAGCCTCATTGAATCAGCTGAAGACAACTTTTATGGCGGGTTTCGGAAATCAATGGGCGGATATGAAAATACTTGAAGCCAATCAGATCCCCGTCATCGGCACAGCCCAGTATGAAAACCTTTTCCACATGCTGTCAAGGGGGCGGTTCGACTATTTTCCCAGGGGCATCAATGAAGCCTTTAAAGAGGTCAAAACAAGGGAAGCCTCCCATCCAGACCTCATGGTGGAGCCCGGCCTGGCCCTTTACTATCCCTATCCGGTCTATTTTTATGTCAACTATAAGGATGTCCGGCTTGCCGACAGGATAAAAAGGGGGCTGGACAGGGCAAAAGCCGATGGGTCCTTCAGGCGGCTGTTTTTCAGATACCACAATGAAATCATCCGTAAAGCCGGGTTAAACAACAGGAAGGTATTCACCTTGACAAACCCCACATTGCCCGACGATATCCCCCGGCCCAATGTGGGATCATGGATGGATCCGGCCCTGGGAGCCGATACCATGAATTAGCCAGACGCCTCCTGCCTGGCCATCTCAATGAACTCACGGATTTCTTTTAGCACAAAATACCGGGTCATGGCATGGGCCAGTTCTTCGGGGTCAGGCGCCCGGCCCGTGGCCTGGGCGACGAATGCCTCCATGCGGTTCAGGGCCGCTTCAAGTTCCGGTGTAATCTCCATTATCCTTCCTTTCCGTACTGCTTGAGTTTTTTGAGCAGGGTTTTACGAGTAATGCCCAGGCGGCGGGCGGTCTCGCTCTTGTTGCCCTCTGCCGCGGCCAGGGTGGATAAAATGGCCTTTTCCTCCACCTTGGCCAGGCTGATATTTTCAAGGCCGGGTTCTGCGGCACTCAGTTCCGGATTATCATCGGCAATAAAACTGAGGTCCTGCTGCTGGAGATAATCGGCCCTGGCCATGACCACGCCCCGCTCCACGGCGTTCATCAATTCCCTGACATTGCCCGGCCACTCATATCGGATCAGGGTGTCCATGGCATCCGGGGTAAACCCCTTCATCTCCCGGCGGTTCTTTTTGGAAAATTCTTCAAGAAAATGCAGGGCCAGTTCCGGAATATCCTCCGGGCGGCGGCGCAGGGGGGGGATATCAATGGTCACCACGTTGAGCCGGTAGTAGAGGTCCTCCCTGAATTCCTTTTCAGCGGCCATGGCCTTGAGGTCACGGTTTGTGGCGGCAATCACCCGGACATCCACCGCGATTGTCTTGTCCGAGCCCACCGGCGTGATCTCTTTTTCCTGGATCACCCGCAGCAGCTTGGCCTGCATGGGCAGGCTCATCTCACCGATTTCATCCAAGAGAATGCTGCCCTTGTCCGCCAGGAGGAACTTGCCCTTCCGCTTTTTATCGGCTCCGGTGAATGCCCCCCGCTCATGGCCGAAAAGCTCAGATTCCAGCAGGGTTTCGGTGATGGCGGCGCAATTGATGCGGATGTAGGGAGCATCCTTGCGGGGGCTGTTGTGGTGAAGGGCCGAGGAGACCAGTTCCTTGCCCGTGCCCGACTCCCCTGTGACCAGCACATTGGCGTCGGTGGGGGCCACCATGTTGATGGTGTCCAGCAGGGCCTTCATGGCCGGGCTCTTGCCCAGGATGCCGTGGCCGGAGAACGCCGTTGAAAGCCGTTTTTTCAAGGACCGGTTCTCGGACTTGAGGTCAATGCGCTCAAACACCCGGTCGATGGTCAGCTTGAGCTTGTCAAAATCCAGGGGTTTGGTGAGGTAGTCATAGGCCCCTATTTTCAAGGCCTTTACCGCTGTATCCACCGATGAAAAAGCCGTCATGATGATCACCGGAAGCGACGGATTATAAGCATTGATCTGCTGAAGGGCCTCCATGCCCGACATCTTCACCATTTTCATGTCCATGAGCACCAGGCCGAAGGGACGTTCCTTCACCATATCCACGCCCACATCCCCGTCATCGGCCACATGGATCTCATACCCCCAGCCGTGCATCAGGGTTTTGAGCATGGTGGCGTGTGCGCTGTCGTCATCTACAACCAGGATGGTCTTCTTGACCGTCATCTTGTCTGTCCTTCTTCATTGGGAGTTTTTTTATTTTCCCTTCCGAGCAGCGGAAGGCTTATGGTGAATGTGGTGCCCCTGCCCGGTTCACTGTCCACCCGGATTTCCCCCTTGAGGTTTTCAATGATCCGGTGAACAATGGAAAGCCCCAGGCCGGTTCCCTGGGGCCGGGTGGTGAAATAGGGATCGAAAATCCTGTCCATATCCTCCGGATCAATGCCGCAGCCCGTATCCCGAACCTCAATTTCCACTCCAGTTTTATCGTCCCTCCCCGTTTTATCGGCCCTGTCTGAGAGGGTCACCCAGAGTTCCCCCCCTTTTGACATGGCGTTGACCCCGTTCATGTAAAGGTTGAGCAAAACCTGGTTGATCCGGTCCGGGTCCGTGGCCAGAAGCTCCAGGTCGGTCTTTATTTCCACATGGGCCTGGATATTCTTTTTTTCCAGATCATGGGAGACCAGCATCAGGGAATGGCGGATCAAGGGCTCAATTTCAACGGGCCGGATCTCCACGGCCAGGGGTTTGGCAAACTCCAGCAGCTGGGTGATGGAGCGGTTGATCCGTTCCACCTCCTGGACCATGATTCTGGCGGTTTCAGCATCGCCGGGCTCATTTTCATACCGCTTGGCAAAATAAGTGGCAAATCCTTTGATGGAGCTTAGGGGGTTTCTGATTTCATGGGCCACCCCGCCGGCCAGCTTACCGATGGCCGCCAGGCGGCGGTTGGTTTCCACCTCTTTTTTCAATTCCCGCAGCTGGGTCATATCCCGGAATAAAAAGATATACCCCTGCACCTCCCCCTCATCACTGAGAATGGGCGAGGCGGTCATGTCCAGGCGCAATTCCCCCTTTTCCTGGGAATTGAGCGCGACCTCACCTGTGGCCGGCGCCCCGGGCCCGGACAGCTGGGATGCCAGACGGATCATCTGGGGGTATGCGGTTTCCGGAATCCTGCCCAGAATGTCCCCTGCGGCCCGGTTGGCCGATGTCACCCTGTATTCGCCGTCAAGGGTCAGCAGCCCCGAGGGCATATTCTGGACCACGTTGTCGGAAAAGGCCTTGACCCGGTCCAGAGACGCCCTGGCCGACCGGTAGGCCTGGAAGGCAAACAGGCTGATGATGCCGGCGCACCCCAGGACGAAAAAGAGGATACCGCGGCCGATGATGGACCGGGCCATCCGTTTTTCAATCTTCTCCGCCCGGGCCATGGACAGGCCGGCAAAGATAAAATGTTCCTTCAGCCGGAATGTCCGGTGATTCATATGGTCCGGTGCCGGTTCAAGTTCCGGCCCGCCGGCCATGGCATGCCGCCCCCCATGCATGGGGTGGCCCCCGGGATGCTTGCCCCGGAATCCCATCCTCAGGGGCACAAACAGCTTATACACCTCAAGTACGGGCTCCCCCGCCACCTGCCGGGTGCGGTTGAATACCTCTGCGGGCTCCCCGGGCAGGACTGCCAGGTCTGCCCATCCCCCATAGACCTCCCCCACCCTTTCAGGATCGGAATGGGCAAGAATTGTTCCCTGGCTGTCGGTAATCATTATATAGGCGATATCGGGCTGCACCGCGGTCTCCGCCAGCATGGACTGGATGCGTCTCATGCCCCAGCCCATGGACAGCATACCGGTACGGGTCCCGGCCTCAAAGGTTCGGATCAGTGCCATTCCCCTCACCCGCATCTGTTCCCTGAGATGCTCCTTCTGCCTTCCCACCCGGTCCAGGGTCATGAAAGTAAACACCGGCAGCAGAACGGCCAGCACCCCGACCATCATCAGCGGAGAGACCAAATTTCCGGTTATTTTATTTAATCGTTTCATCATGGATAGTTTTTAAGCAAAGATGATACCAGCCTTGACACCGGGATCCGGCCGCCGGCCGCCTCCTGTAATATCCGGTGGCTGTATACTTTATACACACCTGTATACCCCACATTGGGTAAAAAGTACACACGACTTAAACCACCCCGGGGTATCCGCCATGGCCGGATACTTTTTACACACCCGGGAAAAATATCCGGGTAGAAAGGAAACAGGCATAAAATCGGGATTTTTTTGAAACGGCAGACAATAACGACAACATTCACTACAATTTCAGATGGTTATAAAAAACAACTCTTCAATGGCACACCCCTTGCTCTAATCATTGCCAAGATCAACGCTGATCAAAACTTAAAAAACAATAAATAAAGGAGACCTTATTATGAAAAAATCACTCATCACCTTAACGGCACTGCTTATTGTGGGACTGATGGCATCTTCCGCCTTTGCCTGGGGGCACGGACAGGGCAGACGGGGCGGATGCGGAGGCGAGGGCCGGGCCGTCTACAACAACCTGACCCCGGAACAGCAGACCCAGCTTCGGGAACTGCGCCAGCAATTTGTGGACGAGACCTATGAGACCCGTTCGGCCATGATGACCAAGCACCAGGAACTGCGCATGCTCATGGAAACCTCCAGTCCGGACAAGGCCAAGCTCCAGGGCCTTTCAGATGAAATCCTGGGACTGAAAAAAGTCCTGGCGGACAAGCGCATTGATTTTTCACTCAAAGCCAAGGACATCGCCCCCGAACTCAACTTCATGGCCTTTGGCGGCCGCCACCACGGCCGGGGCGGCTTCGGGGGCAAGGGCGACGGCAACCGCAGGGGAGGCGACGGCCCCTGCAACTGGGGAGCGGACTGTCCCAAGGCTGTCCAATAACCCATCCCTATACCCCGCACCACCACAAGTCACTTCGCCCCCCCGGGAAACCTTCCGGGGGGGCATATTCTTTTTCAGGGCCTTATTCCTCGGCCGCCACCCCGTTTTCCAAAATCCCGATGCCTTCAATCTCCACCTCGACCCGGTCCCCGGGCACAAGGTAAACCGGCGGTTTCCGGATGAATCCCACCCCCTCCGGGGTGCCGGTGAGAATCAGGGTGCCGGGCAAAAGCGTGCAGGACTGGGAGAGATAAGAAATAATCTCGGCCACTGAAAACACCATATCCCCGGTATTGCTCTTCTGCATGGTCTCGCCGTTGACCCGGGATTCAATTGCCAGGCCCTGGGGATTGCCGATTTCATCCGGGGTCACCAGTTCCGGCCCGCAGGGGCAGAAGGTATCAAAACTCTTTCCCTTTACCCACTGGCCGCCCCCTGCATGCGTCTGCCACCGCCGGGCCGAGACATCATTGGCACAGGTGTATCCCAGGACATAATCCAGCGCCTCTTCCTCGGTGAGATTTTTGGCCGCTTTTTTAATGACCACCCCAAGCTCGGCCTCAAAATCCGTCTCAGGGACATGGGCACAGCAGCCTGGGATGACAATGGGTTCCCTGTGGCCCACGACCGCGCCCGGGTTCTTCATAAATACCGCCGGGTATTTCGGCAGTTCCAGGCCGGTTTCCTTTGCATGACGCCTGTAATTGAGGCCGATACAGATGATGGCCGCAGGATCCGTAACCGGCAATATCCGCCCCACCTTTTCGCGGCGCCCGGTTTCTTTGAATCCAGATCGCCCGTCACCGGCCACAATGGACGCAGTCTCCCCGTCCCAGTCCGTGCCAAGCGCAACCCGCCCGTCTCCGTCAATAAACCGTATGATTCTCATGATCCACTACTCCTTTGATGGCTTTTCTTGCTTTTCCTCTCTTTTACTTTTATACCATGAAAAATGAAATCTATTTTTAAAGGCAGAAACCGTAAACGGGCGGATATTATCATGCTGATCCTGGCTTCCCAATCCATCTCAGCCACCCTGGAAAAACAGGGTGACGGGACCTGGGAAATCCGGGTAGCGGCCCCTGAAGCCCCAAGGGCCCTTAAACAGATCAGCGCATACGACCGGGAAAACCGCCCTCTGTTCAGGGAGCTTCAAAAGCTGCATCCCTCAACCTTTTCCGCCCCTGCAATCTTCTGCCTCATTGCCTTTTTGGGACTGATCCATTTTCTCTGCACCACCACCGGATACCACGACCGGGCTGTTTTTGCCTTGGGTGCCTCCCCCTATTTTCTGGAGCAGGGAGAAACATTCCGGGCCGTCACCGCCCTGTTCATGCACAGCGACACCCGCCACCTCATGGGAAATATGGCCGGCTTCATTGTACTGGGCAGCCCCCTGGTCCGGCTGACAGGAACGGGACCGGGCCTGTTCTTGCTGCTTTGCGCCGGGACCACGGGCAACCTCATTTCCGCAGGCCTGGGCCAGGGCCTGAGGCTTTCCATCGGGGCCTCCACCGCGGTGATGGGCGCAGCCGGCCTCCTTGCCGCAGGCCGGATGCTCTCCCCTTCCCGCAGACACATGTTTTCACCGCCGGCAGCCGTTCCCACCCTCTCGGCCCTCGCCCCCCTGGCGGCGGCCGCCACCCTGGTGGCCATGTTCAGCCACGGAGAACAAACCGATGTCTCCGCCCATTTGTTCGGGTTCCTTTCAGGGGTGATCATAGGCCTGGGGGCCCTTCCCCTGCTAAAGGTCTGTGAGGGCCCGGCAATGGAAAGAATCTGTCTGGCCCTGACCCTGGGAATTGTCCTGGCAGCGGCATTCCAGGGCGTTAACCAGGGGTTCAATTAACGGCATTCCCATATTTTCAATAAATTTTAAATCCCTTTTGATTCCTGCGGGATTGTGCTAAGAATTTTAATTATTCACCTAGGAAAAAGCGACATTTGCCACTGAGCCAGCCGATTTTCCTTGCCCTGCCCTATCTGCTCACGCTTTTTCGCGATCTTAACTATTTGTATTACCAACCCCAACGATCAGTATTTGGAGGACATCTATGAATGAAACTTCCCCCGGCATCCTGATACTCGGCGGTGGTGTCACGGGCATGGCAGCCGCCCTGGCCCTGAAGGACCAGGAATTCGCGGTGCACCTGGTTGAAAAACAGGACCGGCTGGGCGGCAATGCCGCCGGCTGGGCCTGCATGGCCACCGATACCTGCCAGAACTGCGGGGCCTGCCTGGCCCAGGAAATGGCAGACCAGGTCCGGCAAAGCCAAACCATCTCAGTCCACCTCAACACGGAACTCACCGGCCTGGACCGCACTGAACATGGGCTTGCGGCCACCCTCTCATCGGGGACCACCCTGACCGCTGCCAGGGCCGTCATGGCTACAGGCTTCTCCCCCTTTGACCCGGCACAGCTCCCCTCCTACCACGTCGGGGAATACGAAAAGGTGATCACCACGGCCCGGCTGAACCGGCTGATGAAAGAGGACCGGCTGGCCCAGGTGACGGGCAGCGCCCCGAAAATCGCCTTTCTCCAGTGCGTGGGATCCAGGGACCGGAAAAAAAACAGGGATTACTGCTCCCAGGTCTGCTGCAAGATATCCATGCGCCATGCCCAGAAAATTCGCCACCTTTTGCCGGAAGCGGACATCAGTCTCTTTTACATGGATCTCCAGGTTCTGGGCAAGGAAACCCGAACCATGGCCGATAACCTGGCCGGAGATATCCGCCTGGTGCAGGGAGTGCCAGCCGAAATCCTTGAAGACCGGGAAACAGGCCGGTTGACCATGGTGACCGAAGATCCGGCCACCTCCTCCAGGCAGTCCGCCGCCTTTGACCTCATCGTCCTTTCAGTGGGTCTGGTGCCGGCCCCGGAGACGGCAGCCCTCTCCTCCATCCTGGGTCTTTCGCCCAACCCCTGGGGTTTTTTTAATACCACGGAGGCCACCCGGACCAAAGAGGTCATTATCGCCGGCTGCGCCAAAGGCCCCCAGAATATTACCGCCTCTATCCAGGAGGGACGGATGGCGGCAGCAGAAATTATCCGGGACCTGAAAACGCCATCCCGGGATAAACGGATCGCCGTCATCGGCGGCGGCCCCCAGGCCCGGGCCGTGGCCGCTGCAACAATGGGCCAGGGCTACTCCACCTGCCTTTTCGGAAAAATCGACAGCCCGCCCCCCGGCGTTGAAGCCCTGGAAGAAGCAAAAATCATGGCCATTGACGGAACAGCGGGCCGTTTTTCCATATTTTACCAGTCAGGGGATACCAAGGACACGCTGTCCTGCAGTGCCATCATCGCCGCGGTTCCGCCCGAAGGGCGCAACCGTGCCAGGGAAACCGCCGGCGCTGTCTCCCTGGCCGCATTCACCGGTTTTGCCCCCCAAGAACGGCCGGACAACAGCCTGATCCTTCTGGACTATTACGGCCCGGAATCCAAGGCCGGAGCCAGGGCGGCCCTGCTCACGGCAATTGAAACCCAGGCCGCGGGAAAGAATGTGGACATCCTCATGAACAAAATGCTGGTCCACGGACCGGAAGGCCAGCAGGTTTATGATCGGGCACGAAGCATGGGAATCAATTTTCTCAGGTACGAGTCCCCGTCGGACCTCATCATTGAAACCGGGGATAAGGGCCTTGAAATTTCATTGAAAGAGGCCACCCTGCCGGGCATGGACCTCACCCTCACTCCCGAAACCCTGGTGGTGCCGGACACCCCCGTACCGGCTGCCGGATTCCCGGAACTGGCCCTGAGCCTCAGGCTGGGCCTGGATTGTGAAGGCTTTCTCCAGGAGGGCAATGTCAGACACCGCCCCGTACAAAGCCCGAGAAGGGGAATTTATTTTGCCGGCTCCGGCCATGACGACATTGATGGCGATGACCTGAAACTGGAAACCCGGACCATACTGGCGGACCTGGAGATCCAATCCGTTCCCGGGCCCGGAAAGGCCAAGGAAAGGCTCTCCATCAATACAAATATTTGCGCCAGCTGCCTGACCTGTTACCGGGTCTGCCCCCACAATGCCATCATCATCAATGAAAAGGAACAGCCCCAGATTATTGGGGAGGCCTGCTTTGAATGCCATGCCTGCCTGTCCAACTGCCCGGCCGGGGCCATTTCGTCCCAGGGACAGGAAAATGACGATTTGGCGGCAGGCGCCCAAAAAGGCCGCACCCTGGTCTTTGCCTGTGAGCGGTCTGCCGCATTGGCGGCCGCCAATGACCTGCCGCCCGGGATAGACCTTGTGGCCGTTCCCTGCGCCTGCCGGGTGAGTACGGATATGATTCTCAAGGCATTGGTCCGGGGGGTGGACCGGGTGGTGGTGAGCGGGTGCCACGAGGGCAACTGCCGGTCAATGGACGGCACCGCCATTGCCCGGAGAAGCGTGGCCCAGGTATCGGCATTTCCCGGTATCGACCAGGGAAAAGTCTCTTTCAGATCCGTGGCCGCCAATGAACCTGCCGCATTTATCAAAGCCGTATCCAGGGGCTGATCAAAGGGAGGATGAACCGATGACGAAACTGAATATGAACAAAGAATCCCAACTGGCCCGGTTTATGGATGAAATGATTCCGGGCGGCAATATCGCCGAATGCCTGACCTGCGGCGCCTGCAATTCGCGGTGCACCTGGTTTGACGGCCAGGGCGGGCCCATGCCCCGTCAGATGGTCCGAATGGCTGCCCTGGGGCTGGATGAGCAGCTGATTCAAAGCGGGATGCTCTGGGACTGCCTGGTCTGCAACCGCTGCACCGAAGTCTGCCCCATGGGGATTAAAATGGATGTGGTGGTCCGCAAGGCCAGGAGCCTGGCCGAGGACCGGATTCCCCAGGATATCCGCACCGGCATCAAAAAACGGCTGGAACTGGGGGATGTCAACGGCCTGACCCAGGAAGAGTTTGTGGAAACCGTTGAATGGGTATCCGAGGAATTTGTGGATGAAGTAAACGATGAAACCGCTGAAATCCCCCATGACAGGGCAGGGTCAAAATTTCTCTACCTGCCCAACCCCAGGGAACTGGGCATCAACCTGCTCCACCTCACGGCCATGGCCAAGCTTTTTTATGCCACCGGCGAAACCTGGACCATGTCCTCCTTCCATACCGACGTGACCAATTGGGGGTATTTTGTGGGCAAGTCCGATGTGGCAGAAAAAATCGCCCTGATGGTGGTGGAACCGGCTGAGGAACTGGGCATTGAAACCCTGATCCTCAGCGAATGCGGCCACGCCTATCACGTGCTCAAATACCTGCTGCCCGACATCATCGGCAGGCAACCCAATTTCTCGGTCATGAGCATCCCCGAACTGGCGCTGGCCTATGCCCAAAAAGGGATATTGAAGTTCGATCCCTCGGTCCACCCCTATAAAATCGCCTACCACGACCCCTGCAACATCGCCAGGAAATCCGGGGGATACGAGGCGCCAAGAAAACTGCTTGCCCTCTGCTGCGAAGGTGTGGTAGAGCTGACGCCCAACCGGGAGGACGGGATCTGCTGCGGCGGAGGCGGCGGCATACTCCAGGATTCCACCTCCACGAAAAAACGGATGATAACGGGCAAACCCAAAGCCGACCAGATGAAGGCCACGGGCCTATCCCACATGGCCACGGCCTGTCTCTCATGCCACCGGCAGCTGGGTGAATTGTCCAATCACTTTAAACTGGAGATGAAGGTGGATACCGTTGCCTCCCTGGCCTCGGAATCCCTGGTCCTTCCCTCCCAATAACCGGTAACCGAGCGTCTTTATAGATTAAAAGGGGCTGCCCGCTGCACGGGCGGCCCCGTTATTTTTGCCATGACCATTCTCATTGTCCCGGATATATTCGGCCGGACCCCGGCCCTGAACAGATTATCCGCCCGGCTGGCGGACAGGATGCCCCGGCCTGAAATCACCATCATTGACCCCTACGGAGACGGGCTGTTTTTCCGAAAGGAAGACCAGGCCTATGAACATTTTTCCACCCGCCTGGGCATCCCGGCCTACAGCCAAATGGTAAGAAACCGCCTTGAACGGCTTGCCCCCCCTGCCCTGGTCCTGGGCTTCAGCGCAGGGGCCGCCGCCATCTGGCATATGTCCGGCCAGGGACCCTGCCCGGGCGTTTCCCGGGGCATCGGTTTTTACGGGTCCCAGATCCGGCACCACCCCGATATCAGGCCACAATTTCCCATCCACCTGGTATTTCCCAAATCGGAATCCCATTTTAATGTGAATGAACTCATGGACAAACTGGACGGCCGGCCCGGGGTGACCGTGGAACAGGCGGCCGGCGGACACGGATTCATGAACGAATACTCCCGCCGGTTTGACCCCGGACTTTATGAATTTTTCATCCGGCAGCTACCCGCGGACCTGTCCCTACCCCAGACGTTAAAATCTTCTCCTTGACAAAGGCAAAGCGCCTATTTTATTAAATGTCATTCTACCCCTCCCATGTTCTTCCAATTCACGATTTTCGGGAGGGAAAGCATGCCCGGCATTATCCCGTGAAAAGCCGGTATGCCGAAGTAAACCAAGTGTATCGTTGTATTAAAGCCGTTTCACTAAAAACCGGCTGCTGATCCTTATCCTGATCTGCTTCTGATGCTTCTGAACGAATTCCGCCGATGGATCCCCAGCCATCAAATCAAGGAGGAAAGATGAAAAGAAAGGGTGTTTTCCGGCGTTGTACATGGCGTCAATGGTTCATTTTCGTAATGGTTTTCTTATTGTTCATTACCGGGGCGGCCGATGCCGGCATTCGCCATAACAAAAACAATAAACAGGTAAAATGGTGGCAGGTCACCCCTGAAGAGGAAGTGCCGTCCAAATTCTATGACTCCATCCTCTATTCTGAAATTGCCCCGAAACTCAGGGAAATCCAGAAAAACAGCCATAAACGGATCCGTGTCAAGATCATGGGCCAGTCCGCCGGCGGACGCAATCTATTTTTGGTCACCATTGCCGCCCCGGGTGAGGAAGGCCGGTTCGGCCATTATAAGAAGCTGAGAAAACTGATGCTTCGCGACCCGGAAAAAGCCCTTAGGAAAATCGACCAGTTCGAAGATTTCAAGGTGCCGGTTTTCATCAACGGAAGCATTCACGGGGATGAATATCCCGGTACGGACGCCTGCATCCGCCTCATTGAAAAACTGGCCTATGAAGACAGCCCTGAAGTTCAGGCCATTCTGGATAATGTAATCCTGTTGATCAATGTGGTGCAGAACCCCGACGGCCGGGTGCTCGGCACCCGGCAGAACGCAAACAAGATAGACATCAACCGGGATTTCATTACCCAGTCCCAGCCTGAAACCCTGGCCACTGTAAAAGTGATAAAGGATTGGAATCCGATGGTGTTTTTAGATCTCCACGGATTTGTAAGCCCCATGCTCATAGAGCCATGCACCCCGCCCCATAACCCCAACTATGAATATGACCTTTATTTGAAATGGGCCCTGGACCTGGCCCATGCCATGGAAAACGAACTGTATGAACAAACCGATGAAACAAATGTCATTATCCCCTATCTCGACTGGCCCGACGGATGGGACGACTGGTCCCCCATCTATGCTGCCATGTACCCCATGCTCCACGGCGCTTACGGCCACACCCTGGAGACCCCCCACGAAGATGAACGAGGAGTGGACGCCCATTTTGCAGTGGTCTGGGGCGCATTAAATTTCGTGGTTGAAAATAAAAAAGCCATGGTCAAAGACCAGATTGAGGTATACCGACGGGGCGCCCTGGATCTGCCCCAGGTGCTGATCCCGGAATACCTTCTGAGCCATACGGACTGGGAGCAATATAATGAAATGACTCTCAAGGAGTTCCCCGAAGCCTACTTGATCCCGGCCCGGGCGCCCTACCAGAAAAACCCTGGACAGACGACCGAATTTATCGATTTCCTGATCGCCAACGGTGTGGAGGTGGAAAAAGCCATGCGGTGGTTCAGGGCCAATGAGGGATGGTATCCTCCGGGTACCTACGTGGTCCGAATGGACCAGCCCAAACGCTCCCTGGCCAACACCATACTTGAGGACGGCATGGATGTATCCGGGATAGAGGGCCTGACATTCTATTCCCCACCGGCCGCCTGGAGCCTCCCCCTGCTCTGGGGAATTTCAAGGGATGTTCTTACAGAGGACCTCTCTGTCCCCACGGTTCCAGTATCCAAAGCAAGGCAGCCCCTAAGCTGCTTTGACTTCCGCTGGGGAAGGGCCTTTGCCGTTGTGCCCGATACCGCCCAGGCCTTTAAGGCCCTCAACGACCGTCTCAATGAAGGCCGCATGTTCTACAGGGCCGGAGAACCCTTCACGGACCGGGGCCGGGACTTTGGTGCAGGCACCATTGTATTCCCCCAGGATTTCTGGCTGGCCTGGCAACTGAAAAAGGAAGCCGGGGTGACGGTTTATTCTTTGAGAAACATGCCTGAGGTTCTTACTCCCATGACACCTCGAAAAATCGCTGTATATGGGGAACCGGGCATCACCGTCAATCTCTCCCATATGGGTTTTGACTGTGACAACATTTCCGGCGATGAACTTGCTGACGGCGGGCTGTCAGGATATGATGTGCTGGTGTTCGGCAATGACCGCTGGTGGGCCTGGAGCTTAAACAGTGCTGCCATTGCCGCCATAACGGGATTCATCAACGGCGGCAATGATTTTATTGCCATGGGTGGCGGCGGAAATTCCTTTACCCAGGCCCAGGGAATCCTGGGCGTGACCGTGGAATCCGCAACGGGAAACGGTATCGTCAATATTGATATAGACACGGACCATGCACTTGGGGCCGGATTTGAAACCGATGAATATGCATTTGTATACGACCCATGCTGGTATTCAAGCCTGGCGGAAGGGATAGAAGTGGCGGCCCGCTATAATTCGGAATCACTCTTTGTTTCGGGATACTGGCCGGGCTGGGAAACAAGCACGGCCGCCGGCATGCCAGCCATGGTTTTTTCGGAAAATCCGGACAACCCGGATCAGGATATCGTGCTCATGGGGTTTGACCCGGGATTCCGGGCCCATCCCAAACAGACGGTAAAACTGATCGGCAATGCCATTTTCAGCGGCCTGGACAATTAATCCTTAACCTTTAAACCATCTTCCCATTTCCCGGCCCGTTCCAAAGCCGGGAAATGGGGAAGCAAAGATTACAGAAACAAAGAGGACACCATGACCATTTTTAAATCCATATATCCGGCAATAATTATAGCCGTTCTTCTGGCGCCCCCCCTATGGAGCGCCGCGGAACTTCCACCGGAATTCGGCTCAAAGATTCCCGTATACGACACGGCTGAACCCGTTGACACAAGGTACACCCGGGAAGGGGTCACCGTCCAATTTTCAACAAAAGAGAATTTTAATGCGGTCCGCGGCTTTTACGCTGAACATCTCCAGGTTACCGGCTGGCGGGTCCTGGAGCGATCCGCCGGTAAGCCGCTTATTGCCGTGAATAAAAAATGCCGCCTCACCCTAAAGGAAACGCCGGAATCCCCCGGATTCATCATTGACCTGGCCTATCCGGAAGGTCGTGAGTAGATGGTCAGGGGCGACGAACTTTAGGCAATTCAGAAATCAAATGATATTTTTAGCATGGCCCGGGAAACTCCGCCGTCCGAGGAGAGTCCCAGGCTGGTTCTTCCGCCCATGAGCCGGTTCACGGGGCGGCTTGAAATTTCGCAATCCAACTCCTGGTCCAGAACATCGAATTTAAGGGCGATATTTGCCGGCCGGAATCCCGAGGAAAACGAAAGGGCCGGGGTCATGTCCGGGCCGAGCCCCCCCGAAAACACAAATTCACCGGATTTCTCTTTTTTCCTGTCGGTTCCGTTTTTCCGGGCAGCGCCTGGATTCTCCGTTTTTGAAAATGATTTCCTGAACTCAAATGAATACCGCTTTATGATCCCCTCCCGAATCCGGTCCACCCGTTTCCAGATGCGGGTTTTCTCGAGCAGATCTGCGGCAGCGGATATGGCCGCCTGTTTCGCCTTTTGGGCCATGGCGGCGTCTTGCTCCGGTGTCAATTCATATACGGGATTGAAGGGGGCCATGCCGGTTTCCTGGGCGGCGGCATAAACGGAGAAAAGTATTGCCCACATTGAAATGATCACGGCCGTCCCGGCGATTTTTGATGTTCTGGTTAAGGAGTTCATGACACCCTCCTTTATTTCCTGGGGACGGCCGGGTCTGAATCCGAATCAGGGACCGCCCCTGTTTTGGTGTTCAGCAACCATTGTTTCTTCCATTTTTCAATTGAGTTTTACCTTTCTGGTCAAGCGCGGGTTAATATCCATATTATAAACAGTTTCCCCCTGAGGCACAATATTTTTGCCGGGATTCAGGGCATCCAACGATAAAGATAAACCGAAAAAAAAGAAGAGGGAATTGGCGCTTCCTTTTGAGGATTTACCCCTGCCGCAGCCCCCAGCTAAACGTGAACCCATTATCAGATTTCCAAAGCAACCCGGGCAGTTGCATATGGATAATTGGGTCAAACCCGGAGCGGCTTTTGAGGTGCAGACGGCCATACCCTGAAGGGCAGAAACTGGACGGCAAAAGGGCGGTCCGAAGGCCTCGGGGCGGCCCAGGGCGGGCCGCGCAAATAAAGGGTTTTCTCCCCGCACAAGACCTATGCTGTGGCATCCAAGCCTTCCTCGCGCCCATTTAAATCCTGTCCAGTCCTAGATTATTTTCTGAATTCTATTCCATGCGGGCGAAGGGAGGTTTCCCTATATTTAAACCGTATATTTAAACCAAGGTCCGCCCTTCAAAAGCCAGGCAGGCCGGGCCGGTTTTGAAAATGTGGTTGGTCTCTTCGTCCCAGCGGATATCCAGATCCCCGCCGTCCAGGTGGATCACTGCCCGGCGGCCGGTACGGCCGGTGAGATGGGCCGCCACCAGGGAGGCGCAGGCACCGGTGCCGCAGGCCAAGGTTATGCCGGCCCCCCGTTCCCATACCTTCATTTTCACTTCGGATTCGGAAATCACCTGGATGAATTCCACATTGGTTTTTTCCGGAAACCGGTCATGGAGTTCCACGGCCCGTCCGGATGTCTTTACATTGACCTGGTCCAGGTCATCCACAAAGGTAACGGCATGGGGGTTGCCCATGGAGACACAGGTGACCTTAAGGGTATCATGTTCCGTTTCCACGGCCTCTTCCACGGCCCGGTCCTTTTCGCAGATAAAGGGAATCTTTTCAGGCCGGAGTTCGGGTGCGCCCATGTCCACACATACCGAGACCACCCTGCCCGCCTCGTCCAGCGCCACTTTGGGTACTACGGTGCCGGCCAGGGTCTGAACTTGCATCTCTTCTTTGACCAATATCCCTTTTTCATAGAGGAATTTGGCAAAGCACCGCATGCCGTTGCCGCACATCTCCGGCTCTGTACCGTCGGAATTGATGATGACAAAACGGATATCATGGGTGTCGGATTTTTTGGCCAGGATGATCCCGTCCCCGCCGATGCCGAAATGGCGGTCGCAGAGTTTTACCGCCAGGTCCGAATATGAGATATAGCCGGCAATGGCCCCCTCTCTGTCGTCCAGCATGATGAAATCATTGCCCAAACCTTCCATTTTCCAGAATTCCAGTTCCATATTTTCACTCCCTAATGGTTAAGCACAGCGGCTCAAGGTGGTAAGAATATCATCCCCCAGGACATTGACCTGCCAATTCCGCATGGATTCGATCTCTGCCAGGGCGGCCTTGTCGGCCGGGCCGTCAAAGGCAATGGCGGAAATCAGGCTGTTGTTGATGAGGAACCCCGGTTCCATGCCGATCTCCTCCGAGGCCTTTTCCCGCATTTTTTTGAGCATGTCGATGCGTTTGAGCACTTTGGGGGTCTTCCGGGGCATCCGGGTTCTCGGATAGGAGGGCAGCTCCCTGTGGGGGAGGTTCAAGGCGGTGTTAATGGCATCCACACAGTATTTTCCGTACATGCCCGCCTGTTTTTTGCTCAGGGCCCGGATGGAGAGAATGGCATCCACGGACCGGGGGCGCTCCTGGGCCATGGCCATGATGGACTGGTTGGACATGATCTTGAAAAAGGGCAGGTCCTTTTTCCTGGCCATCTCCAGCCGCACCTGGAGCAGGTGCTCCAATACGGCCAGGGTCCGGTTGTCCAGCTTGCCCGCCCCTTTGAACCGCTTGAACAGCGGCGGCTGGTGATTGAGTTCATACTTCACCTTTGCCTGGAGTTCAAACTCTTCCCGGGCCCATGAAAGGCGGCCGATCTCTTCAAGCTCTGCTTTCAGGCGGTCATGCAGCTCTTTTAAATGGGCCACGTCTCCCACGGAATAGGCCACCATCTCTTCCTCGAGGGGGCGTTTGGCCCAATTGGCCTTCTGGTATTTTTTTTCCAGGTGGATACCAAAATAGGATTCCATCAGGGCGCCCAGCCCCCGCTCTTTTATATTTAAAAACCGGCAGGCGATTTCCGTATCAAAAAGATTTTGGATCTCCACTGAAAGTTCCCTGTCCAGGCTTCTGACATCAAAGTCGGACCCGTGGAAAACCTTAATGATGTCCGGATTCTCAAGAATCCTTCCAAAGGATGAAAAATCGGAAACCTCGAAGGGGTCCACCAGCCAGGCCTGCCCGCCGGCAGCAATCTGGATCAGGCAGATCTTTTCCGTAAAGCTGTGCATGGAGTCGGCCTCCAGGTCCACACAGATAATTTTCTCCCGGCCCAGGTCCTCACAGACCGCGGCCAATTCTTCATCCCTTGTTATAAACTTATAATCCACTTAGTTTTCCCTTGATTGTTTAGAGCACATCTTTTAAAATTCCTTTTTTATATTTAAATGCTGTGAATTACAATGGTTAATAAATAACGGGAAAATAAAATAATGACGCAAATCACATTTCCGGATAATGCCGTAAAAGAATTTGATACGCCCCCCACTGGACTGGAGGTGGCCAAAAGCATTTCCGAAGGCTTTGCCAGAAACTGCGTGGCCATGAAGATAGACGGGCAGCTTATGGACCTGAGCCGGGTCATTGAAAACGACGCCGCCATCGCCTTTATCACGGCCAGGGACGACGAGGGCCTGGATATCCTGCGCCACTCCTCTGCCCATGTCATGGCTGAAGCCGTCCTCAACCTCTATCCCGATGCCAAACTCACCATCGGGCCTGTGGTGGAAGACGGGTTCTACTACGACATCGACATGCCTCCCCTCTCCGAAGACGAACTGGAAAAGATCGAGGCGGAGATGAAAAAAATCATCAAGGCCAAGGCCGGGTTCGAGCGGCGTGTGGTCTCAAGGGAGGAAGCCCTGGAACTCTTCAAGGACAATCCTTTCAAGGTGGAATTGATCAAGGAGCTGCCCGAGGGCGAGGATATCTCCCTGTACAAAAACGGCCAGTTTGTGGATCTCTGCCGCGGTCCCCACATCCCCAACACCGGGATGATCAAAGGGGTGAAGCTGCTGAAAATCTCCGGGGCCTACTGGCGGGCTGACCAGAGCCGGGAACAGCTCCAGCGCCTCTACGGCATCTCCTTTTTCGACAAGAAAAAGCTTAACCAATACCTGCATATGATCGAAGAGGCCAAAAAACGGGACCACAGGAAACTGGGCACCCGCCTGGACCTCTACTCCTTCCACGATGAAGCGGCGGGAATGCCCTTTTTCCATGCCAAGGGCATTGAAATGTGGAACGCCCTGCTGGACTATTGGCGGGTGGAGCACAAGGCCGACGGTTACGTGGAAACCAAGACCCCGGTCATGCTCAACCGCCAGCTCTGGGAAAAGAGCGGCCACTGGGAAAACTACCGGGAAAACATGTACACCTCTGTCATTGACGACGAAGAATACGCCATCAAGCCCATGAACTGCCCCGGCGGCATGATCCTCTACAAAACAAAAGCGTACTCTTACAAGGACCTGCCGGTGCGTGCCGGTGAAATCGGACTGGTCCACCGCCACGAGCTTTCCGGCGCCCTCTCCGGCCTGTTCCGGGTCCGGGCCTTCCACCAGGATGATGCCCATATCTTCATGACCCCGGACCAGATCGGTGAAGAGGTCCTGGGCGTACTGAGACTGGCGGAACGGGTCTACGCCCGGTTCGGCCTGACCTTCAGCCTGGAGCTCTCCACCCGGCCTGAAAAATCCATCGGCACCGATGAACTCTGGGAAGAGGCCACCAACGGCCTGAAGGCCGCCCTGGAAGACTACGGCCAGGACTATGTCATCAACGAGGGTGACGGCGCCTTCTACGGCCCCAAAATAGATATCCACATCAAGGACGCCCTGGGACGGACCTGGCAGTGCGGAACGGTTCAGCTGGACATGGCCCTGCCCGAACGCTTCGACCTCACCTATAAGGGCTCGGACAATGAAAAGCATCGCCCCATCATGATCCACCGGGTGATCTACGGATCCATGGAGCGGTTCTTCGGCATCCTGGTGGAGCATTTTGCCGGACGCTTCCCCCTCTGGCTGGCCCCGGTTCAGGCCATTCTCCTGCCCATCAACCAGGACCTGGCGCCCTATGCCCAGGAGGTCAAACACCTGCTTGAGGTCCACAATATCCGGTGCGAGGTGGACCAGCGCAGCGAAACCCTGAAAAAGAAAATCCGGGAAGCCCAGCTCAACTACATCCCCCTGATCATCACCATCGGGGACAAGGAGAAAGAAGACAAGGTCCTCTCGGTCCGCACCCTGGACGGCAAGGTCAAAATGGGCATGACCCACAAGGATTTCCTGATGACCGTGTCCAAACACATTAAAGACAGGGCCCTGGAAGACATTGTCCTCTAACCGGACAATCCCAAAAACAAGTAACAAGCCGGGGGGCAGGCCCATGCCCGCCCCCCGGCGCTTTCTTCTCTACTGGCTGCCCCTGATCGGGCTCTGCACCGCCATCATCTGGCAGTCCTCATTTCCCTCACCCATCAAAGAAGATCTCTTTGAATTCCAGGATAAGTGGCTCCATTTTACCGCCTATGCCGTGATGGCCTGGCTGGCGGCCCGGACCATGGACATGGAGCGGCCCGGCATCACCGGCATCCGCCTTTTTCTGGCTGCCGCCGGATTTGCGATTCTTTTCGGGCTCTCGGATGAAATCCACCAGTCCTTTGTGCCGGGAAGGACCGCCTCACTCTGGGACTGGGCTGCGGATATCCTGGGCAGCACAGCCGGTGCCGGACTTTTCATTAGAAGGAGACGGATAAAATGACCGATTTCTCAGATAAACTCATACAGATCCTCAACCACGGTTCCCTCAACCTGGCCCTCGGGATCGGATACGGCCATAAAATTTTCGATATCATGGACCAATCGGATACGGCCATGACCCTGGACGAACTGGCAGCAGCCACTGCACTCAGCCCAAGGTACCTGAAGGAATGGCTGGCCATCATGGCCACCGGGGAAATCATTGAACTGACCCGGACTCCGGAAGGTAAAGACGCCTTCAGCCTGCCCAAAAGCCACGGAGATCTTCTCTGCCGCCGGGCCGGCAATAACAACCTGGGGGTATACACCCAGGAGATCCCCCTGCTCACGGCCTGTGCCATGGAAGCTGTCCAGGAAGGGTTTAAAACAGGAGACGGGGTCCCCTTCTCCCAATATCCCGAATTCCAGGCATTTATGTCCGAACTCTCCGATGCCAAACACGAACAGGTGCTGGTCCAAGAATTTCTCCCCTCGGTGGACCGGGGCAGGCTGGTGGAAGCGCTTGAGACCGGCATCGAGGTATGCGACCTGGGCTGCGGCCAGGGCGTGGCACTGAACCTCATGGCCAAGGCCTTTCCCAATTCAAGCTTCACCGGAATGGACAACCATGGGCAGGCCATAGAAAGGGCCGAGGCCGCGGCAAGGGATATGGGCCTGGACAACGCCCGATTCCTGGTTCAGGATGCAGCCGCCGTGCGGGAACAAAAGATGCTGGCGCATAAATTCGATTATATCTGCGCCTTTGACGCCATCCACGACCAGTCCCACCCACTTGCCGCATTAAAGGGGGTGGTGTATATGCTCAAGCCCGGAGGGCTTTTTTCCATGATCGACATTAAGGCCGGCACCCGGATCCAGGACAACATGGACCACCCCATGGCCCCTTTTCTATATACGGTCAGCCTCATGCACTGTATGCCCGTCGGCCTCAACGACAAGGGCCGGGGACTGGGCATGATGTGGGGAAAAGAACAGGCCATGGACCTGCTCAAAGAAGCGGGGTTCACAAAGGTCCTTGCCGAAGAGATCCCCAACGATGCCTTCAACCTCCATTTCCAGTGCCGGACATGACCAACGGAGGTGCCCGAAGATGAAAATCACCTGCCTGCTGGAAAACACCACGGCCCGTCCCGGCCTCACCCCGGGCCACGGGCTGAGCCTGTTCATTGAAACCCGGGACCGGTGCCTGCTGTTTGACACAGGCCCGGACAATAGCTTCCTGGCCAATGCAGGCATTCTGGGTGTTGACCCGGCCCGGGCAGAGGCGGTTTTCATCTCCCACGGCCACTACGACCACGGCGGGGGCATTCCCTCCTTCCAGGAGATCAACACCACCGCGCCCATTTTCATGACCCAAAGGGCCATGGGGGATTTCTACGCCCTATCTCCGGGGGCACCGCCCAGGTATATCGGCCTTGACCGGGATGCCATCGACAGGTCACGGTGCACCTTCATCACGGCGGACATGACGCTTTCCGATTCAATGATGCTGTTCACCGGCTTTTCAGCCAGGGGATTCATCCCCGGCGGCAATGCCGCGCTATGGGCCGGCACCCGGGACAGGGCCATGGTACCGGACGATTTTTCCCATGAGATGGCCCTGCTCATACAAGAAGGCGGCACCAGCCTGCTGCTCACCGGCTGCGCCCATTCGGGCATCGGCAATATGCTCTCCACGGTCCTGGAACGTTCCGGTCTTCGGCAGATCGGCCATGTAATCGGCGGTTTTCACCTGTACAACCCCTCCGCCCGGGTGACAGAACCCGGCCACAGGCTCGACGCCCTTGCAAAAGAATTATCCGCCCATCCCCATACAAAATTTTATACCGGCCACTGCACAGGGCCGGATGCGCCTGCCCGCCTAAAAAAAATAATGGGAGAGGCCTTAACCACCTTTTCCACGGGATGGCAGATTGAAATTTAATTCCCTCAGCCCCGGCAACCTTAAATGAAGAGGCGATTGATGACGGCAACACATATCTGGAAGATGATTAAAGTCAGATACAGGCTCAGTGCAAAGGTTCAAATGGGCTTTGCAATGGGGTTCCCTGAATTTGTAATCGGAAAATGTGGCTTCCATACCCAGGATACCCAAGAATTCAAAACCCTGAAGCTGTCCCTTTCCCGGAAAGGCATTGTCCTTTCAGACACCATCCCCCTAAGCTGGTTCACCTCCTCGGTATTCATCCCCTGGGAAAAGGCGGTTAAATTCAGTCTCCCGGATACAACAGCGTCAACAGGCGATACCATGGACTCGCCGCCGTTGACTCAATTAAACCCGCAGCCCTTGGATGGCCAATACAGCACCCTCCACCTGGATGATCCCAGGGAAATCTCAATTGACCTGCCATGGTCAGACGGATTTACAGATTATGTAAAAGAAAACAAGCTGTTTGGGAGTTAATCTTTGGTCGCTCCTGATTTGAGGCGGATGCCCCCGGCCTTTTCCAGGGTGATCCGGCCCTGTTTGTAAAGACGGCCCACGGCCCTTTTGAACTCCTTTTTGCTCATTGAAAAAGCAGCCTGGATCTCCTCAGGACGGCTTTTGTCATGGCAGGGGCTGAATCCTGTCCCCGCTTCCAGCACTGCCAGAATTTTTTGGGCCGATCCTTCCACCGAGGCATACCCCGGCTGTTTCAGCGTCAGGTCCACTTTGCCGTCTTTGCGACGCTTCAGGACATACCCCCGGCATTGGTCCCCGATGGAGAGGTCTTCAAAGGTTTCGTTCTTATAGAGCAGCCCCTGGCCGGCCTGGTTGATCAGAGCAATATACCCGATGGGGGTGATACTGTGGATGATCAGGTCCACGGCCTCTCCGGGGGCCGGGTCCGCGGCCCCTCCGGGGCACAACTCATCCCACAGGGTGGAACCGTAAATCCGGTGGGAGGATTCATCCAGGCAGATCTTTACCAAATGGGTTTCACCGATTTCCATCCGTCCCTGCTGTTCGCTGCGGGGAACCAGAAGGTCCTTTTCAAGCCCCCAGTCCATGAAAATCCCGAAAGCGGCCGTATCCCTGACCTTGAGGGGGACGATATCCCCCACCACACCGGCCGGCTTCAAAGTGGTGGCCACGGGCCGGTCCTCGGAATCGGTATGGATAAAAACCCGGATCTTCTCTCCCACGCCAATGCCCTCGGGCACATATTTATTGGGCAGCAGTACCCGGTCCCGGCCGAAGCTCAAATAGACGCCGTAATCCGAAAGATTCTCCACGGGCAGTTCATGGAATTGGCCCACAACCGCTTCGGGATCCTGGGCCAAAAAGGGATGGGACTGCCTGGAGGATGATCGTTTTTGACTTTTTTGGCGTTTTTTTTCGGCAAGTTTCCAGGGTTTTATTATATCTGACATGGGCCTTCCTTATGGTTAGGGGTAATGGGCTATCATATCAGAGTTTACATGAATTTTGAATATTGCTATCCTGCTTGAAAATATTCAAACAGGAGAAGATATGAAAAAAATCATCCTTGTGACCCTCGGCATTCTTGCAATTCTCCTCACCATCTTCCTGCTCCGTCCCTCACCGGTTGCGCCGGTGGCATACACGCCTCCCAAGGGCCCTGAATTGACCGGGGTGCTGGCCCCCAACGCCCTGCTGCAGGATGCCGAACTGCTGGCCCAAGGAAAGATAAACGGCCCGGAAGAGGTGGCGGTGGACCGCCTGGGCCGGGTGTACGGGGGAACCGGAGACGGGGAAATCATCCGCCTTCTTCCCGACGGCACCCGGGAAATCTTTGCCGTCACCAGCGGCCGCCCCCTGGGCATGCAATTCGACCGCCACGGCAACCTCATTGTCTGCGATGCCGATAAGGGGCTGCTCTCCATTGACCCTGAAGGAAAGATCAAGGTGCTTGTCACAGGGGCCGGCGGCCGGCCGTTCAAATTCACCGATGCCCTGGATATTGCCAGGGACGGCACCATCTATTTTACCGACGCCAGCGATACCTTCCCCCAGAGAGAATACCTGTTTGACCTCATGGAAGCCAGGCCCCACGGCAGGTTCATGGCCTATGACCCGGCCAGCGGCAACACCAGGGTATTGTTAAAGGATCTCTATTTTGCCAACGGCGTGGCCCTGTCACAGAATGAAAATTTTGTTCTGATCAATGAAACTTACCGCTACCGGATCACCCGGTACTGGCTAAAGGGAGACAAGGCCGGCACCCATGAGGTATTTGTGGATAACCTTCCCGGATTTCCCGACAACATCTCAAGCAACGGGAAAGGCAGATTCTGGCTGGCGCTTTTTACGGTGCGCAACCCCTTGGCCGATAAACTCCACGCGTTTCCCTTCCTCAAGGCACAAATGGTCAAACTGCCCAGAGCCCTGTGGCCCCAGCCCAAACCCTACGGCCTGGTCCTGGCACTGGACGAAGGCGGAAATATCACCCAAAGCCTGCACGATCCCACCGGGACCCATTTAAAGGAAATAACCTCGGCCAAGGAATACAGGGGCCATCTGTATCTGGGCAGCCTGCATAATGACAGGATCGGAAAATACAAACTGCCCGGTGAATAATACCTCCGGTGCGTGCCTTTAGAGATTCGGAAACTACCGGTCGGTATTTATCAGGGGCCTCAGGGAGGCTGTCATGATAATAGCCGAGGCTGCCAGGGCCGCCAGCACCCAGAACACAATCCGGTAACTTGCGGTCAGATCAAAAATAAGTCCGGCCATCAGGGGACCGATGGCCCCCCCGATGGTGCTGCAGAATATAACGATGCCATAGAGCAGGCCGTGGGACTTTGTTCCGAAAAATCCGGCGACCAGGGGCGAGACCAAAGCAAAAAATCCCCCGTGGGCAAACCCGTAGACCGTAGCGAACACATAGAACATCCACAGGCCGGATACGGCTTGAAGCCAGAAAAGGGCCAGCAGCAGAAAGGAAAGACAGATCAACAGGGCCCTTTTCTCGCCGATCCTGTCACCGGCTCCGCCCATCAGCAGCCTGCCGAAGATACTCACCCCCCCGACGGTGGAAAGCACCCCGGCGGCCACCCCCGGGGCAATCCCCTGGTCAATGGCATGCTGGACAATATGCATGAGTACCGTGTAGACACAGAAAAGAATCACGAAATACACCATGCAGATGGTCCAAAACTGCCGGGTTCGCACCGCCGCTTTGAATCTCAGCCCCTCTTCCGGCCCCGTCCTGTTTTCAGCCCCCAGCCGGTTCCCATTGTCAACCAACTGGTTTTTCAAAGCGGGATCACGGACCAGAAACTGGGCCAGGGCCAGGACAAATACGAGAATGACAACGGCCAGCACCGCAAAGGACTGCCGCCAGCCGCAGGTGGTCAAAAGCCCATTGATGAAAAAAGGCATGACCAGCATCCCCACGCCTGTGCCGACTTTGATGATCCCGCTCATCATGCCGCGCTTTTTTTCAAACCACCTGGACACGGTTGACAAGGGGATCACATCAATGCCCCCCAATCCGATAGAGGCGATCACGCCGTAACACAGGTAGAGCTGCCAGACCTCATTCACATCGCCCATGAGAAAAAAGCCCAGTCCCAAAAACAGCCCGCAACCGGACATGATAAACCGGGGACCGAACCTGTCGTTAAGGTTTCCCAGAAAAATACTGGACATGCCGTGTACAAGAAATCCCAGAGAAGCCGCCCCTGAAATGGTGGCCCTTGACCAGCCGAACTCTCTGATCAGCGGGTCTAAAAAAACGCCGAAGCTGTTGCTGGCGCCCCAGACCACGGCCTGGATAAAAAAACCGGCAACAAGAATGGTATATCCGTAAAAAAAAGGAACGCGTTGTGCCTGGGTGATCAAGGTGGCCTCCTGTGTCAAAACTCATCGGATAACAGCGTATCTGTCCCAACGATAATGACTACCACCTCGGATTTAAAGAAAAAAGGGGCAGACCGGCCTTTTTTTTAGGGGTACAGATAAAAAAGCCTCCCGATTACCCATCCACGGCGACCAGGGAAACGGAAAGCGCTTTTTCAAGTTTGCGGATTTTTTCCAGCGCCCCCTCATCGACCGATGCAGGCTCGACGTCCTGGCAGGAAAAGGAAAGCAGAGACTTTCCGATTTCCGATTCAAGGGCCTGGATGGATTTTAAAGCGCTTTCATCCAATTGAGAATAACTGCAAAGCATAATGACCTCCCCATGGCTGTGGTTGGAATTTAGATTGCGGGCCGCCGGTGAAAAACAGCCCGAATAAATTTGAATGTATAAACACGGGCCAACGGATTCAATAGGAATAAAACAATAGTTTTCCGGTAGTAAAAAACTACTATTTTAAAGAAAGCAGATAGGTCCTTAAATTGATTTTCCGGCCGGTCAAACCAAATTTTTTCCGGATGTTCTTCCTGTGGAAATCCACGGCATCGGGTGAGGATCCCAGTACAGCGGCGATTTCCTTAGTTGTCCGCCCCTCTTTTACCAGATTGGCCACCTGCAGTTCCAGGGGCGTCAGCTGAAGGGCCAGTGAAGGCAGCCGCTTTAAAAAAGGAGAGGCGATACTGTCCAGGTTGGAACGGACGGTGCGGGCCAGAGCAGCCTGCCGCGCCCCAAGCCCGCTGTCCAGAAGCTGATCCAGGTGGGGCAGGACAAGCTGGCTGATATGGGTCAAAAACTGTTGTTCAAGATCTGATTTATCCTTTTCCCGCTGGTCCAAAAGCACTTTCAAGGCGGTGTTTGCCTCACTTAAGTGGCTGGACTGGAGTTCCAGCTTTTCCCTTTCTTTCCTGAGCATGGCCTCTTTTCCCAGCAGCTCCTCCTGGGCCTGTTTCAATGCGGTAATATTTTCATGGCTGATGATGATAAAGAGGTCGCCTTCCAGTTCAAGGCGGGTGGCCCGCATGTAAAACCACCGCCGGACTTTCGGCGAATGGCAGGCGTATTCCATGACAAATTCATCAATTTTTCCCGCAATCAATTCCCTGATGCCCCGGTTGACATCTATTTTTTCCCCCTCCTCCCGGCCCGGGGAGGCGGCGCAGACATCAAGATAATTAATCCCCTTTGTATCGGGACGCATCTGCAAATCATTGCGCCGCGCAAACTTTTTCCAGGCTTCGTTGGTCTCCAGAATCCGGCCGGTTTTATCGAGAACGGCCACATGGGCGGAAAGGGAATCCAGAACCAGCCTGAAATAGGAACCGCTGTTTTGCTTAAAATGATCAGCCATGGCGTTCATTAAGATAAAATTTCCATCAGCTTGCCCAGATCCTTTTCCGGATCAAAATCGCCCAGGTCCCTGGCCGGCGGGTCACAACACAAGGGAGGCGGGATACCAAGGATATCTGACACAATCAGATTCAGCTTTGACAGCCTGAGGGAAACCCTTTCAAAAGATTCACAGGGAACAGGGTATTTTAAAAGCATCAGGTATTCCATGCTGTAACGGGACAATTGTCTCTCAAATTCCCGGATACGATTGATCATCTCTACCTCCCCTTGAACCCTCTCCAGAAAATAAGCGGCCGGGTCCGCGGCGCCCGGTGCCTGGGAAAGCAGCGTTAAAAACAGTTCAAACACCCGGCCAAAGTCCTGGGGGCGGCCACCTGATTTACTCATGAACTCAAGCAAAAACCGCTTTTTTCTTCCCTCAAAGCGGCACGTCCGGTTTCGCAGCAATACTCTGAATACCGGAATATCCCCGGCAGCAGCCGTCTTTTCAAGGGCAGTGCAGATATCAAGGTCAATTTTTCCAGTCAGATTCAGCCTTGAAACAAAAACCGTCACCTGCTCCGGCGGGACCGGGATCACTATGGGCTCAGGCTGGCCAGGATAAAAAACATCAAGCCGGGAATAATTCCGGGAAAGACGCCGGGCAATGCCGGCGGCTTCTTCAGCGGTCAGCCCGGCTGGCCCTAAAAACGATTCCAGAATACAAAGAAGCTTCTGATCCGGAAAAAGAAGGTATTCGAGAATGATCTCCCCTTCCTGGGACGCTTCTTCACCCATGGCTTCTTTCAATTCCCGGGCAGTTGAGATACCGAAACCTGACTCAAGAAAAAACAAGGCCTCCCGGGAAAGGGCAATGCCCTCCCCCCATAACTGGCCGATGGCACAAACAATCAATCCCGCTGTTTTTTCTGAGCACATTTTTTAAGCCTGTAATCCCGCCATGTTAAGCGTCTCCCTAAAAACGCCATGCATTTTTTACTAATTTTGTGTTGACATACCAACCGATACCGGATATAAATGCCCTCGTTTTGGGGCTGTAGCTCAGCTGGGAGAGCGTACGGCTGGCAGCCGTAAGGTCAGGGGTTCGATCCCCCTCAGCTCCACCACTAAACCATTAAGCCGTTGAGTTTTCAACGGCTTTTTTGTTTTAAAACAAGCCTCTTCTATCTGCCGCAAAAATAAAGACTGTCTGTGTCGGCTGGCCGAGTTGATTTCCATATACCGGCGACGGCACATTACCCCGGCCGCAGCGCTTTTCCTCCGGCCACGCCGGCAAGTCCTACCAGGCCAAAAGCCAAAAGGGTTAATGTACTGGGGATAGGGACTTGAGACTCGTTCAACGCCAAATTATCAACCAGAAAAATGCCATTGGGGACAACAAGATGAAGCGCATTGATCAGAACACCGTCCCAACCTGAATAATACGTCCAATCCGTTGTTAAGGTGTATTCTGCAGAAACGGCCAAAGAACCATTCTGGTATCCTGAAATTATTAAGGCATTGGTCCCTGTGCGCCAAATCCTGGCATATAGCCCGTCAAAGGTAAAATCTGCATTGCCTACAGCATTTATCCTGCCCTCCCCGCCAAAGTTATCTAACATCGTAAAATCACCACTAATGGCGCCATAGTCCCAAGCAGAACCAACGGTATCTATCCAGTCCAATCGGTCCAAGCTATTGGTTGCATGAAACTCAAAACCATTATATGTCCCTATTGGACCATAGGCGTTCTGGGTGGCATCAGGATGGTCATCAAATGTGATGACGACGGCATTAGACATTTCTGTTAAAAATAAGAAGAATAGAACCGCTAAAAAAATCTTTTTCATTCCCCCTCCATTCCGAGGGCTTAATCCAAGCGCCGGCCCCCTATAAAGACCCATCGGCTTTTCCCCCCTGCTTCACAAGAAGGCGGGTATTCCCTCCCCCCTTGATATTTTCTAAAAACCTGAAAAATGAATTATTCTGCCCCCCTTTCCAAGGCATCCAATTTATTTTTTAATACCCTGATTCTGTCCGTTATTTCATTACGTTTTTCGATCTCTCTAAATCGTTCACCCATCGTCAGCTGACTTGAATATAGATTTTGGGAAATCTGATCAATTTCGGAGTAGTAATATGAAATCTGGGTTTTTATCTCCTCAATCTTCTCTTTTCTCAGTTTTTCCTTTGTTGACTCAATCCGGTCAAAATTTCTCCCTGCATCTGATAAGGCATCCTTTGCAATTTGGGCTGCCGTCTCCAAGTCATTTTTCACTTCTATTTTCAGCGCATTAAGTTCATCAAACACGGCTTCAGCCCTCACCTTTGCCTGCTTGGCTATTTCTGCTGACTGTTTGGCCGAAACTCTTTCCTGATTTGCAAAATAGAGTTGTAAACCAGCGATCAATAGGAGCCCAATTGAAACCAAAACACCAATGTTCTGAAAATGCCGAACTATCCACCTTTGATTTCTCTGACAATGCATACAGACGCTTGCTTCTGCTGGTATTATTCCAAAACAAAGCTGGCACTGCTTCTCTTTGCTTTCCATTTCCGGATTTTCAGAAGTCATGGCATTTCCCTTTATTTCGTCTCTGCTTTTAGAAGCTTAAAAGGCGTTTAATCCCGGATAAAACCAGCAATTATCAAAGAACCGATAGGTTCCGCCTGTCACCCCTGATCATAATCAGGCATCGCCCACAGGATATGACGTTTATTAATGAACATCACCCCATGCCTGACAGACTCTTCCAAATCCTTTTGATGGGAAGTGGCACCGACAACAACGATAAACTCTTCATCCCTGCTCTGCAGAAGATCACTGAGCCGGTCATAGCCGGCAGCCCCTCTATCAATATTAACCTGCCCATTGATCTGTGTGCCGTCCACAAGCTTCACCCGTATGATCCTGCTGTCAATCTCTTTGTTTTGTTCCATACAATCCTCCTGACACGTGAAATTTCAGATGCTGAAAATGATATCTATTCGGATAGTTAAGGGGTATCAAGGGAGAATAAAAAAGTCAAATCCGACCTGTTCATTCACAATCTGCAAGATGTTTTTTGATCATTTGACCATTATCTCCCTTGACAGAGGATTCTTTAAGGTTTAATTTATGGTCAAATGATCATAACAAGGAGATTCAATGCCGAGACCCAAACGACGCAGACACATCATGGCCCGGCCCCAGGTCGATTCATTCGGGCCGGCCGCCTCGGAGGCTGCCGGAGAAATCACCTTATCCCTGGAAGAGTTTGAAGCCATCCGCCTCATTGACCACGACGGCATGGATCAGAGCCAGGCTGCTGATGTCATGGGCGTCTCCCGCCAGACCGTGGGCCGGATTCTCAAAGCAGGACGGTCCAAAGTCGCCCGGGCCCTTGTTGAGGGCCTGAGCCTGAGAATGAGCGGAGGCTGTTACAAAATCAGGGGAAAGGGCCAGGGCAGAGGGCCGGGCAACGGCCGCGGCCGGGGCCGGGGCCGGGGATGCGGCAAAGGCCGGGGCAGAGAATAAGGAGATCACCCAATATCCTGAAAGGAGGTGAATACAATGCCAGGATTAGATCAGAGAGGACCTGAAGGAAGAGGCGCCATGACCGGGCGCCGGCAGGGCATCTGCCAGGGCGGCGGAGGCCAGTCATTTGCCGGCGGACGGGGCAGAGGCTGCCGCAGGGGCGGCGGTGCAGGGCGCGGATTCGGCCAGGGTGCCGGCCAGGGTGCATCCCGGGGCTACGGCCGCGGAAATGCTGCCGCACCCATGCCGTACACCGAAACCCGCACCTCCCTCCAGGACAGGGCAAAGATGCTGGAAGACGAGCTCAATGCCGTCAAGGACCAGCTCAATGCCATGTCTGAAAAAGAATAACCCTGTAAGCCTGCCGGCCCGGAACGTCTGCTCCGGGCCGGCATCTTTCCATAAGCCCCTTTTTACAATCGGCCCGTTCCCGTCCATCAATGAACAATGGCGGCTCCGGCGCCGTTTTTGATTTCAGATATCCGGCTGGTGGGCAATATGGTCCCGGCTCATCCGGATCAGGGACCGGACATGGTCGTCATCCAGGGAGTAATAGATAATCTTTCCCTCCCGCCGGTTTTTCACCACCTTCAGGGTCCGCAATATCCTGAGCTGGTGGGAAACGGCGGATTCGCTCTGGCTGCAGATGGCGGCCAGGTCGCAGACGCAGTGCTCCCGGACAAGCAGGGCATTTACAATTTTCAGCCGGGAGGGGTCCCCCAGGGCCTTGAAGATTTCCGCCATGCCGGCGATGATGGCATCCGAAGGGAGCCGGTCAACGGTATTGCTCACCTGCTCCGGATTGATACATTTTCCTGAACATACATCCATGGACTCACCCGGATCTTTTAGTTTCAATTCACGGCCCAGGGCCGCACCGTATATAACAAATATATGAATTCCGTACAATCAAAGAGCCCCAATTGAATCACCCCCGCTTAACGATGCCCTGGCGGCCGTTGACATAGATCCGGTCCCCGTTGGAAAGGGCCGCCATGCAGTTGTGGACATTCATTACGGCGGGAAGGCCGATCTCCCTGGCCGTCACCGCCCCGTGGGACAGGGGGCCTCCGGACTCCGTGACCACGGCTTTGGCCTTGTAGAACAGAGGGGTCCAGGAGGGATTGGTTGTCTTTGCTATGAGAATACTGTTCTCCGGCATCCCGGCAAAATCCGCCACCCCCCTCACCAGATAGGCTTCGCCCTCGCATTCCCCCGGGCTTCCCGGTATCCCCTTGAGGGTATCTCCGGTTAACTCAACCGGCGCCTCATCCCCCCCGTCCAGGTTCCAGGGCGGTTCGGATTCCCCTGCCTTCAGAAAGGCTTTCTTTCGTTCCAAAATGTTCTTCAATAATGAGGCTTCCAGCCTGAAATCGCTAATGGATTCAAACTCCTCCTTGGTCAGAAAAAAGAGATCATAGGGATCTTCCATGGCGGTGTTTTTCTGAACGGCCCGCCCGAAAGCGCCCACGGCCCTGCGGGCAATGAGGTTGGCCCGGGTGGTCTGGAAATGTTCAAGGTCATCCAGAAAGGTAAAGTTCAGGGTCATTCGGATCAATTCGCTTAAAAAGAAATGCATGGTTTCCGGGGTTTTCTCATACAACTCCCGGGTGGCCTTTAATTGTTCATCCCTGGCGGCAAGCTCCCTTTCCCTGGGATCTTCCATCCGGTCCGAGGAGGCCGTAAGGCAAATAAGGTCCAGCACCACCTCAGGGGCCTCGGCCCAGGTGGGGTGGTAATAGTCAAAGGAGATTTCCCGGTGGCCGTAATTCCCGATAAAGGCCTTGAATTCACGGGAGAAATCCTCAAATTCATCCAGCCGCCCAAGGGCGGCCCGTCCCCCGTTTTCCAGAGCCGCCATGAGCGCCCCATCGGCCGCCGCCATCCGGGCCATCATAAATATCTCCCGGTTGATCTGGCCGGTCTTGGTCTCCGGCGTTGAGATGATTTTTTTGAGCAGGTCGCTGGCAGTGAGGCTGTCCCCGGTAATCTGCTCGATAATGCCCAGCAGGGTCCGGGTCAAAAAACTCTGGGTCATTGAAATGGCGATATTGGGTTTAAAATAGTCGGTGACTGCATCAAACATTTCCCTGAGGTAGGCCTGGAAGCGTTCACAGTCAAGGTCATCCAAATCCCTGCCCCCCAGCGCCCCCATTTTAAGCAGGTACCGGTCCAGGTCCCTTAGCCATTTCTGGGGAAGGTCCATGACCCAGGCATACTGGTCCATGATCTGGGGGATCTGCTCAATGAGGGCGTCAATGCTGTCGGCCCGGATGGGGCGGTGAAGGGCCATGAGCTGGACCGCATTCTGGTTGCCGTATACGTAGTGGTTCTTCAATGCAAACCAGGGCCGCGTGGGCAGGGAGACCTGCATCAGATCCAGGGAATACTCCAACGAGGTGTTAAAGGTCTCCTCCACATAGGACCAGGTCAAAGGGGTCAAGGGTTCGGGAAACCGCTCTGCGGATTCATCCCGGGTAAACCTTGCGGGGATGGTGGTCTGGGGCCTTGACTGGACAATATAAAGCCGGTCCTTTTCCACCACCCACTCCATGTCCTGGGGGGCCCCGTAAATTCCCATCAGCTGCCTGGCCTTTTTTGCAATACGCAGCACCTGGCTGTCGGAGAGGCAGGGAAGTTTCCGCTCCCCCTCGGGGATTTCAGCCTTTACGATCCCCGTTTCCGCCGGAACATATTGAAAGAATTTTTCGCATACCCTGCGCTGGACAATTTCACCGGCCGCCACATCCACCACCCAGGAGTCCGTGGAGGCCTCTCCCCCCACCACGGATTCCCCGATGCCCCAATTGCCCTCAAGCAGAACCTGGGAGAGATCCCCGGACACCGGATCCACGGAAAAGGCCACCCCGGCGACATCCCCTTTTATCATCCGTTGAACGACCACGGCCATGGATGCCTCTTCCTGGGAAAATCCCTGGTGGCGGCGGTAGAGCACGGCATGTTTCCCCCACAGGGACGCCAGGCATTTTTGGATATGGATACCGATATCCCCGGGCTTGATGTTGAGATAGGTATCGTGCTGTCCGGCAAAAGCGGCGCCGGCAAGGTCCTCAAAGGTGGAAGAAGACCGGACCGCCCAGGTTTCATCCTTCCCTGCGGCGGCGGTAAATGCGTCCACCGCCTCTATAAGCCCATCGGGAAGGGGCCGGGCCGCCACGGCCCGCTGCATTTCCAGGCACTGGTCCGCCAACGCCGTTTCGTCTTCAAAATCAAAATCCGGGGGCGCCGGATAATGCGCCGTATAAAATTCCGAGGAAATGACCAGCCCCTCGGGCACGTTTATCCCGTTCTGGGTCAGTTCCTTGAGGTTGTATCCCTTTCCCCCGTCCGACTCAATCTGTCCGGGGGTATCAAAACCGGTCACCATTTCCTTGAATCCCATGGGCACCCCTTTACATATTATATGTTTCTTTAATTTCCAGAAGTTTTGCCACCAGTTCCCGCCGCTTTTGAATCAAATGGCCCTGCAGCCGGGGAAAAATCAGAAAAAGCATAAAGGTCCTCAGCCGCTTCACCGTCAGCTTTAATCTCATCCAATAGCGCAGGGCAAAATAGGTGGAGAATATCCCGCCCGGTATCAGGGCCGGTGCCAGTACAACGGCCTGGGGCCCGAAAAATGCAAAACAGGCGGCACCGGCACAGCCGTACCATAATACAAACAGGGCCGTGCCGTAAAACAGGTAATTGGTGGCCCAATGGTCTTCATCTTTGGACATGCCCCGCACCAGGGCGGCAAGGGCAAGAAAGGGAAGACCATTGACCAGGGCCGCCGCCCCACAGATCAGTGCGCCCAAGGCCAGGATTTCCGCCTCCCGGAACACAAAGAACACCGCCCGCCAGAACCGGACCGGCAAAAAAAGATTTTCGGCACTGATGCCCAGGGCCTCCTGTTCGGTTTTCAGGGAGATGGCGTCCTGTTTTATACCCCGGATCTCCCGGGTGTCCGGCAGCCGGTAATAATTCTCAATGAGGTAACGGGCCGTCCGGATAAAATGCGCCGGCAGCCGGTCCCCCTGATCCACCGGCAACGGCATGCGGTTCATCCGCTGGTAAATCTCGCTAAGCCATACCAGAAGCTCGGCATCCCCTTTGTTTTCCGCCTGGACCGTCAAAGCGGATATCTCTTTTTCCAGCGTTTGGGTCAGCGCTCTGTGGTCCGGAGAAGCACCGGGGATAATCCATTGAGCCGGGTCAATTGGCGCACCGATCTCCACCATGATCCGGGACCCGAATTCTGCCTTGCCCCCATAAAACAGGCCCGCCGGCAGGATCACCAGCCCCCCGCCGTCCGGGCGGGCGGCTGCATATTCAAGGGCCAGCCGGGCCGCCCCGGTCTTGAAGGGCATCATGGAGGGATTGGAATGGCTCTTTCCCTCGGGAAAAAAACAGAGGATTTCACTGCGGTCCAGTGCCCTGAAACAATGGCGGAACGCCTCCCGGTTCTGCCTCCTGTGCTCCTTGTCCTGGCTGTCCCGGGCCCGGGACAGGGGGATGATGCCCAAAACCCCTGATACGGAACGGATCAATGGATTTTTCCAGAGGGCGGCCTTGGCCGTAAGCTTCAGGGAACGGCCTATGGCCGCTGAAATGGCAAAGGGGTCCACAAAGGCGTTGGCATGGTTGCTGACCAGAAGAACGGGCCGGCCCGGCTCCGGCAGGTGGGCCAGCCCCCGGACCTGGACCCCGCCGAAAAAATGGTGGATGAAAAACCGGCAGACCCGTGCAAAAACAGTCGAGCGGGGGCGATGCATCCCATGTATTTTTTCCGCCGCCACCACTGAAAAGGAGGCAATGGCAAACCCTGCGGCAAGATCGATGAAATAATGATAGCGCAGCAGCATGGTGGCGAAAAAGATACCCAGGGCCAGTGGGATATACAATAGCCCCCGCAGCTGCCCCCGCCGGATCTCATAAAAACAGATAAACCAGGTGGCGCCGATGTGGAGGCTGGGGAATGCCCCGTGGGGTCCTCCTGCGTTTTCAATGGTCTTCAGGACGAGGCCGTGAAAGAACCCGCCCCTGAGGGCCGCATCAAACGCATTGGCCATGAACACCACCGGCCCCTTTGCCGGCACCAGCAGGTAGCCCAGAAAGCTGAGGGCATAGGTCAGGGTCAGGGCCGTGACAAAAACCGCCCGTTCATCCGCCTCCCGCCCCAGAAGGCACAAAAAAATGGAAAAATAAAGATAGGGGATAAAGCCGCCGTAGGCGATACTGAAAGCCTCCACCACCTTTGGGGTGGCAAACTGCGATAAAAAAACCACGGGGGAGCCGCCCATAAAAATCAATCTGTCCAGGGCCGATAAAACCGGGTCACCATCCCAGGGAATCACATCAAACACCAGGCCGGCAAGCACCATGTAAAGGCTGAGAATAAAAAGGATGGACACCAGGGACCGGGCAAGGATGCCGGTATTGGAACCCGGCAGTTTTACCGCCGCCCGGAGCCCGGCCAGATACCCCGCCCAGAGCAGCAGGCATATCCCCGCCCATTTGGGATGGCTCTGCACCGCCGTCAGGCTGGATACCACCAGGACGCCCATGAGCATGTGCACGGGCAGGTGGGGCCATGAAAATAAAGATTTCAATGGAAATTTACCTTTCATTGGGATCCTGAATGCCATTGAGTCCCCGGGAGCGGCGGGCTATCGCCGGTCCCCCCGCAATTGGGCCACCACCCCGCGGAGATAATCTGCCCCGGCATTTTCAGGGGCAATCACCGGCCCCACCCGGTACTCGATTTTTGAAAAAAACCGTCTGGGAAGCTTCATCAGGGCGCCCCCACCCTTGTGGCTGAAAAAGCTGCCCCACAGCCCCCTCAGGGCCGAAGGCACCACGGGAACGGGGTTCCGGGCCAGAATTTTTTCGATGCCGCTGCGGAACTCGCCCATGTCGCCGTCGGTGGTCAGCCGGCCTTCGGGAAAGATGCAGACGATATCCCCATCCTCCAGGGCCTGGGATATGGATTCAAAGGCCTTTTCATAGAGTTCGGGGTCCTTTTTCCTGGCGGCAATGGGAATGGCCCTGGCAGTCCTGAAAATAAAATTGAGCACCGGAATTTTGAAGATGGCCTTGTCCATGACGAACCGGGCCGGCCGCCGGCAGAGGCTGGCCACCACCAGGGCGTCCACATAGCTGACATGGTTGCAGACGATGACCGCCGGGCCCTCGGCGGGGATCAGGTGGAGATTCTCATGTTTGATCCGGTAGATGATATGGGTGAGGACCCAGACCAGGCAGCGCATGGTGAATTCCGGCACCAGGGTATAGATGAACACGGCCACGGCAATATTCATGAGCACGATAACGATGAAAAACTGGGGAATGGTCAGCCCGGCCACCCCGAGAAAAACCGCTCCGGCCACGGCGGCCAGGACCATGAGCAGGGCATTGATGATATTGTTGGCCGCAATAATCCGGGACCGGTATCGGGGCAGGCTCCGGGTCTGGACCAGGGCAAAGAGGGGTACAATATAGATCCCGCCGAAAACACCGATGAGCACCAGGTCGGCCAGCACCCGGATACTGCCCGGAGTCCTTAAAAAATCCGCCAGCCCCATCAATACCCCCGGGTCCGTCCCCTTGTAGGCCATGGCCAGGTCAAGCCCGAAAATACTCAGGCCAAGGGAGCCGATGGGCACCAGGCCGTATTCCACTTTTTTGCCCGAGAGCCACTCGCAGAGCAGGGAACCGGCCCCGATGCCGATGGAAAACATGGTCAGCAGCAGGGTGGCCACATTTTCGGACCCGAAAAGCACATTCTTGGTAAAATTGGGAATCTGGGTCAGGTAGCAGGCCCCCAGAAACCAGAACCAGGAAATGCCCATGATGGAGAGATAGACCACCCGGTCCTTCCGGGCCAGTTTAATGATGTCCACGGACTGGGTAAAAAGATTCCAGGAGACTTTCAGACCGGGGCTTGCCGGATCGGCCACAGGAATTTTACGGCTCACCAGCCATCCGGCCAGGGCCGTGGCAATGACGGCAGCCGCCGCCCATCCCCGGCCCTGGTTCACCAGGATGCCGCCGCCGATGGTGCCCAGGAGAATGGAAACAAAGGTGCCCATTTCCACCAGGGCGTTGCCCCCGATAATTTCGGTGTCGTCCAGGTGCTGGGGCATGATGCTGTACTTCACCGGCCCGAAAAAGGTGGACTGGGTGCCCATGAAAAACAGGAGTACCAGCAGCAGGGCCGTCTGCTCGTAATAAAGAGCAAAGGCCGCACAGGCCATGATAAGGATCTCGGCCAGCTTGATTTTCCGTATCAGTCCGGATTTTTCATATTTATCCGCCACCTGGCCGGCAAAGGCGGAAAAGAGGAAAAAGGGCAGGATAAATAGCCCGGCCGCCAGGTTGATGAGGATGTCGGAGTTGCCCCCTGCCCCGGCAGCGGACTGGAAGGCGATCATGAGAATGAGGACATTCTTGTACACATTGTCGTTAAAGGCCCCGGCAAACTGGGTCCAGAAGAAAGGGGCAAACCGTTTCTTGCCCAGGAGGCTGAACTGGTTGTGATTTTCCGGCGGCGGAACGGACTGGGAGGATCGGGCCATGGCAATTCCTTTGTGAATGGGGCGAAATGTAAAATTCAATCCGAGGGGCCGGGAATCCGTTTCCGGCCTTCCCGGAATTCATATGACAGATGGGCCCGATGGTCAATATATTTCACACCTTGCCCGCCCATAACCGCTGCCCTCCCCTTTCCCCGGGACCTTTTTTTCAAAAAAAACACCATTCCCGTCTTGCATTGTCCGGCCATTGTGATATATTCAGGACCTCGTGCAGGCCAGTAGCTCCAATTGGTAGAGCGCCGGTCTCCAAAACCGGATGTTGGGAGTTCGATTCTCTCCTGGCCTGCCACTCCCCCCCCTTCCTCTGTTTTTTCACCTGATCATTTTTTTCTCCATAGATTGAAGGCACCGTCAGAATAATGGGAACCAAACCCGTTTAATTCCATGTAACGAACCCATTTAAGTGCAATGGCCTCAAAGGTCCCGTCATTCTTTATCTCCTCTGCCGCTTTTTTCCACTGGTTGACCATTGTCATCGGAGTGCCGTTTTTAGATATGATGATATAGGATTCCACGGTGTTGGTTGTGAATATGGGATATATGTCATTGCAGTCCATTTCCGGTTTCCGGCAGACATTTAAAAGGCCTGCGGAAGCAAAATACATGGCGGAAACTCTGTTCCCTATCAGTTTTTTTACATTTAATTCATGGGTCGACACCGGATCAAGGTTTGCGAACCCTTTGGATTCCAGTAATTGTTCCCATACAGAGGACCGCATCACCCCGATGGATTTCAGGGATTTTGCATCGTCCAAGGTGGTAATGGATATCGATGCGCCTTTTCGGATAAAGAAACTGTACCTGATTCTGGTAATCCTGGTGATCCAGTGGAATTTATTTTCCCTTTCCTTTGTTCTTGTGGCAGTAAACGCAACGACATTGGGCTGTTTAAGGGCATTCCGGTAGGTTCTGGCCCAAGGATACTTTCGTATGGGATCTGTGTTGCCGATCCGCCTTTGTATCTCTCTCACCACATCAACAGAAATACCGGTAAGACGCCCTGAACTGTCCGTAAAACTTCCGGGAAACTCTTCCAGGGTATTTATCAATAATTCTGAATTTACCGCCCCTGCTGTGCCTAGGTTGACGATAAGCAACAATAGAATCAGATAGTTTATTTTTTTCATATTATTTGGCCTTGTTGGATGAGCTTCAGGATAAATCAGAAGGAGATTTAAAGTCAACCCAGGGCGGGAGAAGCTGAAATACAAGGAGGGTTCTGCACTGACGGAGGGGCATTCCGGATAGGGGGGAATATTGTAGATTCATTCACCCCAGATTTCCGGTTTAACCAACTGCCTGATCGCTGTGTTGAGGGCATCAATCGTGGCTTTATCCACAGACTTATTGCACATGAGATACCGCTTATTGCCTGGGGGGATATCAGGGAACGCAAGCAAATCAAAGAGGGACTGCTTTAGCCCCGCTTCATTAATCAGGGATTCCGCCTCCATCGGTGCGATGATGATATAATCAATACGTTTTTTCAAAATCATCGCTATCAATTGAGCGGCGGAAGAAGATACTTTTATCTGCCTTGGATGATACCTGATGATCTGCTGGTCTATATACCCGCTATACCGGTATGTGGCGACCGTCCCCATGGTCATTGATCGATCTGAGAATAAGGCGGTAAGCGACTCGTATTTATCAAACCTGCTTTTTGCTTGCTTGAGAACGAGGACTGAAAGGGGGGTGTTTTGATAAATGGCCAGGGTAAAATTTGCAAATGACAGCCGGTCCGCTTTGAAAAACCAACCGGGTGAGCATACCGCACAATCCGTGTATTGAAACATAGAAAGAATACGGTTTGGCGGCAATGACTGCCATGAATGCGGTATTCCGGCGGTTTTAAATATCTCGTTTGTCAGATCCGACAATATGCCTTTTACGCTTGAATTCTCGGTATAATAAAACGGCGGGCGTTCGATGTATGCAATCACAATTTCGCCGGCGGACGCATGGACGCCGGACATGGTTAAGAGGGCCAGGCATAACACGAATTTTTTGAGTGTTCCCATAATAACGCCTCGGTGTGTGATCATCACGAGACCGCCTATGTTTTAATGCGCAAGATGCCGATTCTAACTTTTTTACGACTTTTGGATCCTTCCATATTCATATCAGATACGGGATGGGGCATAAAGGAAAAACATCAATCATCTATTCCCAATGATGTGGCCGCTCAAAATATAAAACGGCCGCCGGGTGGCAAATTCCGGCGGCCGTTTTACAGGGTATAATAAGGAGGTTATGGAGCCAGTTTTCTAAGCATCAAAAATGGCACTGGACATAACCTACTCATTATCTTTCATTGTGTCAACAAAAAAGTTTGTAATGCATAACTTTTTATCAATTCATTCAAGGTTAACCAATTTTAGCCAGGACTCTGGATGCCCACTTGGTATCCTTCATCCGGCCCTGGATGCTGGTGCCCAGCTGGGAGAGGGCTTCGTTGGAAAGCGCCTTGTTTTCGGCTTCTTCGTAAACCGCAGCAGCGGCATCGGCATCGCCGGCAACCAGAATATAGGTTTCAGCCAGGAAAATCAGATCGTTGAACTTGGTCAGTTTTTCGCCGGCCTTGGCCAGGAGACCGGAGATGATGGACTTATCCGTGGTCTGTCCCTGAACCATTCCCACCAGTTTGGCATATTCGGACTTGTCGTTGCACAGGCTTTCTGCAGTGTCGTAGAGAGCCATGGCTTTGGCACGGTCGTCCAGCAGGTTGAGGGCGGCACCGGCCACAAAGGTATAATCGTACATGGTGGTGCAGGCCTTTTCAGCGGCTTCCAGCAGGCTGGCGGCCCAGTCTTTATCGTTAAACTTTTCAATGGCCACTGCAGCCAGTTTGATCCGGTCGCCGTTGCCAGCAACCTTGTTGCCCAGGCCGGTGTAAATTTCCTTAACCCAGGCATCGTCCTTAAGGGTGGCAGCGATAGCCGTGGTCAGGGTATTGTAGTCGCCGAAGCTCTTGCACTTGTCCAGGAGGCCCTGGTAAATGGCTTTTACCCATTCGGCATTCCCCAGGTCGGCATTAACGGCATCGGCCAGCTTGATGGCGTCGGAGAAATGAATGGTGAGTTCTTCAGCCATCTTGTACAGTTTGGCGGCATAATAGGTGTCGCCGGTTTCCGCAACCACTTCGGCGGCCAGGGCGCGCATGGGGGCGCAGGTCTTGTATTCGCCTTCCCTGATGCTGAAATCGTTGTAAAGTTTTTTGAACTCTTCCCGTTTTGCTTTCTGGAAGGCGCAGGCTTCTGCCCATTCTTTATCATCGGCAGCCACGTCAACAACGGCGTCGGCCACTTTGATGAAGTCATCGTTGTTCTTGATGGCTTCTTCAGCCTGTTTCAGCACGGGGATGGCGGCGGCATTGTCACCCAGGTCCTTGGCCAGTGCCAGGGAGAGGGATACCAGCTGGGCACAGTCCGGGCCGGTGGCGGCAGCCTTCTGATACACGCTGGAGGCAAATGCTTTGTCGCCGGTGGCCTCAAAACCGGCCTTGGCCAGTTTCAGGTAATCTGAGAACCCAGTGTACTGCTCTTCGGCTTTTTTGAATACGGAGAGGAGGAAATCCTTGTCGTCCAGCTGTTCCTTAACCACTTCGGCAAACTTGAGCAGTTCGTCGCCCTTTTCCAGGGAAGCCACGGCTTTCTCAAAAATAGCACGGGCCAGGTCTTTGTCATCCAGATCGGCAATGGCGCCGGCGGCCAGGGCCTGGAAATCGGCTGCGGTCTTGGCGGCTTCCATGCCTTTTTCGTACACGCCTTTGGCCTTGTCAGCGTCCTTGAACATATCCAGCATGGCCTTGGCAAAGGCAACAAAATCAGCCGGGGTCTTACATTTGTCAAAGGCCTTGTCCAGCACGCTCTGGGCCATTTCAGGATCATTGGCCTCGGTGGCCAGGTGGTTGCTCAGTTCCAGAAAATCGGTGAGCTTGGTGCATTTGCTCATGGCGGATTCGCTGATTTCCTTGGCCATATCGTCAAGGCCCAGCTTGCCGGCGGCACCGCCCAGGGCCAGGAAGTCGGCCGGTTTGGTGCAGAGCATTTTGCCGTTTTCCAGGAAGGTGCTCACCACGTCGTCATCGCCGATGATCTCTTTTGCGGCTTCGGCATAGGTCACGGCATCGGCATAGGTTTCGGCCCACTCAGCCCCTTCTTCAAGGAGTTCGGCGGCCCATTCTTTGTCATCAAGTCCTGCAACGATTTCTTTGGCTACGCCAATATACTCTTCCGGCGCATCACACTCTTCCGCTTTTTCTTCCAGTTCTTCTTTAAGTCCCATAATTTCTCCTTAAATTTTGGTGGTCCATATCAATTTTCAGGTTAATCACAAACCCGTTATATTTTCATTAAATCGAATATCCTATTATCATAAGGGATTTCATTGTACAAATCTTTTTAGACATAACCAGGGGGATCAGCCTGGTCTGCCAACGGAAAAAAACAATTTCATGGGTGCTAAATCCCCAAAATTCAAAAATGCCGGGCGGAAGAGGCTTTCCTGAAAACCCTTGAATTTTTCCTCAATTAGGGGTATCCCCGGCCAATGACGATACAGATGATCACAAACGGGCTAAAGGCATTTGACATGAGGACCCTGGTCTTCATCTATCTTATGGTAGTCTACATTGCAGCCTACGTACTGGCCGTCACCTGGTTCCAGACCCGGAAACGGTTCAGGGGGATCAGCGGATTTGTTTTGTATTTTTCCCTGATCGCCCTGGGCATCACCCTGAGCCTTTTCAGGGGAGCCCTGCCCGATGTCCTGACCGTGGTGGCGGCCAACGGCCTTATGTTTGCAGGGCACCTTAGCTTTCTGCAGGGCATGGCACGCTTCCTGGGAGTGGGCCTGAATATCCGGCCCTACCTTATCCTGGGGATTACATTCATTGCCCTGTACAGCTGGTTTTCCCTTGTCGACCCGGAGATCCGCATGCGGATCATCATCTTTTCCGGATTTGTCCTCCCCTCCCTTGTCCATTCGGTTTACCTGATTTTCGGTAAAGCCGATGCGGACCACCGAAACTATGCATTCAATGCAGGGGCCACCCTGACATTGTTTATTCCGGTCTACCTGTTGCGGATCTATTACGGCGTCACCGGCCCCGCCCCTGACACTTATTTTACCACCCCCATGCCGGACAGTTTTTTCCACCTGCTGGGCCTGGGGCTGACCATTCTTCTCACCCTGTCCCTGCACCTGATGATCAACGCCAAACTGATCCACCAGGCCGAGCGCCATGCCCTGGAACAGGAAGAACTGGCATCCCGTGACGGGCTCACGGGACTGTACAACAGAAGAAAAATGTCGACGCTCCTGGAAAAGGAATTGTACCGGTTCCGGCGGTACGGCCGTCCCTTTTCCGTCATTCTCTGCGATATTGATTATTTTAAACGGGTAAACGACACCCTGGGCCACGATGCCGGGGACCGGGTACTGCTTTCGGTGGCCGCCACCCTGGACCGCAATATCAGGTCCGGAGATGCCGCCGGGCGGTGGGGCGGAGAGGAATTTCTGCTCCTACTGCCCGAGACAATCGAAGCCAAAGCGGTGGAGACCGCTGAAAAACTCAGAAACCAGAATTTGGACCGCCAGCCCTTCGAAAGGGAGGGCCAAAGCCCTGTAACCATCAGTTTCGGCGTTGCCCAATGCCGTCCGGGCCTGGACCTGACCCGCATCCTGAAACATGCGGACCAGGCGCTCTACCATGCCAAGGCCGGGGGCAGAAACCGGGTTGAATCCCACAGCCGCATTTTAAATTAATGATATACAAGGAACACCCCAATGACCCCACATCATCCGTCACCCTATGCTTTTTTCAACCGGCCTGCAGCCGGTGCCCTCTACCAGGCCCTGACACCGGACCCCTTCTACTACACCCTGGAACGGTGCAGTTCGAAAGATCCCGGAGCCGCCCGGGAAGCCATGTTCCGGTACATGGACTATTCCATGGCCGAAGCACGGGAACACGGCAAACTGACCCTGACAGAGGACGGCGCATCCGGTGCGGCCATCTGGGCCCTCCCCCTCCCGCCGGCCAGTGAAAAGGCAATCGCTGCCCGGAAAAAGGACTTCATTCTGACCCATCTCGGTCCGGAGAGCCTGTCCGCCTACACCGACATCGTGGCGTTCATGGCCGAAAAAACCGGCGATGTGGTCCCGGAGGATGCCTGGTATCTATCCATTTTGGGGATAGTGCCGGGACACCAGGGCCAGGGACTTGGAACAAAATTAATGGCACCCGTTCTCCAAGAGGCGGATACCCAATGCCTGGCCGTATATGCGGAGAGCTTCACCCCGGAAAATTTCGGATTTTACAGAGGATTGGGATTTCATACAGAAAAAACCGTTTCAGAACCGGTGACAGGATCTTCATACACCGTTCTGGTAAGGCCGCCCAGGGCCTGATGAACCGGTGACGGATCAAAAGGGAGAAAAACATGACGGATCATTCTCAGACCATTGCCCGGGCCGCCGCCCTGATCACAGAGATGGTTATGGAACTTCATTTCAGGGGCTGTGAAGACACCCACCCCCTGATCAAAAGAGCCGGTGAGCTGGTCCCCATGCTCGAGGCCGTGGGAAACGGGACCCATCCGGATAAAGAGGAGAACGGCAGGACCGATTCTACCCCGCCTCAAACACTTCAGTCAATGGCGGCGGAAACCGTATCGGCAATGGACCTGGAAACGATGCTGGACCGGGGAGAGGTCACAGGAACGGAGCTGGCAGAAGCGGCATTCACCTTTGAGAATGAACTCATGGCGCTCCTTGGCGATGACAATACCATGCCCATGGAGGCCTATTCGGGGATGGACGAAAGCGGATTGATCAAGGTAATCGGCGCAGCCGTGGACAATATCTGCCGGCTGCGCTCATCCTGAATCAGCTCTCAATCAGTTCAATGACGGACTGCATATCCGCCAGGACCTTTTCCTTTGATACATCTTCCCAGCCATCATACTTGATCCGGGTCAACTCCTTGAGAAACCGTCCCAAAAGCTGGGTGTATTTGGCAGCCCCGCCTAAACCGTCGGTGGGCGTGCCCTTGATCTCGCCGCTTTCCCTGCGCTGGTCCTGAATCTCGTTAAATGCCTTGTTGATTGACTTTTCACCGGATTTGACCTTTTCACGGATTTCCTGGTCGCCGTGCTCCAGAACTTTTCTGGCCTTATCCACCTTGGCCGGGCTGATGCCCAGTTCTTTCGCGCGTTCCTCGTTCACGGCCTTGCGGGTCTTTTTCGGGGCTTCCTCGCCCTCTCCGTCCTCCCCCTGGCCGTGAATATTGTCCAGCAGGGCCAGGCATTTAAGGATATCCTCATCGGACATATTCCGCCGGTTCCGCTGGATATGAAAACTGTAAAGCAGGGCGTCGTCTTCGTTGTCAAAGGATTTCATGACCACGGGCACCTGTTCCAGCCCCAGGTCCCGTGCCGCCGTAAACCGGGTATGGCCGTCCACTACAATGGCCTCTTCCTCCCAGACCACAATGGGGAAAACCGGGTCAAACCCGTTGGATTCCATGTCCTGGCGGATGGCGGCCAGTGTTTCACCGGCAATGGGAAAAAGGGTATCAAAGGGGTCCCGGGTGGTTAAGGTACCTGTTTCGACTATCTGGGTGCTTGCTTCCATAAATTTACGTAATTCCTGATATTTTGCTTGGGTTAGTGATTCAGGCGGCAGGTTATACACGAATTCCGATAAAGATTCAATATCCTGCATGGCGGAGATACCGGGACCCCGATAAAGAACCACTGCAGGGGGCCCGTTTCAGGGATTTTATATTTATTCTGCCGCCCTTGTATGGTATGTCTTTTTTTAATTGGCTCAAGATGTTTGATTAAGATTTCCAGGCACCCATGCCGCAACGTCAACAGCCCTCTGCCAGTGGTCCGCCAATAAGCGGGAAAGGATGAAAAAAAATGCCGGACCTAAAAAGCCAACCCGAATATTACAGGGTAAAGGAATACATCACCGGCCTGTTGAACGGCACGGTGCCGGCCCACGGCAAACTGCCCTCGGAGCGGGAACTATGCGAAAAATTTTCTGTCAACCGGAACACGGTCCGCCACGCCATGCGGATCCTGGAACGGGAAGGCGCCATATACAGTGCCGGCCGCCGGGGCTGGTTTGCCGGCGGCCGGCGCCTGGTCCTTCATCTCTCCCGGAACTTTGTCAATTTCGACCGGCTGGTCCGCTCCCAGAACATGCACCCGGAGTGGGAGATCATCGACCAGGGCAAAATCCCCGCCACCGGGGAATTGTCCACCCTGCTCCAGGCGCCGGAAACCACCCCATTGTATTTCAGCAACGAGGTGGGACTGGTGGACGGCAGAAAAGTTTATTATGACGAAAACTATTTCCCGGCCGCCCGCTGCCCCGGTATTCTCCCCAAACTGACGGACCGTCCCACCACCGATGTATGGCGGGAAGATTACAAGGTGGCATCCATAAAAGAGTATATGCGTATCCGGCCCATTGTCCTCCACTCCCATGTCAGCGAACATCTCGGGGTCTCCGCAGGCACACCGGGCCTGTTCATCCGAAGTATCAGAACCGACCCTGACAAAGAGGTCATCTGGCTGGAATACACCTTTTGGCGCAGCGACGCCATTGAATTGAGACTGGAAAATTAAATAGAGACAGGCCATGAAACTTACCGTTCTTGTGGACAACAATACACTCATTGACAGATATTTTACAGCGGAACCGGGGCTCTCCCTGCTCATTGAGGATGGGGAGACCCGAATCCTTTTTGATACGGGATACTCGGATCTCTTCATCCGGAACGCCCAAAAAATGGACAAGGATCTCTCCTGCCTGGACCATGTGGTGATCTCCCACAGCCACCTGGACCATACCTGGGGCCTGGATCCCCTGTGCCGGTTCCTGGCGGAGCGGGCCATGGAAGGCCGCCCCCCAAAGCGGCCGGAACTTACGGCCCATCCGGAAATCTTCGCCTCCGCCGGAATGGCGGGGTTCCCGGAGTTCGGTTCCCTGATGTCCCGGGAGAAAACCGCCCGCCATATGGACCTGAACCTGAGCCGGAAACCGGTACGACTCACGGACCGGATCACCTTTCTCGGGGAAATTCCCCGGGAAAACGATTTTGAAGGGAAAACCGCCTTCGGCAGTAAAGCAAAAAGCGGGCAGCCCGACCTGGTCATGGACGATTCTGGCCTGGTCTATGAATCGGATCGGGGCCTGGTCATTATCACCGGGTGCGCCCATGCCGGAATCTGCAACACCATTGTCCACGCCCAGCGGGTCTGCAAGCAAACCCGGGTGGCCGATGTCATTGGCGGCTTCCACCTTCTGGCCCCTGGCCGGGACCAGCTCAGGGGCACCCTGGACTTCTTCAGGGCCCTGGCGCCGGCAGCGGTCCATGCCTGTCACTGCACCGACCTCAACGCCAAAATCGCCCTCGCCGGAGTGGCGGAAATCAAGGAGGTGGGGGTCGGTCTCAGTCTGGACTTTTGACACGGTCCGTGACCTTATTTTAACCGGGTCCTCTGCCTGGCCATTGACCAGGATATCATCCGTGGTAAGATCATCCCCGAATAATGCTGAGGAGACAAAAAATGGGATTGGATTTTTCAACCGCCGTTCTGGGACGCACCGGCCTCAACGTGGGACGGCTGGGCCTTGCCGGCAGTTACGGTGCCCCGGCCCGGGCCTATGAGGCGGCATTTGACAGGGGATGCAATTACTTTTATTCCGGGTCGGGCCGGAAACGCTCCCAGATGAAACTGGCCATCCGCCATCTGGCGGAACAGGGACAGAGGGACAAAATGGTGGTGGCCGTCCAGACCTACGCCCGAATGGGCCTGATGACCGAATTTTTCTTCAGGCAGGCCTTAAAATCCATGGCCCTTGAATATGCGGACATCCTGATGCTGGGCTGGCACAACCGCCCGCCGTCGGAGGGGCTCATGGATCTGGCCCTGTCCATGAAGGAAAAGGGACTGGTCCGTTTCATCGGCATGTCCGGCCACAACCGGCGGCTTTTCAGCCGGCTGGCCAGGGACAGCCGGTTCGACCTTTTCCAGATCCGGTACAATCCGGCCCACCGGGGGGCGGAAACCGATTGTTTCCCCGCCCTTGAAGCTGCTTGTGGAGACAATCCTGAAAACGGGTATGACCATCCGGGCCGTCCGGGCCTGGTCACCTATACCGCCACCCGCTGGGGGCACCTGCTCAAAGACAAATACATGCCTAAAGGGGAGCCTCCGCTTCAGGCATCCGACTGCTACCGGTTTTCCCTGTCCCGGCCCCAGGTGGATGTCTGCCTCTGCGGCCCCAAAGACGAGGCCCAAATGGCCCATGCCCTCACCGCCCTGGAAAAGGGCCGTCTTTCCCCGGAAGAAACAAAACGCATCATCCGCATCGGCGATCATGTCCACGCCACTGCAAAAGGATTTTTCAACTGAACCCAAACCGGAAATATCAATCATGACAGAGACAGCAATAAAGGAACTGGTCAGAACCCAGTACGGCATTGATGCCCAATTGACACGGCTGGCCGGAGAAAACGAAAATTATCTTGTGGAAGCCGACGCCGGCATGGCCTATGTCCTTAAACTGGCGGACCAGGACACGGATACCGGCCTGATAGAAGTCGAACACCTGGCCGTGGAATCCCTGATCGAGGCGGGCCTTCCCTTAAACCTGCCCAGACTGATCCCCACCCGGAACAACGATATTGAAGCCCGGTACCGGGCCCCGGACGGGGGGCTTTTTCGGGGCAGGCTTCTGGCCTTTGTAAATGGCGCCCCCTGGTGTTCCGACGCCCCGGCACCCAAGGCCAGGCTGGCGGATTTGGGCAGTGTCATGGGCAAAATGTCCAGGGCCATGTCCGCCATCATCCATCCGGATACCCGGCGGACCCACCACTGGGACCTGGCAGAGGCCGGCCAGCACCGGCCTTCGGTGGATCTCATCCAGGATCCCGGCCGCCGGCAAATCCTGGAACAGGTGTTCCTGCAATTTGAGGCCATTGCCACCCCCCGTCTGCCCCGTCTGCCCAGGGGGCCCATCCACGGGGACATCAACGACGACAATGTCCTGATATTAGGGGACCGGGTGGCCGGCATCCTGGATTTCGGGGACTGCCTGGACAACCCCCTGGTCTGCGAACTGGCCATTGCCCTGGCCTACCATACCCTGGACGAACCCGAGCCCCTGGAAGCGGCGGCCCTGGTGGTGGAAGCCTACCACCGGGAACGGCCGCTGGACCTGGATGAAATCGAGGCGCTCTTCCCCCTGATCTGTGCCCGGCTGGCCGTTTCCGTCATCATATCCGCCCAGCGCCGCACCATTGATCCGGACCGGGAATCCTGGTTTGTATCAGAGGAACGGGCCTGGAAAAAACTGGAGGAATTTTCCAGAATTTCTCCTGCGTCCGCCGCCCGGACCCTGGCCGCACGCACCGACCTTAAGCCCTACCCCGTTCCGGGCCGGCCCACCCAGGTGCTGACCGAAAAACGGCGGCAGTATATCGCCCCCTCCATGTCCCTTTCCTATAACCGGCCCGTAAAAATGGTCAAAGGCCGGGGCCAATATCTCTATGACGGAAAAGGCCGCCCCTACCTGGACCTGTACAACAATGTCTGCCATGTGGGCCACTGCCATCCCCATGTGGTGGCAGCGGGCCAGCGTCAGATGGCCCGGCTCAACACCAACACCCGCTACCTTTACGACGGGCTGGTGGATTATGCCCGGCGGCTCACCGCCACCCTGCCCGATGAACTGGACACCTGCTTTTTCCTCAATTCCGGCAGCGAAGCCAATGAACTGGCCCTGCGCATGGCCAAAACCGTCACCGGCCGGGAGGATATCCTGGTGGTGGACAATGCCTACCACGGACACACCCAGGCCATGATCCACATCAGCCCCTACAAATTCATGGGCAAAGGGGGGAAAGGCACCCCGGAACCCTGGGTCCATGTGGTGCCGGTGGCCGACGGCTACCGGGGACGGCACAAGGGACAGGGAACGGCCGCCGGCAAAGCCTTTGGTCATGACCTGGGAAAAATCCTGGCGGATATGAACCGCCCCGTGGCCGGATTCATCACCGAATCCCTGCTCTCCTGCGGGGGGCAGGTCATCCCCCCTGCCCTGTATTTCAAAACCGCCTTTGACCATGTCCGGCAAAACGGGGGGCTGTGCATCTGCGACGAGGTACAGACCGGATTCGGCCGTACCGGCAGCCATTTCTGGGCCTTTGAATCCCAGGGGGTGGTGCCGGACATCGTGGTCATGGGCAAGCCCATGGGCAACGGCCACCCCATGTCCGCCGTGGTGACCCGCCGGGAGATCGCGGACCAATTTGCCAACGGCATGGAATTTTTCGCCACCTTCGGCGGCAACCCGGTTTCCTGCGCCATCGGCATGGCCGTACTGGATGTGATTGAAAATGAGGGGCTCCAGGCCCATGCCCAAAAGGTGGGTGCCCACCTGCTGGAAGGGCTCATGGCGTTGAAGGATCGCCATCCCCTCATCGGGGACGTCAGGGGGATGGGGCTATTCATCGGCATCGAACTGGTCCAGGACAGGGAGAGCCTGGCCCCGGCGGCTGATAAAGCAGGGCGGGCCGTAAACCTGCTCCGGGAGGAAGGCATTCTCCTGGGCACCGACGGTCCCTTTGACAATGTCATTAAAATCAAGCCGCCCATGGTGATCACCGAGGCGGATGCAGATATGTTTGTCCGTGTGTTTGACCGAATTCTAACTGGTATTCAAGGATAGGAGGCAGCAATGACGGAAAAGGCATTCCAGGATTATTATCCCGACGAATTCAACCATTGTTACGGATGCGGAAAGCTCAACCAAAAGGGCCACCAGCTCAAAAGCCGGTGGGACGGGGACGAGACCGTGGCCTATTTTACCCCCAAACCCCACCATACCGCCGTGCCCGGATTCGTATACGGGGGGCTCATCGCCTCCCTGGTGGACTGCCACGGTACCGGCACGGCAGCCGCCGCCGCATACAGGGAAGCGGGCCGCCCCCTGGGATCGGACCCTTCTCTTCGCTTTGTCACCGCCTCTTTGCAGGTGGATTTCAAAGCCCCCACCCCCCTGGGTCCGGAACTGGAGATCCGGGGTAAAATAGAGGAAATCACCCCTAAAAAAGTGATTATGACCATTGAGGTAAAGGCGGAAGGCAAGGTTTGCGCCCTGGGAAGGGTGGTGGCGGTACGCATTCCCGACACAATGTTCAAATAGTGTTTAACCCAACCACAATACGTTGCTTCAAACATTTAAAATATGGAGGATCCAAGTATGTCAAAAACCGTATTGTTTGCATTCCGGGGAGATCCCCTATGCTTTATCCATGTGCTGCTCAACAGCCTGGACATGAATGACCGGGGCCAGGAAGGGCTCATTGTTCTGGAAGGGGAAGCCGTAAAACTGGTGGGAGAAATGTCGCGGCCCGGGCATTTTCTCAACGCCCTTTACGAAAAAGCCAAGGCCAAAGGGCTGATCTACGGGGCCTGTAAGGCCTGCGCCACCAAGCTGGAGGCACTTGAGGCCATAAAGGAAGAAGAGATTCCCCTGGTGGGGAAAATGGCCAACCATCCTTCCATGGGGGAATTCATGGAAAAGGGATACAGAGTCATCACCTTTTAAAGGTCACGGACCGGTGCGGCGTTCCCTGCGGCGCCGCACCGGTCCGCCCTTTATCTTACCAGGGAGAATCCCAGGCGGATAATATCCTCCCGCTGGTCATAAATCAGCAACTGGTCCGAATACCCGGTCACATACTGGGCATGGAGATACATGTCCACAAAGCCCCTGAACCAGGGAATCCGGTCCAGAGGATAGGAAAGGTCAAACTGCCAGGTCCCGCCTTTTCTGCCCTGCCTGAAATGATTTTCCAATACAAAGCCCTGGGGGTCGCCGATCTTGTTTTCAATATCAAAGTATCCCCGGTAATCGGCAAGGTCCCCGTTGCTTTCATCTTCATTGCGGACGTAAACCCATGCCTTGGGCGCAAATTTCCAGTGCAATTGATCCGTTAATTTAAAGGCGAAAAAGGGCTGGATGTATCCGTAATTGGTAGACCGGGACAGATCGCCGCCCCGGCCGTTGGACTCGTGCTGGAGCCCTGCCCTTCCCCCCCATGCCGTCAGCCAGGGCAGGGAGATGTCGGTGTTCGTGTACTCGTAAAACAGCTCGGGCATATACCTTGAATCCTCAAAGGGGGCGGAATCGGATTTCAGATCCCAGAAAGACTGCTGGGTATAGGCCAGGCGCAGGTTCTCCAGTCCGGATAGATACTTTTTCCCAAAGCTGCCCCCATGGAAATTAAACAGTCTGTACTTAAAGGAAATCTGAAAACTGGACCCCTGGATTCCCGGATCCAGGCCGAAAAGGAAATAGACGGGCTTATGTGATGAAAAATTCACCAGAAAGGGCTGGAACTGCCGCCGGATTTCCTTATCCTCCCCTTTATCCTCCCCCCCATTCTCAGTGCCGCAGGCCATTGCCCCCGGCCTTCCGTCACCATCCCCGGGAGATGCTTTTGCAGCACTGAACATGACCGGGGTATTGCCGGGCACCGACATGGTCAGAATGCCGGCCATATCCTCTGGAAGGCAAAAGCCATAGATTTTTTTGACAAACCCCTGTGCCGGGACCATCGTCCCACCTAAATTGTCCTGAACCCGGGCCGTCACGATTAGGGAGCCCCCGGACTCATTCTCAACAGACAGCTCAAGTTTGTCCGGTACCGCCGTTGCCTGCCTAGTGCTGTTGGTAAAGACAGCCGTAAACCGGATGGGGGTGCCCGCCTTTGCATTTTGAGGCGCCGACAGCAGCAGGTCCGGCCCCGCCACCTCCCCTGCAGCGGCGACGGCCGTTCCCCATAAGCCAAGCAATAGTACCGCAATGCCCCATATACCTTTTTTCATGCGTTTTCCTTTTTGTGATCCTTGTTCATGGGCCAAACGTGGATTGCCGGCAGGAAGGACTCCCCTTCCTGCTCACCGCCCCAGCCCGGCATCTGCTTTTATCACGTCAAAGGCGAAAATGACAACTGCCGGAGCCGTCTTTATTTTTCCCCGCATCAAAACGCAAAAAGGCAGCCCCGGAACCGGGACTGCCTTTCTGTCATGGCAAGTATACAGGGATCAGGCCCTGTGTATGGTCATAATCAGGCCTTTTCCGTTACCGCTGCGGCCGGTGTAAAGTTCACCTTGTCCGCGATGCGGTCTTCTTTATCCAGACGGTTGAGCTTGACCATCTCAAACCCCGTAATCCGGACGTAAACCTTTCCGTCCATATCGCAGAGGGTCAGGTCGTAGGTATTGGTTTCATCCCCCGACGCCTTTTTCTCCGTAATGCAGTAATAAGGCTTTTTCCGTTCCGGGGTGCCGTAAAAATCCATCTTATGAATCTTATAGGGCAGCACGGTTCTGGATGAGGTAAAGAACTCCAGCAGACCGCCGGTCTGGAACATGGCGTCCACCAGTACCGGGGCGGCGGTGAATTTCGGGTTCCGTACCCCCTTGAAGAACTCGGCATCGCTAATGTCGTTCAAGGTGGTGATCAGGGTGGTCCCGTCAAAGGAATTGATGTCCGTGATGGTCCCGAAGAGCCCGAACATGAACAAACGGCGGGGATGGTAGACCAGGGATGCAAGATCCCCTTCCCAGCTCACCCGGGAAAATTCGGGCAGCTCAATGGTCTTTTCCGCCAGGGGGGTTTCTGCAAACTGATAGGTACCCTGGTAATGGGTCTTGGGATCTCCCATGACCATACCGGCGGGGTTTTTAAACACCGAGGAAATCTCGCAGTCGAATCTGCCGTCTCCGGCAGATTTACCGGAGATCATCAAGGCCTTGTCCCGCCCCTTGAGCAGCTTGATTCCGTAGGGGATATGGAACCCGGACAGGCCGGTGAAATACGGTTTGTCATCGGATTGTACCCGGGCCACCTCGGCCATGGTCTCAATGCCGGTGGACCCCAGGAAAAGGGGGACATCCCCCATGGTATGGTCATTCAGGAAGATATCCCGTTCCAGGGTCAGGGTCCGGCCAAAGGTTGCGCCCTCACCGGTCTGCTCCAGGATGTCGTCCAGGAAGGGATAAGCCTTGTCGCTGGGATCCCCCAGCAGGCCGTCCACATCAAAGTCGTAATCCATGCCGGAAAAAACCATTTCAGACTCGGTTTTGTCCAGGAGGTCGGCCATGAAGAACTTCACGCCCTGGTCCATGGGCAGAAACTGGATGCCCCGGTCTTCCAATACCTTTTTCACCGTGGGGTTGGTGGCCATGCCCACCCCGCCCCATGCGGTCCAGGCATATACCTTGTAAGTCCGTTCCGGGTGGTCCAGGTTTTCTTTAACCAAGGTCTTGCCCAGAAAATCATTGGCTGCAGTATAATCCACCTGGCCCTGGTTGCCGAACCGGGCGGTGACGGAGGAAAAGGTAAAAAAGTACTTGTAATCCAGGTCCTTGGTAGCCCGAAGCAGGTTTCTCATTCCCTTAACCTTCACATCCACCACCAGTTCAAAGGACCAGAGTTCCTTTTTGGGGATGAACTGGCTCATCTCCATGCCGGCGGCGTGGAAGATGCCGTCGATGCGTTCGCATGAGTCCACCGCCTTTTTCACGGCATCATAATCGGTGACATCGGTGCAGATATACTCCACGCTGATGCCCTGGGCTTTGAGGTATTCTATATTTTCAACGGACTGGCGGACCCGCATGATCCGGTCCAGGGCCCGCTTGATTTCAACGGGTTTGACCCCGGGCATATCCTCCCTAAGAAGGGCCATGAGCCTGGGCTGATCCGCCGCCTTGTCCAGGTATTTGGCGTCGGTGGCATAGATATCGTTGATATCCAGGATCACCAGGTTGGTTTTATACCTGGCCACCACCTGCTTGAGGATCTCGTAGGTGATGCCCCCTGCCCCGCCGGTGACCAGCAGGGTGTCGTTTTCAGAGACCACCTGTTGGGTGCGGTCGGCAATGGACTGGTGCATGGAAAGTACATAGCGTTTCTTGTTGCCGTATCCGGCCTCGCACCGGTCATCGTCTCCCAGCAGTTCGCCCATGAACAGGTCCACAATGCGGGCCAGGCTCTTTTTGGGCTGCTTGTAGGAAAAATCCACCACCTTCACCCGGGTATCGGGCATTTCCTTATTCACGGTCTTCATCAGGCCGGATAGCCCTGCGAACATGGGATGGATCTCGCCGCAGCCCTCCATATAGGGGAAGACCACGGAGTCAAAGGCCATGGTGCCGATGATGTTGCCCTCCCGGTTCAGGTCATCGAAAAGATGCTTGACCAGCACAAAGGCAGATTTCACGGTGACGGAAAGCTCGGCATCCGAGGCAAACCCGGCGTTGTGGCGGTTAAAGTAAAAATCCAGCCCGGCCAGGTGGATAAACCCGTTAATGCCGGCAAGCTCCGTTTTCAGGGCGGCCATCTTCTCTTCCAGGGCCTTCACATCTGAAAGGTCAAGGACATGGTCGGCTTTCTGGCCCTTTTCCTTGTCTGCCCGGTGGGCCAGGGTGACGGCCCTGCCGCCCAGGGCCTCAATTCTCTTAATCACGGCTTTGGCAAATCCGTGGCTGTCCAGGGAAACCAGGATGGTCTTATCTTTAAGACCGGTGATCCTGGGGGCCGGTATTTCTGCCTCGTCCACCCGCACCACCAGGCGCTTGATGGGTGAGGCGGGATCCGGGAAGGGGTCGGCATCCTGGGGCGCCTGGGCGCCAGGTTCAGCAGCCGATACGGCGGCAGGCGGAGCCGTTTCCGGCGCCGACCCCGTGGCCGGGATCACCTCCGGTGAGGCGGCCGGAGCCGCCGCCGTTCTTTCCTGGATATAGGCAGAGAGCTTGGCAATGGTATTCAGGTCACGGAGCTTGAGGTCCTCGGGCACGGGGAAGTTAAAGGCGGCGGCCACTTTGGCAAAAATCTCCACCTGCTTCACCGTGTCGATGCCCAGGTCCGCTTCAAGATCCAGATCATCCTCCAGCATGTCGGCGCTGTAGCCGGTCTGCTGGGCAATCACCTCTTTGACGGCAGCGGAGACATCATTGCCGGGTACAGGTGTGCCGGTCCCGGGGGCGGCCCCGGCAGCAGGGGCAGCAGGGGCAGCCGGCGGTTCTGCAGAATCGGCCTGGCCGGTCTTCTCGGCAATATAGGCGCCCAGTTTGGCGATGGTGTTCAGATCCCTCAGCTTAAGATCATCGGGGACCGGAAAGTTAAAGGTGGCGGCGATCTTGGCAAAGATTTCCACCTGCTTCACCGTGTCGATGCCCAGATCCGCTTCAAGGTCAAGATCATCCTCCAGCATATCCTCGGCATAACCGGTCTGCTCGGCAATGACGGCCTTCACCGCCTGCACCGGGCCGGCGGCCGCAGCGGGAGCAACAGCTGCCTCTGCGGATCCGGGTCCTGCTGCAGGTGCAGCGTCAGCAAGGCCGGTCCGGTCGGTAATATATTCCGCCAGCTTGGCAATGGTGTTCAGATCCCGCAGTTTCAGATCTTCGGGTACGGGGAAGTTGAAGGTGGCGGCGATTTTGCCGAAAATTTCCACCTGCTTCACCGTATCAATGCCCAGGTCCGCTTCAAGGTCCAGATCATCTTCCAGCATATCCTGGGCATAACCGGTCTGTTCCGCAATGACGGCCTTTACCTGGTCCACGACCCCGCCGGCAGCAGACGCGGCTGCCGCCGGTGTTTCTGCCGGTGCAGCCGGAGCGGCAGGAGCACCGCTGTCCAGGCCGGTTTTATCCGCTATATAGGCCCCCAGCTTGGCGATGGTGTTCAGGTCCCTCAGCTTGAGGTCGTCGGGCACGGGGAAACCGAAATCAGAGGCGATTTTGCCGAAAATTTCCACCTGTTTCACTGTGTCGATCCCCAGATCCGCTTCAAGATCCAGGTCGTCCTCCAGCATGTCCTGGGCGTAGCCGGTCTGCTCGGCAATGATGGCCTTTACCTTGGCCACGGGCCGGGCCGCAGGGGCCAGGACCGGGTTGGCCGCAGAGGCGGCAGTTGCCGGTGCGGCTGATGCCGCAGCGATGGCAGGCGCGGGTTCAGGTGTTGCGGACGGTTTGATCTCCTGGTCACCGGCCACCACACACAGCGTGTTGTCGATCACCTTGAGTTCAGGATTCTGGCTGCCGGTGATTTTTCTCAGCCATCTCTGGTAGACCAGGTTGCCCCGCACCGGGTTTTCCTCCACCCGTTTGATGAACATAAAGGCAAAATGTGACCCGAACCCGGCGGAAAGATGGAGCCCGTATTCGGAATCAATCTTATCCTGCCCGGAGAAATTCAATTTTCTGAAATTCTTGGGCACCTTGGCCAGGTTGGCAATGGGGGGCGCCTTCCGCTTCTGGAGGGCCTTGACCATGACCACATCTTCGATGGCCGCCCCCAGGGTATGGCCGGTGAACCCCTTGGTATTGGAAATACAGATCTTATTCAGGTGGCCTGCAAAGGTGCTTTCCAGTGCCTGGACCTCGGCGTCGGCAGAGCCGCCCCGGGCCGGGGTATAGGTCTCATGGGACATGAACAGCAGCTTGTCCGCATATTCCTCTTTGGAGATGCCGGTCTGGCGTTCCACCTTTTCAATGAACTTCTGCATTTCCCTGGACATGTGGGGCACGTCGATGTTGTAGGCGTGGTAGGCGGAGTTGGCGATATGGGTGCCCAGCACCTCGGCCTGGCCGTTCATCCCGCGCCTGGCAGCAGAGGCCTGGTCTTCCACCACAAGGCCCACGGCGCCGGAGCCCAGGATGGTGCCGTTGCGGTCTTCGTCAAAGGGCTTGGCCGCTTCGGAAATCCGCTTTTTAATGGTGGCGGCGCCCAGGGCCAGGAAGCCGGAGCCGATCCACTGGTTCTGGTTGGGGGAGGTGGCGTTTTCGCCGCCCACCACCAGGACCCGCTTGCACCGGCCCACCCTGATCCAGTCCTCGGCAATGCCCATGGCCAGCGTCGTGGAGGCGCAGGCGGAAGAGACCAGGGTGTTGGGGCCTTTGGCCTTGATGATCTGGGCCAGGTGGGCCGATCCCAGGGGGCAGGCGTTGAGCAGGAAGTTCCGGTCAAACTTGTATTCACCCATGTCGCTGCGTTTCCGGGACTTGGCCTTGAAGAACCAGTCGGTGAGCCGGTCCTTGATCTCCACATCCCCGATCTTTTCCATAAGGAAGTAGTAGATTTTTTCAAACTCTTCATAGGGTTTGAGGAAGAGTTTTTCATAAAAATATTTTTCCAGCTCGGAAATCAGGGTTTCCCCATTGGGCCACAGCGAGGTGATGATGACGCCGGTCTCTTCCTGCATCTCCTCGGGCAGGGCAAATCCGTCGGGGATCATGGACCGTCCGTCCTTCATCTTCTTGTACTGCATCACCAGCGGGATGTTGGCGTCCTTGAGGGCCTCGATGCCGGCGGCGATGCCCATGGCCATGGCATTGTCATACTGGGCCTTGATGCCGTACTCGTCGGTGAGGTTAAAGTATCCCAACTGGCCTGCCAGGTGAATGACGTCCTCGGTCTTGGTGATCTGGACAAACCGTGCATTGCCGTCGGGCTGCTTGTAGAGCTTGGTGATGTTCTTGTCGGTGAGCTTGTGCATCTCGTCGGAATCCAGGGACTCAATGAAGTTCCTGCCGTTGAGGATGGCATCAAAGTTGTCTTCGGCAAAGACCCGGCGGGCTTTGCCGGGCAGGCCCACGGAGACACCGGAAATCAGCACCCGGTTGGTGTTGAACTGGAAGCGCTCCATGGCGGCCACGGCCGCATCTTTTTTCCGGCGCTGGTATTCCTTGAACAGGAGGCGGTCAATGGCTTCCTGGTTGTTCTCCTTAAATGACTCAAAATCTTCTGACATTGTAACTTCAGGTAATTCCTCTTCTTCCTGCACGGGTGCAGGGACAGTTTCAGGTGCGGGAGGGGCCGTGGGAACCGGGCGGGATTCAAAGAGGCTGTTGCAGCCCATGAGATAGTCCCGGCAGGCGGCAAAGGATTCTTCCTCGCCCTTGCGCCCGTCCACGGAGACGGCGGTGCCGAACTCCCCGATATTGATATTTTTCAACAGATTGACCAGCAGGCGGGCGGGCCCGATTTCAATGAAATGGGTCCGGCCGGAGACGTATACATGCTCGATGGATTTGATAAACTCCACGGGACTTGTAATCTGGCGGGCCAGCAGGTCCTTGACCGCTTCCGGATCCTCCGGGTAAGGGGCGGCCAGGGTATTGGAAATGATCCGGCCGTAGCGGGTCCGGTTAAAATTCAGGGTATCCAGGTAGGCCCGGAGCTCTTTGGCCGCCTCGTCCAGCATGGGAGTGTGGAAGGCGCCGGTGAGGTTAAGCTTTTTGTAAACCGCACCCTCGGTGGTGAGAAACTGGCAGAATGCCTCGATGGATTCGGCCTTGCCCGAGACGGCGGTCTGCTTTTCACTGTTCTTGTTGGTGATCCAGATGTCGGAAACAAAGGATTTGCGGATCAAGGCCGCGGTCTCCTTTTCATTCTTAAATACCACCATGATTTTGCCCGGATTCTTCAATGTGCTTTCGAACATGAGGTCGGACCGCTTGATGATCAGCTTCATGGCGTCTTCGAATCCCAGGATGCCCGAGCAGAACAGGGCGGTGTATTCGCCGACGCTGTGGCCGATGAAATAATCCGGAGAGAACCCTTCCCGGGCCAGGCGGCTGCATACTGCCGCAGAGGAGAGGAAGACCGCCGGCTGGGTGTTCTGGGTGGAGTTCAGGGCGTCGTCTTCGCCGAACATGAGGTCCAGCAGGGAATAGCCCCGCTGGGCCCTGAATATGGTTTCGCCCTTGTCCATCACCCTGCGGATTTCACTGTCGGATTCATAAAGGGTCTTCATCATGCCCGGCCGTTGGGCGCCCTGGCCCGAGAGCAGGGCCACCATGCGCAGCTTTTTGCCGCCGGGGCCGGCGGAATGGGCCGCGGCATCGGCAAGAACAATATCGTCACCGGACACCGCTTTAAATTCGGCTTCGATGACGGCGGGTTCTGCTGTTTGGGCTGCGGCACCGGCCCCTTCGAGTACCGGCGGCAGGCAGCCCATGATCAGATGGGCGTGGTTCCCGCCGATACCGTTGACATTTGCTGCAAAGCGCAGGGGCTGGCCGGGTGTCCGGTCAACGGCACGGCGGATGGGTTTCAAAATCCGGCATTCCTTGAGAATGGAGTGTTCCTCATCATAGTTGAAATCGGGAAGCAGCCGGCCGTTTTTGTTCATGAGCATAAGCTTGGCCATGGCCACCGCCGGGTTGGCCGCTTTGAAATACCCGAACTGGGGCTTGACGTTGCCGCAGCTCATCTCGTGGTCAAAGCATGCCTGGGTCACCTGTTTTTCGATGATATCCCCGAAGATGTTGGAGAAGGCAAAAAGGTCCAGGTGGTCAATGTCGGACTTTCTGATGCCGGCGGCCGCATAGGCTTCGTTGGTCACGGTCACAAAGGTCTGTTCCGAGGGGGCCAGCATATGGTCGGGTACGGAAGAGCGGACCGCGCAGGCGTTGATCTCTCCATAGATGTCCATGCCGGCTTCCCGGGCCTGTTTCAGGGTGGTGACCACATGGATGGCCGCCCCTTCGCCCATGACATAACCGTCAGCCCGGGAATCAAAGAAATTGCAGTCCCCTTCCGAGAGCAGCCCCAGCCGCTTGAAAGCCATGAGAACCGCCGGGTAAAGGTTGCAGTCCACGCCGCCGGCCAGCACAAAGTCCAGGTCTTTCTGCTTCAGGTGACGGATACCGTTGCGCAGGGCAATGGTGGCCGAAGCACAGGAGGCGTCGATGACGTAGTTGGCGCCGTTGAGGCCGAAGAAATTGGCGATCCGCCCTGAGATAATATTGGACAGCAGGCCCGGGGTGGTGTCCTCGTTGTTTTCGGGGATGGTTTCCCGAATCTTGTTCACCAGGTCCGAGGCCAGGGTTTTGGCGGTATCCTCTTCGAGGCCACCACAGTTTTCAATCACCCGGCGCAGGTAATTTTTACGGACCCGGATAACGTTCTTGCTCTGGCGTTCCCCGGCAATGGTGCCCAGGATGACCCCGGTACGCGCCGCCGCGCCGTCCACATTGAGCAGGCCGCAGTTTTCAAGGGCTTCTGATGCGGCTTCCAGGCCGAAGATCTGTCCCCGTTCAACGGATTCCACCATCTTGGGGGGCATGCGGTACTTGAGGTTATTGAACTTAAAGTCCGTAACCATCCCCGCCTTTACACGGGGCAGGTAATAAAAGGAATCCTTTCCCTGGTCGGTATAGCTGCCGTTGTCAAACCGGTCCGCCGGTATCCGGCCCAGCTGCTTCTCCCCTGAGGAGAGCTTGTCCCAGAATTCTTCCGTGTTTTTGGCACCGGGCAGGAAGACCCCGAGCCCGGCTACCACGATACGGTCGTCATTGAAGTCATAGGCGGTATCGGGAAAAATATCCCGCTGCAGGGGGACATAGGCATCGGTCATCTCTTCCACCACGGCATGGTAGTTGATCCCCCCGAACCCGTAGGAGGAGATGCCGGCCTTACGGCTAGTGCCCCCTTCCGGGGTCCAGTCCTGTGCATCCTTGACAATGAAAAGGGAAGACTTGCTCAAATCGTGTTTGTCGGACAGGGTTTCAAACCCGCCGTTGGGCGGCAGCATGCCTTTATTCACGGCCAGCAGCGCCTTGAGCATGCCGGCGGCACCGGCACAGCCAAGGAGATGGCCGATCTGTGATTTGATGGAAGAGATGCCGGCACCGGATTTATTGTATACGGCGTCCAGGGTGCCCAGTTCCACCTGATCCCCCACGGTGGTGGAGGTGCCGTGGGCTTCGATGAATCCGATGTCCTCCGGTTTTATATCGGGGCGGATACTGCCAAAGCAGCGTTCCAGGCTCATGACCTGGCCCTTGGGGTTGGGCGCGGCAATGGCTTTGCCCTTGCCGTCGGAACTGGAGCCGATGGCGTTGATGATGCCGAAAATTTTGTTACCGTCCCTGAGGGCATCCTTCATCCGTTTGAGGACATAGACAACAGATCCCTCACCCAGGATAAATCCGTCGGCCCGGCCGTCAAAGGGAAAGGACCCTTTGTCTGAAAGGGTGCCCATTTTGGCGAAGCCGATGAAGGACTCCGGGGCCAGGTGGGTGTTCACCCCGCCCACGACCACGGTGTCATGCTCTCCGGAGAGCAGTTCGTTGCAGGCCTCATCTATGGCGGTAACCGAAGAGGCGCAGGCCGCGTCCACAATATAGTTGGTGCCCCGGACGCCCAGGTGGCGGGCGATGCGGGAGGCTTCAATGTTGAGCAGGATCCCGTGGACCGGATCATACCCCTTGTTTTCTCCTTCCATCCCTTCAAACAGGGCCTGCTTTGCCTTTTCCTTCTCATCATCGCTTAAACGTTCAAAGGCCGGTAGTTTTTCCATCATGGAAAGGATTTCCGGATACCAGTATTTGAGCTGAAGATCGTTGCCCAGTTCATTGGAGAGGCAGGTGGCGATGATCACGGCAGTCCGCTTGGGATCTTCACAGATCATCCTATCGTTTTCATCCAGAAGCCCGGCGCTCTCCACGGCCTTGTAGGCGGTGGAAAGAACCATCTTCTGGCTGCGGGAGAGTTTTTTATCCTTGCCCTCGGCATAGCCGAAGCGCTCCCGGTCAAATTCAAAATGGTCCACATGGCCGGCCAGGTCCGTATAGGTCTTGTCCTCGGCCTTGCGGTTGGTGTCATAGTAAAGTTCCCGGTCCATGCGGGATTCGGGCATGGGGGCGATGGAGTATCGCTTGTCCAGGATATTCTGCCAGAGCTGGTCCGGGGTGTCGGCATGGGGAAGGGTGCAGCCCACGCCCACCACGGCGATCTCGTCGTGGATCCTGGACTTGGGACTGGAGAATGTTTCCAGACCGTTGAGGTGGGCAAAGAGCTGGGATTTGCCCGTGAAATATCCGTCGTGGATCTGCTGGATGGTGACGGGCTCTTTAAAGAAGGCCAGGCTGTCTCCCACGAGGAAGTTGCCTTTTTCACGGTGTTCCTCGCCTTCAAACCAGGTGTAATTCTCCTCGCCGGGATTTTTAAAATCCGGCAGAAAGCCTTTGGCGCCGATGAGCAGGGACCCGATATTCTTTTTTTCAAAGGAACGTTTCCGCTGGGACAAGGGCATTTTCTCCCGGATCATTTCGGCTTCATGGTCGGTCATCATTTTAGCAAAGGGGGTGGGGGCGGTTCTGGAGGCCAGCCCCAGGGTTTTGCCGATGACCACGGTTTTGTCCTGCTCAATGAGGATCTCCTGGTACTGCTTTTGTACCGCCTTGGTATCGACGATCTCCTTGGCAAAGAGATAAGCCGTGCCCACCTGAAGGCCGATCTTGGCCCCCCGGGCAGCCAGAAAAGAGGTCATGCCGGAGATGAAAAAGGAGGCGAACCGGGTGGTGATGCCCCCGGCAAAAACCAGGTAGAGGCTGGAGAGGTCACGGCCGCCGTTGATGAGACTGGCAATGGCCGCTTCCCAGAGCACCATGGAAGTCAGTGACCCCACATGGCCGCCGGCCTCACCCCCTTCGAAGATGAACCGGGTGCAGCCGTTTTCAATGGCGTTGTCCATCATGGAAACCGACGGGGTGTGCAGATAGGTTTTGGTGCCCGCCTTTTCCAGTTCAACGGCCTGGGAGGGGATGCCGCCGGCAAAGAGGGCGTAAGGCACATTATACTCTTTTACCATATCCAGGTGGGCGGCCACCTGGGGATTGAAGGCCTCAATGCCCACCAGGCCGGCACCGAAATTATCCAGTTTTTCGGCACCGGATTTAATCATGGTATCGGCCAGGTCCACGGGCAGGCTGCCCACGGCAAAGAAAGGCAGCGCGCCGGCCTCAAGGACTTGGGCGGCAAATTCCGCATTGTCTGAGATATTGGCCATGGGGCCCTGGATCAGGGGATAGGCGGTATTCTGGTCCTTGGCAAAGGGGGAATTCTTTTTAACGGGATCATGGCGGTCAACCTGATCCAGATGGCCCCCCAGGGTGGTAAAAAAGCGGTCGATAATCTCCGCCAGGGAGTCTGATTCCTTCACAAATTCCTTGGCAAATATGCCGTCCTGGCCCAGGTAGAACAGGGACTGGATAAAGGAAGCGTCCGGGTTATCCAGGGCGGTCATCTTTTCGGCAATGGCCGGATAGATGTCCCCCTCTTCTTTGTCGGAAAGCAGGACAGCCTCTTCCTTCAGGTCCTTCACCACTTTGGTGCCCAGTTTGGCAAAAACCCGGTAGATGCCTTTTTCCCTGAAGGTGATCTCGGTGGAATCCCCTTCGTCCAGCCCGGCCAGCAATTTCTTGAAATCATCGGACACCGGTGCTTCCTTGGCCAGCAGCAACTGGCTGTCCATGACAAAGCCGGAGACACCGGCGGCCAGCATCCCGGCTGCGGTATACTGCCCCACGCCGCCGTGGACAAAAAGCGGCAAGGGTGAATGTTTCAGGTACCACTGCATGAGAATGAAGGAAGAGTACCTGGACACCCGCCCGGCCGCTTCGTTGCCTTTCACCACCAGGGCGTGGGGATCAAGGTCCCTTATCTCTTCGGTCAGGCCGATATCCCTGAGTTCAAGGATGATTTTGGTACTGTTAAACCGTTTCAGGTCTGCCGGGGTATCCCCCTTGCTTAAGGGCACCACCAGGGCGTCCAGATTTTTAATATTTTCCCGTCTCAGGGTATGGATAATATCAGGGTCGTGGGCAGAAAGGCGGAGGCCGAACTGCAGGTTTTCGCCGGCAAGCAGCAATGCTTTCTGAATGATGTCATCCCTGCTCAAAAATTCGGTATCGAAAACCGGCAGGGCCCCGGCATTGTAAATGGCATGAAAATATCTGAGGTCAAAGACTTTGACTGGGGTATGAACCATCAAAGGCAGTCTTGAATTCAGTATTCTTCTAATCATGTAAATTCTCCATTTAAGGTTAAAAAAATAAACGTCCCCCCATACGTATCAAAGAGCGTGCCAACACAACCAAAACCAGATATTTTCCCATAAGCATCTGAATTAAAGTCAGTTACCCATGCAGCTGCCCGCCCCTTCATTTTTTATTTTTCCGCCAGGTTTGCATTTTATGATCACGACGTGTACAAATATGCACATTATACATTTTGAAATCAAAAATAAGGATTGCCCATGGCCCCGCCACTGAAACTGGCCCAGGAAGAAAGACATTTTTTTAAAACCGTGTACAATGCCGCCTTTGCCAACCCCTTCTCACGGCTGAGGGAACGGCTGGACCAGCGCATTGCAGGCTATTTTCCCTCCGCCTCCCGCAGGGAGAGCAAGGACATGTGCTATCGGGAGGTGGACCGGCGGCTCACCATGCTGGAAAAGCTTCACAAATGCAATATTGACGCATACCGGGAGGAGGACAGGGAGCTGCTCCGGGTGGTCTATTTCTTTGATATCTTCCACAAGTTCAGGGAAAGATTCGACCGGCACATCAAAGAGCAGATTGAGGCCGGGGACACACCGGTAAAGGCGGAGTTTGTGGATGAGGCCAAAACCATGTGGGCGGCCAAGGGATTTGATACGGAGCAATTCTACCACTACTTCGCCCTCTCCTTTCAACTGCGCCGGGCCTTTTATTTTATTTCCAACACCCTGGTGGGCACCAGCCCCTGCATGCGGATCCTGAAAAAGCATCTGTGGTACAATGTCTTTACCTATAATATAGGACTGTACGACAGGTATCTGTGGAACCGGATGGAGGATTTCTCCACCCTGCTGCTTGGAGAAACCGGCACGGGAAAAGGCACGGCGGCCAACGCCATCGGCCGAAGCGGGTTCATCCCCTTTGATCCCAAAACCAAATGTTTCGCCCAGAGCTTTACCCGGGCCTTTTCCTCCCTGAACCTCTCCCAGTACCCCGAGACCCTGCTGGAATCAGAGCTCTTCGGCCATACCAAGGGGGCCTTTACCGGGGCCGTGGAGAATTACCAGGGGGCCTTTTCCCGGTGCAGTCCCTACGGCGCCATCCTCCTGGATGAAATCGGTGAAATCCCCAACCACGTCCAGATCAAGCTGCTGAGGGTACTCCAGGAACGCCATTTCATCCCGGTGGGCGCCCATGCTGCGGAACGGTTCAACGGACGGGTCATCGGGGCCACCAACCAGCCCAGAAAAAAAATCATGGACGGCGATGTCTTCCGGGATGATTTTTACTACCGGCTCTGTTCGGATATCATTGAGGTCCCTCCCCTGCGTCAGCGGATCAAGGAGGATCCCCAGGAACTGGACCACCTGCTGGGATTTGTTATCCAGCGCATGACCGGGGCCCATGCCCCCAAACTCATTGAAAAGGTAAAACGGATCATCACACGGAACCTGGGGGAAGATTACCCCTGGCCCGGCAATGTCCGGGAACTGGAGCAGTGCGCAAGAAGCGTATTGCTGAGGCGGGACTACAACGGCAAGGCCACAGCGGATCCGGGAAAACTGGAACTGGCGGAGACCCTGGCCCAGGGGATTGAACAGGGAAGCATCGCCGTGCCGGATCTGGTGGCCGGATACTGCAAACTGCTCTACGACGCCCTGGGCACCTATGAGAAAACGGCCAGAAAAACAGGGCTGGACCGCCGAACCGTAAAAAAATACATCACCGGTTACCAGGCCCCATCCCCTCAAAAAAAGACCAAAAGAATTATTGACCCGGCCTCCTGAAAGATTTATCAATAGGCAGACACTGCGTTGACACAGTTAACCCTGTTGACACTTAAAAAGGATTGACCTCATGCTGGATTTTCTTCCCGGCCCCTTGAAAGGGGCACTCTCATTCCTCGGCTATCTGCTGAACACAGTGACCCTTACCGTTCCGCTGATCCTGGCTTCCCTTTTAAAATTCATTATTCCAATGAAAGGATTCCTCGTTTTCCTGGACAGGTTCCTCATCGGCATCGCCACCCTGTGGATCAGTATTAACGGAATGAATTCGGCCCTGTTCAACAAAATCCAATGGGATGTGAGGGGCCTGGACCGGCTGAACAAAAAAGACTGGTACCTGGTCATCTCCAACCACCAGTCATGGGTGGACATCCTGGTGCTCCAGAAGGTCTTCAACCGCAGGATCCCCATGCTCAAATTCTTCCTGAAAAAAGAACTGATATGGGTCCCCTTTCTGGGCCTTGCCTGGTGGGCCCTGGATTTTCCATTCATGAAACGGTATTCCAAAAAGTTCCTGGCAGCCAACCCCCACCTGGCCGGCAAGGACCTGGAAAGCACCCAAAAAGCCTGTGAGAAATTCAAACACACACCGGTTTCCGTGATGAATTTTGTTGAAGGCACACGGTTCACCCCTGAAAAACACCAACGGAAAGACTCCCCGTACACCCACCTGCTCCCCCCCAAGGCAGGGGGCGTGGGCTTTGTCCTTGGGGCCATGGGCCAGTACCTGCACAAAGTCATCAATGTAACCATTGTCTATCCGGGCGGCATTCCCAACTTCTGGAACTTTATTTCAGGCGGGATGAAACAGGTGGTGGTGGATATTGAGGTATCACCCGTGGAGGCCGCCCTTGTAGGGGATTATTTCGGAAATGAGGACTTCAGATCCCGATTCTGTGACTGGCTCAACCGGCTGTGGCAGGAAAAAGATGAAAAAATAAAGCGGCTCGGCGGCGGTCCGGAAAACAAACGATTGCCGGAAAACGGATCAACGACGGAAGGGATGCTGAAAACGGGGCAGAAAACCGGCCATAAAATAAATCAGTAATTATCCACCTTCATGCGGTAGGCGGGCCGCCCCCCGGACTCGTCATCGCTTTGGGCAAGCACCTCTGTAATCCGGGCATGGCGGATCATTGTGTCCACCGTGAGATCGGAATGCTTGCCCATAATCCTATTCCCCGATAACAGGGCGCCCTCAACCAGCACCTGGGGCTTTCCGGGATTATCCCTTGACCATCGGGTCAGATTGTTCCGTTCTTCGGTAAGATTTTCCAACAGGGTTTCAAACCGGTGTATTTCCCTGTCAATTTTTTTGATGAGAGCGTCAGCGGCATCTATTTTAGTGAAGCAACGGTCAATGGATTCCTCGGCCTCCCGGGCAGATGTTTCTAATGCTTCAAGCTTTTTTTCCAACTCCCGGCGTACGGCGGCACCGGCCGGATCATTCATCTGCTTGCGGATCTCGGCCTGCTCCAGCTGGGACCGGTCCTGGACATGGGCCAGTTTGGAAATATCCTGTTGAAGGGCATCTTTTTTGGCCCCGGACTCGGCCTTTTTTCCCTCCAGCTTGAGTATTTCTTCTTTGGTTTCAGCTGTTTTACTCTTATTCTGGGCCAGTTCCCTTGCCGTAAAGGCGTCGTACCCCACCTTGATCACCGAAGGGGCGCCCATCTCGGTGCCGATATTCTGAGCTGCCAGCCCCATCTTGGCCGACACCTTGGAGGAAATCAATTTCCCCCGGATAATTGAGCAGGCGCCGCCGGCATCAATGGTGGAGTCCACAATTTCTTTCTCCACATAGACATCCCCCATACATATAATCTCAGAGGAAAGAATGAATTTGGCATAGACATTTCCCCGGGCATAAATTTTGCCTTCATTGATCCCGCCGGCCACTTTAAGGTCTCCGTCGGCTTCCACGATGCCACCGTCAAGCTCTATGGCGGTAATATCGCTGCCCCTGACCTTAAATCCTGATTTGATGCAGCCTTTGACATTCACTTTGCCGTCAAATTCAATATGCCCGGTCTCATAATCCACATCCCCGCCGGTGGTGTATTCTTCATGGACAAACACCACCCCGCCCAGGGAATACTTGGGGTATCCCCTCACCCCTGCCAGCAGCTTGAACCCGTCTTCGGAAAGCAAGGCACCCTTTCCGAACTTCAGGGGCTTGTCCTTTGAGGGGACCATATGGACATCCTCGCCGTATAAATTCAACCCGGGCCGTTCCTCTACCCTGGGTGTTTTTTCCGCCAGTACCGTTCCCTTTTCCACCAGGGGGACTTCGCCCCGCTGCTTAAAATCGATATTTCCCTCTTCATCCATGCCCCCGGCCTTGAGGTAATCGGTGTTAAAGAAAAATTCCACCTTGGCATCTTTGCCCTCAATGGGGCGAATCCCCTTGGCCACCCTGAATGACTGGGTTTTGAAACCCGAAGACCTGACAAACCCCTCGATTAATTCATCTGCCGCCAGTCCCGAAACAATGCCCCTGTCAATCAGGGCTTCTCTAATTGCCTGGGCAGGCACATCCGGATCGAACTCCGGGGTTTTGGTCAGAAAGGCCGCCATAAGATCTCCGGCCACCTGCAGTTGAATCCCGCCGATGATCAGTTCCGGAGGCAGGAGTTCAGGCGGATCAGGTTTAACGGCCTCCTTTTCCGGCGCGCCCTCTTTCTTTTCTGCAGCCGATGCATCCCGGCTCCCATTCTGATCGCCGTTATCTCCGTTTCCGGGCTTGGGTTTCCTGTTCTGCATCTTGAGAATCATATCCCGCTGACTTTCCGTAATCAGCCCGGCTTCCACCATCATGTCCCCTATTCTCCGGGGCTTTTTCCCCTGCTTCAGGTCATCTTCCTGATCCTCAAGCGCCAACTCCAGGACACTTTTATTGATAAACCCCTTGGATACGGCAATGGCACCGAATTTAAACTCTTTCTGGCGGATGGAAATGGCTTTGGCCGCCACGGCCAGACGCTGGATGTTTTTTTTGGAAATCAGCTCCTCGGAAAGGAAATATGACCGCAGGGCCTCTTCAAGATCAGACGCATCCTTGCACCGATCCAACCCGGTTTCAAGATCCGCATCGGTAATCAAGCGGTTTTTTACGGCCAGTGTCCCGAACAGGGGAACAACGGCTTTTTTTACGGGCCCGTCTGTCATGGCACCTCCGAAAGGGTATTAGATTAAGACCGCCAGCACCCCCGCCAGTATAAACAACGATTCAAAAAGTATCTCATAGGGGCCGCCCGACAAAAAGCGGTCTTCTCTGTAGGCTTTGATCAATAAAAGCATGAAAACCGGCACCAAGGCAAGCCATACCAGCATTTTTCCGGCGGTCAGACAAAAAGCGCCCATAACCGGCATGGCCGCCGTGAGCAACAGGGTGTAGCGGATAACCTTCAGGCTTTTGGCTTCTCCAAGAAGGATGGGCAGGGTTTCCTTGCCCGCAATCCGGTCCCCTTGAACGGCAAGAATGTCCACAAAGGCCGTCCTGGAAAAGACAAGGCCTGTGGCAAAGAGAAAGGCGATAAGGGTTGCCGGCCATCCGCTTTTGTCAACCAGAGCCGGCAGCAGGGCGGTAACCACGCCCCAGGCCGCAGCAATGAGGATGGTCTTGGAACCGGGCAGATCCTTGATCCGGTAAAATCGCCTGCCCCCCATGAACCTGGGGATGATATTCAGGTCATATGAGAGCCCCAGCAGACTCATGGTAAATACCACCCAGAAATACACCGCGCCCTGGCCATGGGCCATATAAAGACCGGCCAGGCCCGAAGTCGCCGCAAGTCCCCACAGCCATGGTTTATGATCCTTATAAAATGCAGCGCGGTCCGGTTTATTATAGGTATCGGATTTCACCGTCATCATATTGTTCACAATCTGCATGGACAGGACATAGCACATGGCAATGGCGGCATGGAAATAGGCATCGCTTCCCTGCCTGATCCAGGCGGCGCCGAATGTAAGGCAGGCAGCCCCCAGGGCCAGCAGCAGGTTGGTCTTCATGAGCACATCCATGGCGCCAATAAATCTTCCGACCACCGGGCGGTTATGCCTCAGGGTCTGGTCCACCTTCTGGCAGGTATCCTTGATAATCCAATTGGGGGTTGAGGCGCCGGCGGTGATGGCAATGGCATTGGCCCCGGCCAATTGATCATAATCCAGTTCAGCGGCGGATTCGATATGGGTGGACGGGGTGCCTGTTTCCAGGGCCACCTGGGCCAGGCGCCGGGTATTCCCGCTCTCCTTCCCCCCCACAACAATGACGGCATCGTGGGTTTTGGCCAGTTCCCTCACCTCGTTCTGCCGTTTTTCCGTGGAGCCGCAGATGGTGTCAAAAATCTCGTAATGGGGGGCGTTCTCACGGCACCAGGTTTTGATCTCTTCGTAGAACTTGGTATTCTGGGTGGTCTGGGCCACCACAACGGCATTTTCAAACCCGGGAAGGGCTTGAAGCTGGGCCATGGAAGTAACGGTGTGCCCTTTTCCCCTGGCATAGCCCAACAGCCCCACCACCTCGGGATGTTTTTTATCTCCGATGATGATGGTGGCAAAGCCCTTTTTGGCGTATTTTTTAATGATGACCTGAACCCGGACCACCCTGGGGCAGGTGGCGTTGATCACAGTAAATCCCGCATTGGCAAGGGCGGTCTCATCTTCGGGGGGCACGCCGTGGGCGCGGACCAGGACAATGCCCTCCCCCTTTTCAGGGATGGCGTCCAGCCGGTGGATCTCTTTTCCTTCCAGCATTTCAAGGACCTGGGGATTATGGATCAGGGGGCCATAGGTAAAAATGGGCTCGTCGGACTGGTTGGCGGCATCCAGAACCATATCTACCGCCCGCCGGACGCCCATGCAGAATCCGGCTGTTTTAGCAATGGAAATTTTCATGAAAGGGTGCTCAGCAGCTCCACAAGGCGGTTGAATTCGGAACCGGACTTAAATTTGATTTCTATTTTACCCTTTTCCCCGTTTTTCTTGATGTTGACCGGGCTGTTAATCCGGGTGGAAATCCGGGTGGATGTCTGCTCCAGAAACCGTCGTTCATCCGCTGTCATCTTTTGGGCCAGCTGTCTGGGTTCCTGCTTGGCCTGGTTGACCAGCCGCTCGGTTTCCCTGACGGAGAGTTTGCGTTCCAGCACCTGCTTGAACAGGTAAAGCTGGTTTTCCTCGGATCCGCCGCCCAGTAGCGCCCTGGCGTGGCCCATGGAAATCTTCTCGGCCACCAGACTCTCTTTGATCTGCTGGGGCAGGCTGCGCAGCCTCAGCAGATTGGCAATGGTGGAACGGTTCTTCCCGATTTTCCGGGCCACCTTTTCCTGGGTATAGCCGAATTCGTCAATCAACCTGAAATAGGCCTCGGCCTCTTCAAGCACATTGAGGTTCTCCCGCTGGATATTCTCAATGATGGAGACTTCAAGCACCTGCTCGTCGGTGAGGTCCAGGATGATCACAGGCACCTCGGTAAGCCCGGCCGCCTTGGCCGCCCTCAGCCGCCGTTCCCCGGCGATGAGTTCATAGGCCCCGTCCATTTTCCGAACCAGCAGCGGCTGGAGCACCCCCTGCTGGGCGATGGAATTTTTCAGCCGTTCTAGCTCATCCTCACTGAACCGGGTTCTGGGCTGGTACCTATTGGGGCTGATCTCCCCCACGGCACAAAAGAAAAAATCAGAACTGGCTTCGGGTTTTTCCAGGTCAAAATCAGGAATGAGGGCAGAGATTCCCCGGCCAAGGCCGGTGTGTTTCTTTTTCTTTTTCATCATCGTTTCAGCAGTTCCCTTGCAAAAGCCATATAACTCTTAGATCCCTGGGACATTTTATCGTACAGGATTATGGGCAGACCGTAGGAGGGGGCTTCTCCCAGCTTCACGTTCCTGGGGATCTTGGTTTTGAAAACCAGATCCTGGAAATATTGCCTGGCGTCATCCACCACGTTCTGGGAGAGGTTGGTCCGCTTATCAAACATGGTCAGCAGGATGCCTTTGATCTTCAGCCCCGGGTTAAAGGATTGTTTCACCCGTTTAATGGTATCCAGCAGCTGACCCAGCCCTTCCAGGGCAAAGAATTCACTTTGCAGGGGGATCACCACGGAATGGCAGGCGGCAAAGGCATTAAGGGTTAAGAGACTCAATGCCGGCGGGCAATCAATGATAATAAAATCGAACCGGTCGGCCAGAGGTTCCAGAAGCGTTTTCAGCCGGGCTTCCCGCCGGGGGGCAGACATCATCTCCACCTCAAATCCGATAAGATCCACATTGGCGGGAATAAGCATGAGTTTTTTAATCATGGTGGGCTGTAAAATCTCTTCGATATCTGCGTCACCGATTAATCCGTGGTAAAGTGATGCGGGCAGGGAGGGTTTGTCAACGCCGAGGCCGGTTGTGGCATTGGCCTGGGAATCACAGTCAACAAGCAGAACCTTTTTACCCAGCTTGGCCAGGGCTGCGGCAAGATTCACCGCTGTGGTTGTTTTACCGACCCCGCCCTTCTGGTTTGCAATACTGATAATCTGAGTCATAATCCGATTTTATTATCATAATTAAAGAGCCGTGGCAAACAGATACAGCGCCTCAAATCCGTAAATTCCGTCGAGGCAAAACCAGGGGCAAATCGGATTTAAAATGCGCCCTAAAAAAAGGGCGGCAAACGACAATGGGCCCTCCGGGCGGTATACCGGCAACACCGCATATATCCGGCCCGCAAGGCCCATTGAAATATCAAACCCTGATGCTCAGGAAAAAATCATTCAAGCTTAAAAGAAACTTTCAGCTTTGTACGGTAGCCGATGATCCTATTGTCCTCCAGGCGCATGTCCATCTGGATCACCTCGGCCACCCGTATATCCCGGATGGATTTATCCACGGTGGCAACAGCGGCCTTGGCGGCATCTTCCCATGATGTTTCAGAAAACCCCACCACTTCGATAATTTTGTAAACACTTGTTTCCATGACACTCTCCTTTTATAAAATCAGGTTATAAAAAAAGGCAGGTACAAGTTCAGAGTGAGAAGATAGAATAGGGAATTGCGGAATCAACCTGATTTATCATACAAGGCTTATGGGCATTTGAAAAGCTTAAAAAATTAAATGCCCTCATCCAGAATTTTCCGGATCATCGCCAGCAGTTCCTCTCCCACCACCGGTTTCTGGACAAATTTTCGGATCCCCATCCTAAGGGCCTTGTTTTTTGAAATTTTATCGCTGTAGCCCGTGCAAAGCAGTACGGGCATATGGGGGCTGGCCTCCAGAATCTTCAAAGCCAGTTCTTCACCGCTCATCACCGGCATGGTCATGTCGGTGATCACCAAATCGAACCCTCCGGGAGTATCAAGGAATTGGGACAAGGCCTGCCCGGGGGTTGAAAACTCCGATACATGGTAACCGTAATCCCTCAAAAGCTCCGAGGTTGAATCCAGAATGCTCTTTTCATCATCAACAATCAAAATGTGTTCGGCGCCGCCTGGTATGTCAAAATCTTTCCGGACCGCCCCCTTTTCGCCGCTGTTTCCCGTAGAAACCTTAGGGAAAAACAATTGAAAAGCGGTGCCTTTTCCCGGCGTGCTGTCGGCCTGGATATATCCCTTATGCTCCTGGACAATCCCCAGGACAACGGAGAGCCCGAGGCCGGTTCCCTCCTTGATTTTCTTGGTTGTGAAATAGGGCTCAAAAATCTTGTCCAGAACCTCTTTTTCCATCCCGACGCCGTTATCCCGGACCTCAAGCCTCACATAATCCCCCTTTGGCATATCGGGGAATTGTGTCACAGCCTGGCTGTCCAGCCCCACATCTGTCAGGGTAAGATGCAGTTGGCCGCCGTTTTCCCTCATGGCATGGGATGCATTGGTGCATAAATTCATGACAATCTGGTGAATCTTGGTGGGTTCGGCCATGACATAGCTTTTGGAGGTGATCTCCTGGATAATATCGATGGACGCAGGCAGGGATGAGCGCAAAAAACCTGTGACTTCCTCAACCACCTCCCTTAATTTCACCGGTACTTTTTTATACTCGGCTTTCCGGCTGAAGGTAAGTATCTGCTGAATCAGGTCAGAGGCCCGGCTGGCCCCTCTATATATCTGGGCCAGCCTATCCTTTGCTTTTTCCGGGTCATCCAGACATCTTTCCGCCAGCTGGGTATAGCCAAAAATACCCGACAGAATATTGTTGAAATCGTGAGCAATACCGCCGGCAAGGGTGCCGATGGATTCCATTTTCTGGGACTGCAGCAGGCGCTGCTCAATTTCTTTCTTCTGCACTTCCCCCCGGCGCTGGACAATGACAACGGCCAGGGTATTGGCTGCGGCCATGAGAAAATCCTCTTCCCATTCACTCCTTTCATGGCCCGGCTTTAAATAGATATTGAGAATGCCCAGGGTTTCTGCCTTGGCGACCAAGGGGATGCAGTAATGGCCGTGGTCCTGGATACCGGGAAAGGAGATTTCGTGACGGCGGTCAATATGTGCGGCGTATACAATTTTTCGTTCAAGCGCCGCACGCCCGCATAGGCATTTCCCAAAGGGGATGGACCGGCATTGCTTTTCAAGGGCTTCAGGAAAACCCCTCTGGGCCTTCAAAACCAGTATCCCAGGCTCATCCCCCACCAAATGAATACTGCCCTGGGATTCAAATGCCAGCCAGGGAATAGACAAAAGCAGATCAAGGCTGTGATCCAATATCTCCTGGATGGAGGAATCCGTCATTGCCTCCTGCAGGATCCGATTCGCAACGGTCTGGGTATCATAGCTTCTCTGAAGGCGGTTTTCTGTCACCCTGTGATTCTCAATTTCAGCTCTCAATATCCGGTTGGTATCTTTTAACTGTCTCTGGTTGCCGGACAATTTATCATTGGCCGCAACGGCCTCCTTGTAGGCCCGGTCAAGGGAACGGATCATTTTACCGATCAAGAAAATCCCCAACAGCACATAAACGGCACCGGAAACAAAAATAATGCTTACAAACAAATTGCCGATGGTAAGTTTCGTTGAACTTATGGCCGCCAGCACCCCTATATAGCCGATAAAAAAAGAGAAGATTAAACACTGGTGAAATGCCAGAACTGGCCTCAGGGCATCATACTGCCGGGGGGCTGACCGCTTCAGCAATAGCGCGGTATCTCTGAACTTTTTGATATTCAGAGCCATAATGCCAGCACCGGCGCATATCAGAAAACAGGTACTCAAAGAAGTGATATCCATAAATTGATCATCCGCCATTTTGTAAATGGTTGGGTTCGCTTAAAAAAATAACACCCCCTGGCAAAAGCCGCAAGGCTTCTACCAGGGGGTGTTATTAATCGTCCCCGCCTCAGGCGGGGATGGTATATTTACATGGCAGACTCGGGATGGAAGACATCCACTTCCTTAAGATCATCCCCCAGGTATTCCCGTTCATTGGGACCGAGAATGCCCAAAGAGAGGGCAAGCAGGGTCCACAGGTGGACGGTTTCCCATGCATGATCGTTGACTTCGGAGAGGTCATGGACCTGGGCATGGCAATTGTGACAAGGCGTGATGCAGTAATCCGCCTTGGTGGCCAGAATCTGGTTGGCCTTGGTCTGGCCGTAGGCCCGGCGCTGTTCCTGGAAACCGGACTGCAGGTATCCGCCGCCGCCGCCGCAACAGAAGTTGTTGGACCGGTTGGGGGTCATGTCAATGAAGTTTTCCTCACCCACCACGGCCTTGACCACATATCTCAGGTCCTCTGCCACCGGGTCTCCGAAGGTTTTCCTTACCAGCTGGCAGGGATCCTGGACCGTAAAGGTGATTTTGCGGTCCTTGTTCCAGTCCGAGGAGGGGTTGAGTTTGCCTTCCCGGATCCACTGGGCATAGAGCTGGATGATGGATTGGATTTCAAAGTTGTAGGGAATATCGAATTTTTTCAGTCCTGCCAGGACTGCGAAAAGTTCGTGCCCTCACTCGGTGTTGAGCCAGACCTTACAGCCCAGATCCTCCACTGCCTTGACTTTGGTTCTGACGATATGCTCCCAGTTCTTGTCATCGGCGGCAAACATGCAGTAGTTTTCCGCTGCCCAGCCTTTGGTCCCGTAGGTCCAGTCGGCCCCGGCCTGGTGCATGATTTTCCACAGGGGCACCATTTCATCGGGTTCGGTGACCGGCTCCCTGGAGTTCTGGTTCAGAAAGTAATGGGCACCTTCCCGGTTAACGTCGGCCTTCATCTCGCCGAATTCGGGCTGGGCTTCCTGGTACTCTTCAAGCACATCCTCAACAACAAACTGGAAATCCTCTTCACTGGCGCCCATGGCGGAACAGGTATCGCTGCGCAATGCCATGTCGCAGGACCCGATGATGCCCTTGGGCTTGTCTTCTTTTTTCCAGGTGGCCCTGGCATTGAAAACCAGCTGCGGGATGTTGATCTGCATGGGGCAGACATACATGCACCGGGTGCACATGGAGCACATCCAAATCCAGTTGGAATTCAGGATTTCCTCGTCCATGCCCAGGGCGGCCATGCGCAGAAATTTTCTGGGATCCATGCCTTCAAGCCCCGTTGCGGGACACCCCGAGGCACAGGCGCCGCAGGTCAGGCAGGCATTGAGGTTTCCGCCGTCCGGCAGAATCTCCATCACCTTGTCTTTGAAGACGCTCTTGCGGGCGCCACCGATCTTAATAGCGGAATCTGTCATGCTATTATTCCCCCTATCTATAAATTAAAAATAAAAAGCAATCGTACACTAATAAATTGCATTTAAATCTAATACCCCCATATTATCTTCAAATACAAAGTTTGTTTTTCTTATATTCTATAGACCTTGTCAATAAAAAATTTAATCCGGACTTTCATAAAAGGGAAGAGATTTATGTACATTCGAACAAAAAACTGAAAATTTTTCCCATCAAAGTCATCGGGGAATTTAGGGGCACCGGTCCGGGTTCAATTTGACATTTCAAATCCCTGAGGTAGTATTCCCGGTATGAAAAACCAGCTCAAAGACATACAAACACTCATCGCCAAGTCCATGTGCAGGGACCGTCACCGCCTGCAACGCAGCCTCAACCAACTGAAAAAAAATAAAGAAAATGCAGGACCGCTGATGAAAAAAGCCCACGCCTCAGCCGCCCGGATGCAGGCCAGGGCCGACAGCATCCCAAAGGTATCCTTTGATCCGGACCTGCCCATCACGGCAAAAAGGCAGGAAATCATCCAGGCCGTAAAAGACCATCCCGTGGTCATTATTTCCGGTGAAACCGGATCGGGGAAAACCACCCAGATCCCCAAATTCTGCCTGGAGGCGGGCCGGGGCACCGCCGGGATGATCGGCTGCACCCAGCCCCGGCGCATCGCAGCCATGACCGTGGCCAAGCGCATTGCCTTCGAGCTGAACCAGCCCCTGGGCCAGTCCGTGGGATACAAGATCCGTTTTGATGACAATGCCCCGCCCCATGCCCATATCAAGCTGATGACCGACGGAATCCTTCTGGCTGAAACCCAGCAGGACCGATTCCTCTCCCAGTACGACACCATTATAGTGGACGAGGCCCACGAACGGAGCCTGAACATTGATTTCACCCTGGGCATCCTGAGGCGGCTGGTGAAACAGAGAAAGGATCTCAAACTCATTATCACCTCGGCCACCATTGATACGGAAAAATTCTCAAAAGCCTTTGACAATGCTCCGGTGATAGAGGTCTCGGGTCGTATGTTCCCGGTTGAACTGATCTATTCCCCCATTGAATCCCAGGCGGCCGGGGAAAAATCAAAAGGCCGGGACACGGGCAGCGACGACCAGGGATATGTGGAAGCAGCGGCCCGGGCCGCTGCCAATATCCTGAGTCGAACCCCCTCCGGCGACATCCTCATATTCATGCCCACGGAACAGGATATCGGCGAAACCATGGAAATCCTGCGGGGCAAAAACCATCCGGGGATCAATATTCTGCCCCTGTTCGCCAGGCTTTCGGCCAAGGAGCAGGCCAAGGTGTTTTCCACCGGCGTCGGACGCAAGGTAGTGGTTTCCACTAATGTGGCGGAAACCTCTTTGACCATACCGGGCATCAAATACGTGGTGGACACGGGGCTTGCCAGGATCCCGGCATACTCCCCCAGAACCCGGACCACAGCCCTGCCCGTCAGCCCCATCTCCCAATCCTCGGCCAACCAGCGTATGGGGCGCTGCGGCCGGGTGGAAAACGGGATCTGTATCCGCCTTTATGATGAAGAGAGCTTCAACGGCCGCCCCTTTTTCACGGCCCCTGAAATTCTGCGAAGCAATCTGGCCGAGGTCATCCTGAGGATGATCTCCCTGCACCTGGGAGATGTTTCCACCTTTCCCTTCATAGACGCCCCTGCTCCCAAAAGCATCAAGGACGGGTTCGACACCCTGCTGGAACTGTCAGCCATCCGCCCGAAGAAACAGGCCAGATCAAAGGGCGGCCGGGCCGATAAAAGAGCATCGGGCAAAACCTTCGTCCTCACCCCCATGGGCCGGATCATGGCCAGGCTGCCCATGGACCCCAAATTATCCAGAATCCTCATCGAGGCGGGCGAATCCGGATGCCTGAAAGAGGCGGTGGTCATCACCACGGCCCTAACAGTGTCCGATATCCGCCAGCGCCCGGCGGACAAGGCCCAGGCCGCAGACCAGAAGCATGCCCAGTTCAAGGATCCTTCTTCGGACTTTGTCACCCTGCTCAACATCTGGACGGCCTGCCAGGATGCGGGCACACGGCTGAAATCCAGATCCATAGTAAGAAAATGGTGCATTGAAAACTATCTTTCCTTCAAGCGGCTCAGGGAATGGCAGGATATCCACCGCCAGGTCACCCGAATGCTCAAGGAACACGGCATTGTCCAGGAAAATCCCCTGCCCCGGGCCAGTGAAACGGATACGCTCAAGTCCAAAGAATTCGAACACGGCGGTCCCCTGTATATCGCCATCCACAAGGCCCTGCTCCACGGCTACCTGGCCGGCATCGCCCATAAAAAAGAAAAAAACACCTTCATGGCGGCCAAGGGCCAGCAGGCCATGATATTCCCCGGATCCGGCCTCTTCAAAAATGCCGGGGTCTGGATCGTGGCCGCCGAGTACGTTAAAACCAGCCAGCTTTTTGCCCGATGCGTGGCCAATATCGACCCGGCCTGGCTGGAAGAGATTGCCGGGGACCTGTGCACCCGTACGTACAGTGATCCCCATTGGGAAAAAAAGAGGGGAGAGGTCATTGCCCGGGAACAGGTTTCCCTCTTCGGCCTGATCATCGTCAGCGGCCGGAATGTGGCCTATGGAAAAATAAACCCCAATGAATCCGGTGAACTTTTCATCCGCCACGCCCTGGTGGAGGGGGAAATTTTCCAGCGGTTTGGTTTCATGGACCACAATATGAAACTCACCGCCCAGGTGGAAGAGCTTGAAAACAAGACCCGCCAGCGGGATATTCTGGCCTCGGAGGAGGATATCTTCCTCTTTTACCAATCCCGCCTGCCCAAACCCTTTTACAATATCCGAACCTTTGCCCGTTTCATCAAGGACCAGAAAGACGACAATTTTCTGCGCATGTCCCTGGAGGATCTCCAAAAAGCCCATGTGGACGAGGAAAAGCTCTCCCAGTTTCCGGACCGGCTTACCATGGACCAGGGGGAATTCGCCCTGAGCTATGAGTTCAACCCCGGTGCAGAGACAGACGGGGTGACGCTGAAGGTGCCGGCGGACTCCACGGCCCTGGTTTCCCGCAGCCGGGTGGATACCCTGGTGCCGGGCCTGTTCAAAGAAAAAATTGAAGCGCTGATCAAAGCCCTGCCCAAAAAATACAGGGTAAAACTTGTGCCGGTCCAGGAGACCGCCGCCCGCATCGCCCGGGACCTGCCCAGAACGGACAAACCCCTGTACAGCCTGCTATCGGCGTTCATCCGTGACCACTATAAATTCACCATTCCGGCGGAAATCTGGTCGGACAGCAGCCTGCCCGACCACCTGAAAATGCGCATCTCCATCCGGGACGAAAAGGACAGGGAAATCAAATCCCTCCGGGACCTGTCCAAACTCGGTCAGTTCGCAACCCAACGGCCCGGAACCAAATGCAGCGCATTCGACCGGGCCCGGGAGCGATACGAAAGGACGGATATTACGGAATGGGATTTCCCGGATCTCCCTGGCCATATCGCCCTGGAGCAGGAAAACGGATTCTCCCGGCAGGTATTCATGGGACTGAAGGTGGACGGGGAAAAGCTGAATTTAAGGCTGTTCAAATCCCGGCCAGCGGCCCTGGCAGATCATAAAAAAGGCGTTGCAAGACTTTTTGAACTGGCCTATCCCGAAGATATCAAAGCCCTGAAAAAAGATGTGAAAACCGATAAGGTACTCAAGCGGATCGCCCCTTATTTCAACGGCTCAGGCCCTTTTCAGGACATGGTCTACCAGAATGCGGCCCGGGAATTCCTTGAAAAAGACATCAGGAGCCGGGAGGAATTCCAGGCGCATGTCCGGCACCTTAAGCCCGCCCTGTACCAGAAGGGCCAGGAAGTGATCCGTGCAGCCGTGGCCGTGGGAGAGGAATACGAAGCCTGCTTCGCCCTGATCCAGAAGCTTTCTTTGCAATACAAGGACCGGCCCCTTCCCTTTGAAGTCCTGACCCGGACATTCAACGAGCTTAAAAATATCTGCCCTCCCCATTTCCCGGAGCTATACACCCTGGACCGGATCCGTCATCTGCCCCGGTATCTGTCCTGTATGGCCGTCCGGGCAAGGCGGGCCGCGGAGAATCCGGCCAAGGAGACCAAAAAGGCGGAACTGATCGCCCCCTTTGAACGCCGGCTCAACGCGCTGGTGGCAGGGCTCACAGACCAGGCCTCCCAGGAAAAAGCAGATGCAGTGGAACATTTTTTCTGGATGCTGGAAGAATATAAAATTTCAGTATATGCCCAGGAAATGAAAACATTGTTCAAAATTTCTGCAAAACGGCTGGAAAAAGCCCTGATGGAAATTCAGACGATGATATAGGCCCATAGAAACAGACACCATGGAAATAAGTTGCCATATAGGTGCATTTGGGATAGAGTGTTCCCTGTTAATCAAACTCAATTAACAAAATACAAAAAATCGTTTAAAAACACTGAAAAAAACGGCGAGATCTACTTTGAATACTTGTGCAGCCATTTACAGTCGTTTCATCATCATCCTCTATTCTTCGACCACGATCTGGGGGGCTGGCCTTTACCGGCAATCAGCATAAATTTCCAGCAGCCATTATGACATAAACCGATGAATAGTGCCCAAAGGGGAATTTATGTTATTTCCCGGGGCGCGCAGAAAAAACGGGAGAAAAAAATGAACGCATCCAGCGACGCAATGAACCAGGCCATCCAGGCGACCACCGTAGAAACAGGAAAATACCTGACCTTTACCCTGGACAAAGAGGAATACGGCATCGGCATCCTCAAGGTAAAGGAAATCATTGGCATGATCCCCATTACCCCGGTGCCCCGAACTCCTGAATTTGTCAAAGGGGTGATCAACCTGAGGGGCAAGGTGCTGCCGGTGGTGGACCTGAGACTGAAATTCAGCATGGGAGAAATCCCATATACGGAACGGACCTGCATCATCGTAGTGGAAATAGACAACAACGACGAAACGGTCCTCATCGGCATCGTGGTGGACGCTGTTTCCGAAGTACTCAGCATCACCGCAGAATCCATTGAACCGCCACCGGCCTTCGGCGGCAGGCTGTCAACGGAATATATCCTGGGCATGGCCAAGACAGAGACCGGAGTTAAAATACTGCTGAACATCGACCAGGTACTCAACCAGGCGGATATTTCCGCCCTGAAACAGGAAGCCAGCCTATAATAAACCCAAGGAGGCAACATGAACTGGAAAGAGATGACCATCGGCAAAAAAATCGGGCTTGGATTCGGCATCGTCCTGGTCCTTCTGATCATTGTGGGCATCATGTCCTATACCGGCACCAGAGGGATCGTAGGCAATGCAGAAGAAGTCATCGCAGGCAACAAGCTGGACGGCAACCTGGCCCAGAAGGAAGTGGACCACCTGAACTGGGCGAACAAGCTTAACGCCCTGCTCACCGACGACAAGATCACCACCCTCCAGGTGGAAACCGACCATACCAAATGCGCCTTCGGCAAATGGCTATACGGAGAAGGCCGCAAGGATGCCGAACATCTGGTCCCCTCCCTGGCCCCTCTGTTCAAGGATATTGAAGCTCCACACAAACAACTCCACGACACGGCCATCGCCATCGGCAAGGTATTTAAACAGGCCGACCCCAAACTGCCCGCCATGTTCATCCAGCGGGAGGTGGATCACCTGAAATGGGCCGCCAAAATCCGGGACGCCTTTATCGAAAATAAAGACACCCTTGGGGTGGAAACCGATGCCGCCCGCTGCGGCCTTGGAAAATGGCTGAATTCCCAAGGGGCCAGAACGGCATACCAGAATGGAGACGAGGATTTCAGGCGGATATGGGATGAGATGGTTGATGCCCACAAAGCCCTCCATAGTTCCGCTGTCGGTATAGAAAGTCTGCTCAAGGCCGGCAGCAGACAGGAAGCCGTTAACATGTTCCGAACCACAACGGTCCCTTTGCTGGAAACCACCATGGGCCACCTGGGTAAACTCAGGCAAGAGGCCGAGCATGAACTTGCCGGCATGCAGGAAGGCAACCGGATTTATGCAGAGGAGACCATGCCCTCCCTGGAAAGGGTCCAGTCCCTTCTATACGACCTGCGCAGGGAAGCCAAGGCCAATATCATGACCGATGAAATCATGCTCAATGCGGCCCAGAGGACTAAGCTTTCAGTAATTATCCTGGTTTCCGCGGCGGTGGTCATCGGGCTTTTCATGGCCTTTTTCATTTCCAGGGGGATTATCAAGGTGCTGACACGGATTTCCGCCGGCCTTGGGGAAGGGGCCAGCCAGGTGGCATCCGCCGCCGGACAGGTATCCTCATCCAGCCAGGCCATGGCCGAAGGGGCCTCCCAGCAGGCCGCCTCCATTGAGGAGACCTCCTCCTCCATGGAAGAGATGTCCTCCATGACCAAAAAGAATGCGGAAAACGCCACCCATGCCGACGGTCTCATGAAGGAGACCAACGGGGTGGTCGATACCGCCCGGAACACCATGTCAGACCTTACCACCTCCATGGAAGAGATCACCAAGGCCAGCGAGGAAACCTCCAAAATCATCAAAACCATCGACGAAATCGCCTTCCAGACCAACCTGTTGGCCCTGAACGCGGCCGTGGAGGCGGCCCGTGCCGGAGAAGCCGGTGCCGGCTTTGCCGTGGTTGCAGACGAGGTCCGGAACCTGGCCATGCGGGCAGCGGATGCGGCCCGGGATACCTCGGAACTCATTGAGGGTACGGTAAAAAAGGTGGAAAATGGTTCCCAGCTTGTCTCTTCAACCAACGACGCCTTCACCCAGGTGGCTGAAAGCGCGGCCAAGGTCGGTGAACTGGTGGCCGAGATATCAGAAGCCTCCCGGGAACAATCCGAGGGCATCGGCCAGGTGAATACAGCCATCTCAGAGATGGACCGGGTGGTCCAGCAGAATGCCGCCAATGCCGAAGAATCCGCCTCAGCCTCGGAAGAGATGAATGCCCAGGCAGAACAGCTCAGGGATTATGTGGGGGATCTGGTGATGATGGTCACCGGGAAAAGGGAACTGGACGGGAACCGGGGCGGCCGCACCAGGGCCAAAGCCCTCCCCCCCCAGCCTGCGGCCAAATCACGGTCTAAAAAACAGATCGCGACAGCCAAACAGGAAGTCAGGCCCGACCAGGTCATCCCCTTTGATGATGAGGAGGGTGATTTCAAAGATTTCTAAATGTGAACGGCGATGGGAGATCGTTTTAGGAAGATGTGCCGGCACCGGCTGATTTCAGCCGGTGCCGGACTTTTTTTTCAAGGGAATCAATGACCAGCGACAGGGCCCGGGTCTTTGTCACAGGACCGGACTCATTCCACCCCGCCTCAAGGGCGGCGGCCGTCTTTTCCCGGAAAAGGCCCAGGGAATCGCATAAGGATGCCCAGGCCATGAGCTTCTGGATAATATGTCGCTCTTCCGGGCTCAGCCGGGCAGTATCCACCTGCCCGGCCCCACCGCAGTCAATAATCATTTTTATACCTATAAAATTGCCTTTTGGCCCGGTTGGTTCGTTGCAGGAAAATTTTAATCCGATACATACTTATTGTATGCCTCCGGTCAACATTTTCCCAGGTCTGACCTTTAGGCTACGCCTTGAACTCGAACCAAAATACTAATTTTAAACCTCTGTCTTAATTAGTACTTGAATTCTTTTCTGAAGAATTCGGCCAGTTCGTCGATTTTCATCCGTTTCTGGTCCATGGTATCCCGCTCCCGCACGGTGACGGCACCGTCTTCCAGGGAATCAAAGTCAAAGGTCACACAATAGGGGGTGCCGGCCTCGTCCTGGCGGCGGTAACGCTTGCCGATGCTGCCCTGCACATCGAAATCAATGTTCAGGCCCAGCTCCTGCACCAATTCGGTGAATACCTTCTGGGCGCCTTCGCTCAGCTTCTTGGACAGAGGCATTACCGCAACCTTGACAGGTGCCAGCTGATTGTGAAGTCTCAGCACCACACGGATATCGCCTTCTTTGACCTCTTCTTCGTCATAGGCGTCACAGAGAAATACCAGGGCGGAACGCTGGACACCCAAGGAGGGTTCAATGACAAAGGGAATGTATTTTTCCTTGGCCGCCTCGTCAAAGTACTGGAGATCCTTGGAGGAATGCTCCATGTGCTGGGAAAGATCATAGTTGGTCCGGGAGGCAATGCCGCTCAATTCCCCCCAACCGAAGGGATAGCGGTATTCAATATCCGAGGTGGCATTGGAGTAATGGGAAAGTTCTGCGCTGTCATGGTCTCTCAGGCGCAGGTTCTCGGGATTGACCCCCAGCCCTTTATACCAATCCATGCAGAAATTTTTCCAGTATTCGTGATGCTCCAGTTCCGTGCCCGGCTTGCAGAAAAACTCAATTTCCATCTGCTCGAACTCACGGGTCCTGAAGACAAAGTTGCCGGGGGTAATCTCATTTCTAAAGGCCTTGCCGATCTGGGCAATACCGAAGGGAACCTTTTTCCGGGAGGTGGTCTGGACATTTTTGAAATTGACAAAAATCCCCTGGGCGGTTTCAGGCCTCAGGTAGATATCCTTGCCTTCCCCTTCCACAACCCCCTGCTGGGTCTTAAACATAAGGTTGAAGGCCTTGGGCAGGGTCCAGTCCAGGGCACCGCACTGGGGACAGGTGATATTCTTTTCGCCGATGAAATCCAGCATGTCCTGGGGCGGGGTCTTTTCGCCGGCCCAGTTGGCAGGTGCCTCTTCGGAGGCGTTGTCATGCTGCCAGCCTTCCACCAGCTTGTCCGCCCGTTCCCTGGACTTGCATTTTTTGCAGTCCATGAGGGGATCGGAAAAACTGCCCACATGGCCGGAGGCCACCCAGGTATCCGGATTCATGAGGATGGCGGCGTCCAGGCCCACCATATCGGTCCGCTCGGTGACGAATTTCTTCCACCAGGCCGCCTTGAGGTTGTTTAGAAGTTCCACGCCCAAAGGACCGAAATCCCAGGCATTGGCCAGCCCGCCGTAAATCTCGGATCCCGGGTAAACAAAACCCCTGCGTTTAGAAAGGGAGACAACCTTGTCCATCAATGTGGTTTCTTTTTTCTTCTTTGCCATTGTTTATACTCCATGGTTTGGAAAGCCCTGGGTGGTTTCCCAGGGTCAATCACTTGAGGTTGATTCAACTGCAATAATTGCAGCGCATGGTATAATATTCCGAATAAAAATGATAGCCCGGTTAAAAGAGAATTCGTATCCGAATCCGCCTCCCCTGTCAAGCCTCATATGGAAAACCGCAATTTAGCCACCACATTTTTTAACTTTTCACAAATCAAAAGGCGTTGACACCTGAAATACGGCCATTGGAAGAAATTTGTATTTTTTTTGCAATACCCGCCGGACTTGCAAAGACTTGAGAAAACGGTTAATCTCAAGAACTCTTAAACCCAGGAAGAAAGGACTTAACCGGTGTTTACGGAAACCATAACCTTCCCGGCCGCCTTTGCCGCCGGACTGCTGTCATTTTTATCCCCCTGCGTGCTGCCCCTGATCCCGGCCTATTTTTCCTTTATCACCGGCCTGTCCGTGGATGAACTCACCGCTGACAACAGGGAAATCCGGAAAAAGGTCATTCTCTCCACCCTGGCCTATGTGGCCGGTTTTTCAACCATCTTTATCCTGTTCGGGGCCTCGGCCTCCTTCATAGGGGGACTGGCATCGGAATACTCCTGGGCGGTGCGATATGTGGGCGGGGGCATCATCCTGGTCTTCGGGCTGCATTTACTGGGTATCATCAACATCAAAAGCTTCCAGTTTGAAAAGCGGTTTCATGTGAAGGAAACCCCTTTCCACCTCCTGGGGACCTTTGTCATCGGCATGGCCTTCGGCGCCGGCTGGAGCCCCTGCATCGGCCCCATGCTGGGCAGTATCCTCATTGTGGCCGGCAGCCGGGAAACCGTGATGGAGGGTGTCTGGCTCCTGGCGGTCTACTCCGGCGGCATGGCCCTGCCCTTTATCCTGATTTCGGTGTTCATCAACTCCATGCTCAATTTCATGAAGCGGGCCACCCGGCTAATGGGCATCATCAATAAATGCGCCGGCGGCCTGCTCATCATCATCGGCCTTCTGCTCATATTTGACAAGTTCCGGATCCTGGCCCCGGCCTCCTGAATCCCCGCCGCCATATGAAAAACAACCCAAGGGCCTTTTACGGCATCATCGGCATTGCCACCTTTACCAAGCTGCTCATGAACATGACCCGGCGTCTGGTCTATCCCTTTGCCCCGGAGTTTGCCCGGGGGCTGAACGTGGACCTGGCGGCCATTACTTCGCTGATCGCCCTGAACCAGGCCACCGCCATACTGGGGCCGGTGGGCGCCTCCTTTGCCGACCGGTACGGGTTCAAGCTGCTCATGCTCACCGCCGTTGCCCTGCTCACCATCGGCACCTTTGCCGCCGGTTTCATCCCCATTTACACAGTGATCCTGGTCAGCCTGTTTCTGGCCGGGATGACAAAAAGCCTGTTCGACCCCAGCCTCCAGGCCTATATCGGCAACTGGGTCCCCTTCCAGCACCGGGGCAAGGTCATCGGCATCACCGAAACGGCCTGGGCCGGCTCCACCCTCATCGGCATCCCTGCGGCCGGCCTGCTCATTGAGAAATACTCCTGGCAGACCCCTTTCTGGATTCTGGGCATCCTCTCCCTGGTCTGTTTTTTCCTGCTGCTGAAATTCATGCCCTCAGACCCTGAAAAGGCTGAAAAAAAGAAGGCCTCCGGCCAAAGCATCCTTAAAAACTGGAAAACCATTGCCGGAGACCGTCAGGTGGCGGGTATCCTGGGATATGCATTTTTCGTGGCCCTGGCCAATGATAATCTATTTGTGGTCTACGGGGCATGGCTGGAACAGTCCTATGGCCTCTCCCTGGCTGCCATCGGATTTGGCACCGTCTTCATCGGGCTGTCGGAAATCTTAGGAGAAGGGGGCACGGCCCTGTTCGCGGACCGCATCGGCCTGAAACGGGCCGTGGTCGCCGGCACAGCCCTCACGGCATGCGCCTACCTCTCGCTGCCCGTTCTGGATATGGGCCTGTACTATGTCCTGGCCGGCCTGTTCATGGTATTTTTCTGTTTTGAGTTCACCTATGTTACGTCCATGAGCCTTGGGACGGAACTGGTACCGGAACTGCGGGCCTCCACCATGTCGGCCTTTTACGCCGTTGCCGGCATGGGCCGGGTCATCGGCGCCTTTGCCGGGGGGCTGCTCTGGACCGGATTCGGCATCCAGGGCGTCAGCCTGGTGTCGGGTATCTGCACCTTCTTGGGCCTGGCGGCCCTCCTTCTGGGATTTTCAGCCGGGAACCCCCATGGAGCAAACCAAGGCCCTCAGGTGTGAACCAGGGTCCGGCAGACCAGATAGAAAGCTGAAACAAAAACCAAAGATAATTTAAAAATGCTTTGCATTTATAATCTGATGGAACCCTGTTGTTGATAGGTTGATAAAGGCGGATTATGACTCTGATTCCAGGGGGAGCCGGATGATAAATGAGGTCCCCTTTCCCGGAGTTGATGCCACTTCCATTGTTCCGCCGTGGTCATCCACAATAATGAAATAGGAAACAGAGAGTCCCAGCCCGGTTCCTTTGCCCAGCCCCTTGGTGGTGAAAAAAGGCTCGAACACCTTTTTCCGGATCTTCTCATCCATGCCTGGACCATTGTCCCGTATCTGGATCCTGGCCATGTTTTTCTCCATTGACAGGCTGAGGATAATCTTTAATTTTTCAGGCATGTTTTCCATGGAGAACATAGCCTGGGAGGCATTTTTCAGGATATTGAATATCACCTGCTGTATCTTGGATTTTTCGCAGGAAACCCATGGCATATCCGGGGTATATTCCCTTATGATCTCAATATTCTTAAAGTCATATTTTTTTTTAAGGTCATAGTCGTTTCGGGCAAGCTCAATGGAGGTATCAAGAATTTCATCCAGGGAATAGCTCTGCTTGACAGAGTTGCTTTTCCTTGCAAACCCCAGCATATTTTCTATGATCTTTGCCGCCCGCTGACCTGCCTGGCTGATATTGTCCAGGTGGGACAAAAGACCCCGTTTTTTGATAAATCCGGTGATGACATCCATGGAAACGCCCATCTCATCGAGTACTTTTTTATTGGCCGGCATGGGTTTGGTCAGACGATTCTTTATAACCTGACTGCTCTGGATTATTCCGGAGAGGGGGTTGTTGATCTCATGGGCCATTCCGGCTGCCATCCCGGCCACGGACATCATTTTCTCGGTCTGGATCATCAGGGCTTCGGTTTTTTTTCTTTCGGTCATATCCACCAATACCCCCCGCCACCCCACGGATCTGCTCCCCGAAAGGATCATGTTGCTGTATAGCAGCACCGGGGCAAGTGAGCCGTCCTTTTTTCTGAGCATAAATTCTGCCTGCCCCACCTTCTTTTCGGAGAGGGGCAGGGCCATGCCCTCCCTGATCCGATCACGATCTTCCGGATCCACCAGTTCAGAGAAATGTATACCCTGCTCAAATTCATCCATTGAATACCCGGTAATTTTAAGTCCATGCCTGTTTGTATAGGTGAACCGGCCGTCCATATCCAGTTCAAACACTGTCTGGGGAAGGAGTTCGGTCATCTCCCGGAACCGCTTTTCACTCATTTCAAAGGCAGCACAGCTTTTTCTTAATTCTTCGGTTCTTTTCCGGACTTTTTCTTCGAGCTCTTGTTGATGCTGTAAAATTATATTTTGGGACCGCTTTCGATCAATGGCCAGGGCCACCTGATCAGAAACAGATACAAAAAGATCCATGTCTTCAGGGATGAAATAACTGGAATCGGTGTAATGCTGGACCACCATTACGCCGATGACTTTTCCACGGATGATCAGGGGAACCCCCATCCAGACGGCCGGAGCATGGCCAAGCATTCTTTTTGTTCTATGTCTCTCATTGAGTTCGGCCTGGTTTAAAAATAATGGTTTTTTTTGTTTGATAACATCAAGGGTCATGGAGGGGCTGTTTTCATCATAGGGAATCTCCCTTTGAAGAGGGACTTTGTCAGATTCATCGATAAACAGGGGGAAGCTTACGGTTCCCCTATTTTCATGGACAATGGAAATAATAAAGTTTGGCAGGGGTTTAAGCTGATTCAGGGTGCGGTGGATGGCCTGATACAGTTCATCAAGGTTCTCAGTGGTGTTCACGGCATTGGAAATTTTAAAAAGAGCCCGGGTGAGGGCTTCGTTTTTCAGGGCACTTTCCTGGGCCTTTTTCCGGTCGATTGCCATGGCGATCTGGTCAGATATGGACAATAGAATGTCTGCATCCTTTTGCTGATATCGCTCAGGGTCTTCATAGCTTTGGACGAAAATTACACCGATCACTTCATCCTTTATTTTCAGGGGCACTCCCAGCCATTGCTCAGGATTCCGGGCAGCCAGTTTCTTGTCTTTTTTGCCAGCCCGTTTTTTTATTCCCTCCTTTGTGATAAAAATGGGGGCCTTTTGTGTGATGACCGCCCCAGCCAGAATGCTGGATTTTCGGACATCTTTGATCTCATGATACACATCCCCGGTTTCATCTATATAATAGGGGTAGGACATAAGATCCCTGTCTTTGTCATAGATACCAATGGCAAAATTGGTGACATCCATTACCTCCTTTAGGGCCTGATGGATGGACTTGTAAAGGGCTTTTAAGTCGTGGGTTGTATTCACGGCATTTGAAATGGTAAGCAGGGAATGGGTGAGTTTTTCACTCTGTTTCAGTTCTTCATGGGACTTTTTCCTGTCTATGGCCAGGGCCACCTGATCGGAAACTGCAATCAATAGATCCATATCCTTTTGGTGATAGATATCAGGATCATTATAGCTTTGGACAACAATGGCCCCAATGATATCTCCCTTTGTTTTCAGGGGAACCCCAAGCCATAATTCAGCCGGTGTTCCAACCGCATCCAGATTGGAGTGGTGGATCTGGGCGAGCACATCCTCCTTCTTGAAAAAATGGGGTCTGCCTGTCTGAATGACTTTACTGGTCAATGAGCCTGAACTGCTGGCAGAATTGATATCTTCCAGAAAGCCGTCGGCTAAGTCCACGCAATAGGGAAATGAAATTAGGTCCTGCTGCCTGTCATAGAGGGCAATATAAAAATTACTCGCATCAATGATAGCGTTCAGTGAATCATGAATGGATGCGAAAAGGTCATTAAGATTTTCAGTGGTGTTGACGGCATTGGCGATTTTGTAAAGTGTCAGGGCCAGCTTTTCATAGCCTTGCATTCATGGCCTCCTCATAATTGTTTTTTAGGGGCGAAAAAACATATGGGTTCGGTCTTATTTTTAAGGATTAAGGACCAAAATACCATTCTCATAAATGTTTGTACACCCAATTTCAAAGGGATCCTTCAACGAGTGTTAGTGGTAAACAATAGTGTTCTGCCCAATCAACTTTCCAGAAAGGTGAAATTTTAATGCGCCGTATCTCTCTCTGCTGTTTGTTATAATAAAGCCTATTAAAATAAAGATTTGTTCCCTATATTTGCCTGTGGGTTCCGGGCCATATGGTAACAGGGCAGTGCACATTGTCCCATCGGCAATGGCGGGCCATGATATTGGAGAAAAACAGGCTGCAATGCTGAACACAAGGCCGTTTTTTAGCGGCCTTAACAGGAGATGCGCAAATGAGTTTGCTTTATGAGGAATTGGATTATCGGAAGCCCCCTTTGGGGGATCTGATGTTACGGCGGCGGCAATCTGTGCAGCTGCAGGGCCTTGATATTTATGAGGTAAAACTCGGGGATTCTTTTCTCATGTCGAATTTATTCCATGAGTCGGAGGTTCAGCTGGCGGGTATCCTGGGATATGCATTTTTCGTGGCCCTGGCCAATGATAATCTATTTGTGGTCTAGGGGGCATGGCTGGAACAGTCCTATGGCCTCTCCCTGGCTGCCATCGGATTTGGCACCGTCTTCATCGGGTTGTCGGAAATCTTAGGAGAAGGGGGCACGGCCCTGTTCGCGGACCGCATCGGCCTGAAACGGGCCGTGGTCGCCGGCACAGCTCTCACGGCATGCGCCTACCTCTCGCTGCCCGTTCTGGATATGGGCCTGTCTTTTGTTCTGGCCGGCCTGTTCATGGTATTTTTCTGTTTTGAGTTCACCTATGTCACCGCCATGAGCCTTGGGACGGAGCTGGTTCCGGAACTTCGGGCGTCCACCATGTCGGCGTTCTATGCCGTTGCCGGCATGGGGCGGGTCATCGGCGCCTTTGCCGGCGGCCTGCTCTGGACCGGATTCGGCATACAGGGGGGCAGCCTGGTGTCAGGCATTTTTACCCTCATGGGCCTGGCCGCCCTCCTTGCAGGGTTCTCAGCCGGGAAACCCCATACAGGTGACTGATCCCCTTTGCCCGGTCTGAACAAGGGGGCGGCAGTGTGGCAAAAATTAAAAATTAAATTTGTTAAAGATTTAAGTTTATTTCCCAGGGCCGGCACACGCCTTCCAATTTCCGGGAATTATCAGGTAACAGACGCGTTTTTCCTTGCCGGCCCTTGCCGGCGATTCTCAAGTTAACCACCTTAGTCTGCCAAAGGCGTTAATTTCCCCTTGGCAAGATCCTCCTTGCTGACAGGCCGTTCACTCCCGCCATTCCCCTTGCAGGCAAGGCCAATCATGTTCGCCCACATTTTGCTGCCGCTTTCATCTTTCACCAGCACAAAGACACTGTTGCCCTGTTCCTTGTACTTAACATACTCCACCCGGTTATCATATTTTTGACTATCGATGATAATAACCCTAGAATCCCGCACCAGCTGTTCAGCCATGGCTGTATCCCCTTTTTCCAGGTATGTGGTCTCCTTTTGAATATCCTCGAACTCTCTGGCCACTGGCGTCCCGTCCACAATCAGAATATTCGGCTCAAACGAAAACCACCCTCCCCATGCAGTTCCCCCAATTGCCATCAGTACCGCAGAAACGAAAACCGACTTTTTGATCATTCCAATCATACTTACTGTCCTCCTCATTCCCCCTAAGGTTAAAATCATTTCCGATTTAAAGCATGTATGTATATAAAAATCAATGAATATAATTCATTAAATTACGATAATTCATATGGACCGTTGGTTTTATACGCGCCTGGCCCAAAGCGCCTTCATTGCTTCTTCTGACACAAGGTAAAAATGATAAATTTAATCTGAAACCTTAAAAATATTTGTCGGGATATTGACTTAACCGAGGAGGGATATATATTCTTTTATACCCTACGGGGGTATTGTATAACCAAGGAGGATGAATGATAAACGAACAGGTCAAAAAAGAGGCTTCGGCAAGGCTGAAACGGATTGAAGGCCAGGTCAGGGGCATTGCCAAGATGGTGGATAATGAAAAGTACTGCATTGATATCATCAACCAGATCACGGCGGCGGAAAAGGCCCTGAACGGCGTGGCAAAAATCATCATGAAGCGCCATGTGGAATCCTGTGTCACCACGGCAATACAACAGGGCCAGGGCCAGGAAAAAATCAACGAACTCATAGAAACGGTGTACAAGTACAGCAAAAAATAAAGGAGAGATACCATGGAGAAAAAACTGAACATTGAAGGCATGTCATGCATGCATTGTGTGGGCCGGGTCAAAAAATACCTGGAAACCATTGCCACCAATGTAGATGTGGATCTGGACGCCAAAGAGGCCAGGTTCACCCCGGGCGATCGGTTTGACATGGACACGGCCATAAAAGCAATCAAGGATTTCGGCTTTACGGCCACTGAAAAATAATTCCCCGCAGGATTTTTTGGAGAAAAGCAAATGAGCACCCCCTATGAATTAAAGGTGTACGGAATGATGTGCCCCCACTGCGAACGCGCCGTATCCACGGCCCTGGAAAAACTTCCAGGGGTATCCGGTGTTAACGCCTCCTTTGAACAGGAACAGGTGTCAATGACTCTGGATGCAGGGGAAACCGGTACCGAAGAAATCAATGCCGTTATACTTGAGGAAGGATATTTTCTGACGCCCCAGACAGCGGAAGGTGAGGCGGAAGATGAAGAACCCGTAGAATCGACGCCCAAAATCGACGGAAAAAAACACTGTGACATCTCCTTCAGCATCCAGGGCATGAGCTGCGCCAATTGCTCGCTGGCCATTGAAAAGGCATTCAAAAAAGCCGACGGGGTGACAGCCACCACCATCAATCTGCCCCTTGAAAAAGGGTTTGTCACCTATGACCCGGATGTCCTGGATGAGGAGGGGGTTCTTGATATTGTCCGCCGGGCAGGCTATTCGGCCACCCTGGGGCAGGACAACGGGACCGCAACGGCGGCAAAGGAAAAATTCAGATTTTTCTTTGCCCTGGGGCTTACCCTGCCCATGATGGGGATCATGCACCTTAAACTCTTTGATATGGCGACCACCCATTATATCATGTTCGCCATGGCTTCCCTGGTCCAGTTTGTCTCGGGCCTGGCCTTTTATGAAGGGGCCTGGTATTCGTTGAAAAACCGCACGGCCAACATGGATGTCCTGATCTCCCTGGGGATATCGGCCGCCTATTTCTACAGCCTATTTTCCCTGTTTTTCATTGACCCGGACAGGCCGGTGTTCTTTGACAGCTCTGCCATGCTCATCACCTTTATCATGGTGGGAAAAATGCTGGAGGCCAACGCCAAAGGGAGGACCGGCCAGGCTCTAAAAGAACTGCTGGCCCTGAATGCGGATACAGCCCGGGTGATTAAAAACAATAAAGAACACATCCTGCCTTCCTCCATGGTGGAGGTCGGCGATACCGTCAGGGTGCTGGCAGGAGAGAAAATTCCGGTGGACGGGGAAATCCTTGAAGGGGAAACCCAGGTGGATGAATCCATGCTCACCGGAGAATCCTTTCCCGTCCATAAATCCCCCGGACAGTCCGTTACCGGTGCCACCATCAACCAGTCGGGCACCATTTTGGTAAAAACCGCCAAGACCGGGAATGATACGGTACTGGCCGGTATCATTAAAATGGTTGAAGATGCCCAGGCGGACAAGGCCCCGATCCAGCGCCTGGCAGACGCCGCCTCAAACGTCTTTGTCCCGGTGGTGGTGGCTGTGGCCCTGGCCACTTTCGGGTATTGGTATCTCATGGCCGGCCTGCCCGGCGGCGGGGACACCTCCCCCTTTCTCTTTGCCTTTGAACGGATGATCGCCGTACTGGTCATTGCCTGCCCCTGCGCCCTGGGCCTGGCCACCCCCACGGCCATTATGGTGGGCTCCGGCGTGGGCCTGACCCGGGGGATTCTGTTCAAAAAGGGATCGGTGCTGGAACATATTTCCACACTGGACATGGTTCTCTTTGATAAAACCGGGACCCTCACCCAGGGCAAGCCCGAGGTCACGGATATTTTCCCGGCTGAAGGGGTGTCCCGCTCCGACCTCCTGGCCATGGCCGCCGGTGCTGAAACCCATTCCACCCACCCCCTTGCCCTTCCGGTCATTCATCTTGCCCAGAAGGAAGAAACGCCCATCCGGCCGGTCACAGAGGCCAAAGAGATATCCGGCCACGGTGTCCAGGGCATATTAGACGGCGCCCTTCTGAAAGCCGGCAACATTAAGCTGATGGACGGAGATCGCATGTCCGCCCCCCTGAAAGCAAAGGGCAAAGAACTGTCCCAGGAGGGTAAGACCACCATTTATATCTCCCTGGACCGGGAGGTGAAGGGCATCATCGGCCTGGCCGATGTGGTCAAGCCGGACTCAAGGCAGGCCATTGAGCGGCTCCACCGGTCCGGCATCAAAACCGGGCTCATTTCAGGGGACAACCGTGCTGCGGCCCTGGCCACGGCAAAGGCCGTGGGCATTGAGCGGGTGGCCGCCGAAGTCCTGCCCGAGGACAAAATAAACACCGTGAAAGAATGGCAACAAAAAGGCCTTAAAGTTGCCATGGTGGGGGACGGGATCAACGATGCCCCGGCCCTGGCCTGCGCGGACATCGGCATTGCCATCGGATCGGGCACGGACGTGGCCAAGGAAACCGGAGATGTGGTACTGGTGAAAAACAGCCTTCTGGATGTGGAACGGGCCATCCGCCTGGGCCGGCAGACCCTGAAAACCATCAAGCGCAATTTTTTCTGGGCCTTTTTCTATAATCTGGCCATGATTCCGGTGGCGGCCGGCGCCTTTTATTTCAGCGTCGGGCTGACCCTGAAGCCGGAACTTGCAGGGATCGCCATGTGGATGTCCTCCCTGTCCGTGGTGGGCAACTCTTTGCTGCTCAAACGGTTTGAAAAAAAGCTGATGGACTGAATCCCATCCCCCCAGCATCCTCCCCCAGCGCCCCTCCCGGCGCTGGGGATGCCGGGAGGGCCGACCTCGGCCAACTCCGGACTTGCTTTTGACAATGGTATGGGGATATACTGTTGTTAAATATTTTCAAATCATTAGACAATTATTGTTTAGGACGGTCTCACATGAAACTTGTCAAGATTTCAGTGACAATGACATGGGGCATCCTGCTGCTACTGAATCTGTCAGGTTTCGCCACCTGCCTGGCAGACGAATTCGTCATCGGGACGGATGGGTGGCCCCCGTTTAGAATTATCCAGAACGGCGAATTTTCAGGCATTGACGTGGATCTGTGCAAAGAGATAGAAAAACGGCTCCCCATAAAATTCAAATTCAAAAAAGTGCCATGGATAAGGGCCCTTCGCTTAATGAAGGAAGGTGAAATTGACATTATCACCGGAGTGGCCAAAAGAGAGGAACGGGAGGTTTATATTCTGTACACCGACCCGCCCTATTACTCAGGGTGCTCATCAGTATTTTACGCCCAAAAAGGGAAGGGCCACCTGGTCCGGACCTATGATGATCTTTACAATTTTAAAATTGGCTACGTGGTTGATTCTGCCTATTTTCTTCCATTTGATACAGATGAAAGACTGGATAAGCACAAAGTCACCCGTGAACTCCAGCTGCTCAAAATGCTGGACAGCGGCCGCCTGGATCTGATCATCGGAACCGATTGCCAGGTGGACTACCATATCAAGACCGCAGGGATTCAAAATAAATTTGAAAAGGCGATTTACAGGCCCTCAAATGCCGTGGACCTTTATATCGGCCTGTCGAAGCGGTCTCCCGCCACCCGGATCAAGCCTGATCTGGACCGGGTGATCCGCCAGATTAAAGAAGAAGGGGTTATCCAGAGAATACTCTTCAAATATTTCCATTAGCGGATGATATCCGAATAGACCATTGTTGCGTTCCGCCCGGCATCTTTAGCCGCATACAGAGCGCGGTCCGCCCGCCGGTAAACGTCTGCAAACCTTTCACCGGCGTTGTAAACGGCTACGCCCGTGCTCACCGTAAACCGGATGTCCTTTCCCTTGAACACTTTGCAGGTCCGGCTCACCGCCTGCCTGAACCGTTCCGCAGCCTTAAAGGCCTCCTTCTCGTCGGTAGCCGGCAGCAGGGCGGTAAACTCCTCCCCCCCGACCCTGGCAATGGTATCAATCTCCCGGAACGATTCTGTCAGCAGCGCCCCGATTGTTTCCAACACCATATCTCCGGCGTCATGGCCGTAGGTATCGTTCACCGATTTAAAATAATCTATATCCATTAACAGCATGGCAAGGGGCTGTTGAAACCGTTGCGCCCGCTTTATTTCAATTTCAAAGGCCGTTTCAAATCCCGCACGGTTGAACAGCCCGGTCAGGTAATCGGTAACGGACAAGCGCTTCAAGTCTGTTTCATAGGCTTTTTGCTTTGAAATATCATCTATGATCCATATCACCCCCCGGGCCAGATCCGCAGGCCGATGCCTGTCCACGGCCTTGCCCGAAATCATGCACCAGACCGGTTCTCCATTTTTCCGGGCCAGTTGGTATTCTATATGGATCTGGATCCCATGGGCCAGGGCATTGAAATACTTTTCCCCGAACTCCCTGAAGGTCTCCTCGGATGTATGGAGCTTTCTCATACTGATCCCGGCCATCTCCGCCGGATTCTGCCATCCCAGAATGTCTGCCAGGCGCTGGTTCCCCTTTGCCAGATACCGTCCCCCCTGCAGGTACATAATCCCCACCTGGCTGTTCTCAAATATGGTGGCCAGTTCATCAACGGTATTTTCCAATTCCCCCTCAATGCGTTTCTGCCTGGCATAGGAGGCATCCACAAGTGCTTTGCTCTCTTGGAGCACCAGCTTATCGTGCATCAGGGCCATGACGGATTCTGTGATGGGCTTGATCCGCCGAATCTCGCAATCCAGGGCCTCCCGGGTCATCACCGGGATCTTGGCCCCCGTTTTTTGCAGCGGATGGCCCAAGGCGTCGGCAATATAAATGGGGCCGATGACAATCCAGGCGATCACGGTTTCGTTAACCTCCAGGGGAAAAGGAACGATCTTCAAATTCTGGCTGCAGGTGTGGATATTTACCCCATGTTCACGCCGGGCGTCCCGGATGCATCTCTCTATTTCCTCTCTTGCCCCGGGCGCCCTCCCCTCTCCCCCGCCGCTTTGGGAGGCTTCATAAAGGATATCCCCGGCCGCTTCGCCCACAAGAAAAACAGAGGTTTTCAAGGAAAAGGCAATATAGTCCAGCACCGGCTTCAGCCGATCGAAATCCATTTGGTTTAAAAACGCCGCCACATTCATTGGTGCATCCACCTGGGTCATATTTATTTTCTCTTTAATTCCGGGCAGATAAATATCATTTAAACCATTATAATACAATCATTTTGCAACGCATTCTTCCACAGCCGCTTTCAATCGCAAATAATCGGCCTTCCGAACACCGCAGACCCCGGGAGGCCGTTGCGATGCATCATGGCAGTCCGAACCGCCTGTCACCAGGAGATCATACTTCCGGGCCCAGGCGGTGAGCAGAGCCTGGTGTTCCAGGGTGTGGCCGGGATAATAGACCTCCAGCCCCTGGACGCCGGCCGCCAGAAATTCGGGCAGCAGCCGTTCCACGGTTTCCACCGGGGGCAGTACCTCTTTGTAGTGGCCGTCCCCGGGAAAGGACCCGGCCGCCGGATGGGCAAGAACCGCCACCACCGGTTCGCTTTTGATGAAATCCCCCACGGCTTCCAGTTCCACCCCGGAAGGCAGGTAGGCCGGACTGTCGTTGCCGATGATCCGGTTGACAGCCGCCCTGTCCCGGATCCCGAAACGCTCTGACAACGCCAGGGCAAAATGCCGGCGGGAGGCATTGGAAGCATATGCGGCAATGTCGTCGAACACCAGGTTTCGGCCAAGGACCGGGGAGCGCCCCCCCGGTCCGAAGATTTCGTTTATCCTCTGGATTCTGGCCCGGACCAGCCCTTCCCCCCGGCCTCCGGCCAACAGGGTGCGAAACCGCCGGCAAAAGGCCGTATCAGCAAGCCAGTGACGTGCAAAATAGGCGAGCACATGGAGGGTGCCCGTAAAAAAACGCCGTTTAAACCGAACGGAAATTTCCACCCCGGGCATCACCTCCATGCCGGCCCTCTCTGCGGCAGCGCCCCCTGCCCCGAGGCCATCCAGGGTATCATGGTCCGTAATCCCCAGTGCGCTCAGTCCTTTTTCCTTTGCCCGTTCCACCAGGTCTTCCGGAGAGAAATCCCCGTCCGAGGCCGTGGTATGATTGTGCAAATCCGCAAATATAGTTTTATCCATTGTTTCTTTTCCTTTTTTAGGCCGTAATTTTCGCCATTTCTCATCTTAGAATAAAAAAAAGCGCCATTATAGAATAGTCAGGCGCTTTTTAGGCAAATCAAGGTTTTTTCACTTTTTTCCAAGATTCCATTTGATTTTTACAGATTAAATGTTAGAAGAAAATTTTATAATTAATCGTGTTAATAATCAACAATATTAAGGTAAACCCAATATAAATCTTGGAAAATAAAATGGACGTATTGAACACCCTCGGAAAAATCGATTCTCCAGCCCAAGCCCTTGACCTGTTCAAAGAGAAACTGGACGAACCCCATTTAGAAAGGATCGCCCAGATCAAAAACCCGGATATCCTGGTACGGATTGCCAACGCCGTTTCACTCTGCGGCCCGGACAGGGTCTATATCAACACCGGGTCGGCCGAGGACAAAGCCTTTATTAAACGCCTGGCCCTGGAAAAGGGAGAAGAGCGCTCCCTTGCCATGGACAACCATACCATCCATTTTGACCTGGCCGACGAGCAGGGCCGGATCGTTGACCGGACCTTTTATATTGCCAACCCCGAAGACCATGTATCCTCCCTTGCCAACCGCATGGACAGGGAAACGGCCCTGGAAGATATCCGGTCCAGCATGGCCGGAATCATGGAAGGGATGACCATGATCGTGGGCTTTTACATGAGGGGCCCTGTGGGGGCACCGGTATCAAACCCTGCCCTGGAGATCACCTCCTCAGCCTATGTGGCCCACAGCGCAGAACTGCTTTACAGAAACGCCTTTGCCGATTTCAACGCCGAGGTGGAAGCCAAGGGGCATTTTTTCACCAATGTCCATTCCGAAGGCCTGAACCGCACCGAAGACCTGCCCGATGCCCGGGTGTTCATGGACCGGCAGTACCAGACCACCTATTCCTATAAATGCACCTATGCCGGGAACACCCTGCTGTTGAAAAAGGGCAACCACCGCTTTGCAGTGGACAAGGCCGTATACACCGGCCGGGGAACCGAACTTTCCGAACACATGTTTATCACCGGCATCCACGGCCCGGGCGGCCGGACCACATGGTGCGCAGGTGCCGCTCCCTCGGGCTGCGGCAAAACCACCACGGCCATGGCCGGCAACGTATTCGTTGGCGACGACCTGGCCCAGATGTGGATCGCAGAAGACGGCAGCATCCGGTCCGTTAATCCTGAAAACGGCATTTTCGGCATTGTGGAGGACGTCAACCAGGAAGGGGATCCCCTGCTCATGAAGGTGCTGCGCCGGCCCGGCCACGAAGTGATCTGGTCCAATGTGCTTGTGGATGAAGACCTGACCCCCCACTGGGTGGGCAACATGGAACCCCACCCCCCAAAGGGTGTCAACTTCCAGGGTGACTGGTTTGAAGGCAAAAAAGATGGTAATGGCAAAGCCGTACCCATGTCCCATCCCAATTCAAGATGCACCCTGGTCTCCTCCTCCCTGGACAACTATTCCCCGGAAGCGGAAAATCCCGACGGGGTGCTGACCCGTGTATTTACCTATTCCGGCCGGGACGCCGACACCATGCCGCCCGTCTGGGTGGCCAAAACCTCAGACGCCGGCGTGGTCATCGGCGCCTGCATCGTGTCTGCCGCCACGGCCACTGAAGTCGGCGTCTCAGGCGTCAAGCGCGCCCCCTGGGCCAATGCCCCCTTTATCCCCGGCGCCCTTGGGGACTACATGGACGCCCAGTTCAAATTTTTCGGCAACCCCGCCATTGCCGGGGAACACAAACCGGTGATGGCCGGTCTCAACTATTTCCTCACCGACCGGGCCCGGGGCGGGGACACGGACAAACTTCTGGGAGAGAAAAAAGATGTTAAGGTCTGGCTGGCCTGGCTGGAAAGATACGCCCACGGAGAAATGAAATCCCTGTGCACCCCCATCGGCAACCTGCCCAGATTCGAGGACCTCAAGCTGCTTTTCAAGCAAATCATTGACAAGGAATACCCCAGAAGCCTTTACGACAAGCAGTTTGCCCTGTACACGGAAAATATCATCAGCCGTATCGAACTCCAGGAAAAGGCCTATGCCAAAGAAGAGGGGATCCCGGGAACCATCTTCGATATCCTGGCCGGGCAGAAGCAGGACCTTATGGGGCTCAAGGAAACAGAGGGCGCCGTGGTAGCGCCGGCGTATTTTGAAAAATAATCCATAAAAGAAAAGCGCAGAGAGGACGGGGCCATGAGCATCATATCCCAGGTTGAATTATTCCATGTGAGAATCCCTTTGGACCATACCTTTTACCCCAGCTGGATTCCGGGGTATCCGGCAACGGACAACAGGTTTGACCTCATACGGATCACCACCAAAGACGGGATCCAGGGATATTCCGCCGGCCCGGCCATTGCATCGGAACGGCAGGGTTTAGGGAACCTGCTCGCCCCCTACCTCATCGGCCACGACGCCACGGACATTGATCTCATGCTCCAGCGCATCCGGGAGGTTTCCTATCTGGGGGTGCGGGCAGGCTGGATTGAGCCGGCCTTCTGGGACATCAAGGGAAAAAAGGAAAACCAGCCCGTATACAAGCTGCTGGGGGGCTGGAGTCAGCCCGTGGCGCTTTACGCCTCCACCGGTGAAATAAAGGATCCGGAAGCCCGGGTGGCCGAGGCCAGAAACCGTCTGGCAGAAGGATTTAAAACCATTAAACTCCGGGTCCATGATTTTGACGTGAAGACAGATATCGACCATGTCAAGGCCGTGGTGGACGCCGTGGGCGACAAAATGACCATTGGCGTGGATGCCAACCAGGGGTGGCGGGTCACCATTGTCAACGACGCCCCCCTCTGGGACCTGGACCGGGCCAAATACTTTGCCGACGCCTGTGCGGACATGGGGGTGGCCTGGCTGGAAGAGCCGCTGCCCATGGATGATTATGATGCCCTGGCCGCCCTGAGGAAGTACAGCAAGGTCCCCATTTCAGGAGGGGAGATCCACACCAACGGAAAGGCCGAGCTAAAGTACATGATCGAAAAGGGGTGCTACGACATTTTCCAACCCGATGTCACCATGACCGGCGGCATTGCCCATGCCATGGAGGTGGCTGCCCACTGCCGGAAATACAACCTGAAATTCACCCCGCACACCTGGACCAACGGCATCGGTTTTGCCGCCAACCTCCACGCCTACCTGGGCTCGGAGTTTGCCGGGACCAAGCCCCTGGAATACCCGTTCAACCCGCCCTCATGGACCGTTGAAAAACGGGACGGCATCCTGCGCCACCCCTTTCACCATGAAAACGGGGTCTACCAGCCCACCCACGATCCTGGCCTGGGCTTTGAGATTGATGAGGATGCGCTCAAAAAATACGGAGAGCAGACCTTTTCCATGACCAAGCGGCAGCTCACCTTTTATACCATCAGGGACAAGGGCCTGTTCACCGCCATGAAAATCAATTCCAACCGGAAAAAATTCGGGGTGGATGCCAAAAAGAAGAAAAAGGCTTAGGGTTCAAGAATTCCCAGCAGTTCCACTTCAAACACCAGGGTCTGGCCGGGCTGGATCTTCTCCCCGGCCCCCTCATCCCCGTAGGCCAGTTCCGGCGGGATGAACAACTCCCATTTTGATCCCACGGGCATCCGGATCAGGGCCTGGGTCCAGCCCTGTATCACCTTGGACACCTGGAACACCGCCGGCCGCCCCCGGGAATAGGAAGAATCGAATTCAGTGCCGTCCAGCAACCGGCCGCGGTAATGGCACTCCACACTGTCGTCGCTGCCGGGGACCTTTCCCTTCCCCTCCCTGAGAACCCGGTACTGAAGTCCCGATGAGAGCACCACCACCCCCTCTTTCAGCTTATTGCCCTCCAGAAAAACATTGCCCCGGGCCAGGTTCTGCTGCCGCATTGCCTCAAATTTTTCTGCCGCTGCCTTCCGGGCCAGGCGCTGGTAGGCGGCCAGCATCTGGCTCATCTGCTCTGCATCCATTTTGGGCTGCGCCTTTTGCGCGTCAGCCACGCCCTTGATAAAGGCCTCCATATCCAGGCTGACCTGGCCGCTGATATGGGAAAACACATCATACCCCAGGGCATAGGACATTTTATCCTTAAAATCGGATTGTTTTTCCACCCGGACCGTTTTCGCCCTTTTTTCCGTTGCCGGTTCATTGGTTTGACCAGCAAAGGCCGCCCCGGCCAGCGCAGTCCAGACAAGGATACCTGCAAGTATTTTGATTCTCATTTTCACCCCTAGCTCATCTGTTATCTGGTGACGGAGACTACCAGAATCCACCTTTATTTACAATTTCCAAATAGATATGGGCCGGCAGCCAGGAAAGCCCGCCCGGTGCATTCCTTAAAATTGTGTATTCCCGCAACAAAAGAACCTTGATTTTATAAGAAGATCTGAATATTATCGATGTTTTGGAATATGGATTAAAAGGACGGCTATCCTTGATTTAATAATGAACAGGAGGAAGGAATGGCAAAACTAATACGTCGTGAGGAAATGGCCCAGGGGACCATTATCCTCAACGAGATAGAAGCACCGCGCATCGCAAAAAAAGCCAAACCCGGCCAGTTTGTAATTCTCCAGGCCGATGAAACAGGCGAACGGATTCCGCTGACCATGGCGAATACCGACCCTGAAAAGGGCACAATCACCATCATTTACATGGTCATCGGCAAATCCACGGCCCGGTTCAGGGACCTTAAGGTCGGTGAAGAATACTATGCACTCATCGGCCCCCTGGGCGCCCCCACCCACATTGAAAAAGTAGGCAAAGTGGTCTGCGTGGGCGGCGGCACAGGGATCGCCGTACTCCATCCCATCACCCGGGCTTTGAAAGCCGCCGGCAACGAGGTTACCACCATCCTGGGTTCAAGAAGCTACGACCTGCTCATCATGGAAGAAGAGATGCGGGCCGCCTCCACTAATTTTCATATCTGCACCGATGACGGTTCCAAAGGCCACCACGGATTTGTCACAGACGTCCTCAAAGACGTTCTGGAAAAAGACGACATCGACCTGGTGGTTGCCATCGGCCCCATCCCCATGATGAAGTTCTGCAGCCTCATCACCAAGGAAAAAGACGTCAAGACCCTGGTCAGTCTCAACCCCATCATGGTGGACGGCACGGGCATGTGCGGCTGCTGCCGCGTTTCCGTGGGCGGAGACACCAAGTTCGCCTGCGTGGACGGCCCGGAATTCGACGGCCACAAGGTGGATTTCGACGAGCTGGCCAAACGGCTGGCATCCTATCTTGATGATGAAAAAGCTTCCATGGAAGCCTACGAAAACTGCAAAGCAAAATAGACCGCTTACGGCGTCTATATATGGAGGAATAAATGTCTGGTAAAAAAGTAAAAGCAGACCGCGTGGTCATGCCGGAGCAGGATCCTGATGTTAGACGGAGAAACTTTGAAGAAGTGCCCCTGGGACTGACCGAAGAAATGGCAATTGCTGAAGCCAAACGCTGCCTTCAGTGCAAAAAACCCGCCTGCATGGAGGGGTGCCCGGTGTCCGTTCTCATCCCCGATTTCATCAAATGCATTGCCGAGGGTGATTTTTCCGGCGCTGCCAACAAGCTGTGGGAAAGGAATGCGCTTCCCGCCGTATGCGGACGGGTTTGCCCCCAGGAAGAGCAGTGCGAAGGCAAATGTATCCTGGGTAAAAAAGGAAAGCCCGTTGCCATCGGCTACCTTGAAAGATTTGCCGCGGACTGGGAAAGAAAGAACGGCGCCGGAGAAGTGCCTGAAGTAGCTGAAAAAACCGGCAAAAAAGTGGCGGTTATCGGTTCCGGCCCCTCGGGCCTCACCGTTGCCGGCGACCTGCTGCTCAAGGGCCACGATGTGACCATCTTTGAAGCCTTCCATAAACCCGGCGGGGTTCTCGTATACGGCATCCCCGAATTCCGTCTGCCCAAGGAAATCGTGGCCTCGGAAGTGGCCACCCTTGAAAAAATGGGGGCCAACATCGAGTGCAACACCGTTGTGGGCGCGTCGGTCACCATTGACGAACTCTTTGAAGAAGAAGGATACGACGCCGCATATATCGGCGTGGGCGCTGGGCTCCCAAGGTTCATGAACCTGCCCGGCGAAAATGCCATCGGCATTTACTCCGCCAACGAATACCTCACCCGGACCAACCTCATGAAGGGCTACCTTTTCCCCGAATACGACACCCCCATTGCCAGGGGTAAAAACGTGGTGGTCCTGGGGGCCGGAAATGTGGCCATGGATTCGGCCCGTACCGCCATGCGCCTGGGTGCGGACTCCGTAAAAGTGGTCTACCGCCGTTCCCGGGATGAGATGCCGGCCAGGGAGGAAGAACTCCACCATGCCGAGCAGGAAGGCATTGAGTTTGTCCTGCTGACCAACCCCACCCAGTTCTTCGCCGATGATGACGGACGGCTTACCGGTATGGAATGCCTGAAAATGGAGCTGGGCGAGCCCGATGCCTCGGGCCGCCGCCGCCCCGTGCCCGTTGAAGGCAGCGAATTCAAGATTGACACGGACCTGGTGGTGGTCTCCGTGGGCTCCAACGCCAACCCCCTGCTCACCAACACCACTCCGGACCTTGCGCTGAACCGCTGGGGCAATATCGAAGCCCATGAGGCCACCGGCAAGACCTCCAAACGGGGCGTATGGGCCGGCGGCGACATCGTCACCGGTGCCGCCACCGTAATCCTGGCCATGGGTGCCGGCCGAGCGGCCGCCGACTCCATGCATGATTTCCTGACCCTGGGATGGTAATCCGTTTCAGGATCCAGGATTAGATCCCCAAAGGCCGGCTGAAAATTCAGCCGGCCTTTTGCATTTTCCGGAGAAGGCCGGCAATCTGGCACCGGTCGGCTCAAACCCCTTTACTACCGCCTCCAATACTGGTAAATTTTCTCTCATACCGTTCAGCCTGCATACATCTTTTGTAAAATACGGTCCTGCTTCTCAGCCTGAATGTGCACCCAAAGCAATAAGAAATGGACCAAACCATGGCAGACATTTTCATCAGCTACGCCAGCCAGGACCGGAAGATTGCCAACGCCCTGGCCGATATCCTGAGCCAACAGGGCTGGTCGGTCTGGTGGGACCGCAAAATCCCTGCCGGGAAACGATTTGCCCAGACCATTGAAAAAGCCATTGCCGATGCCCGGTGCCTCATCGTCCTATGGTCCCTGTCATCGGTGGGATCGGACTGGGTGGGAGACGAGGCTGATGAGGGGCGCTCCCGGGGCATACTCATCCCGGTATTGATAGAGGACATCAGGCCCCCCATGGGTTTTCGCAGAATCCACACGGCAGATCTTTCGGGATGGAAGGGCGGCGCCCATGACCATGAATTAAAAAAACTGCTGGCAGACATCGCCGCCATGACCGGTTCTCCAGGGGACGGGAACAAAACCCCCGGGACAAAACCGGTCACCCCGCCTGCACTCCAGGGCATTCTGGGCTTAGTTAAACCCCTCCCGTCACCAGGCCAGACAACAGCGACGCTTCGGCCGGCGGTCCCGGCAACCCTCCAGCCCACCGGTGAGTATGTTGCCCTTTGCATCCGGGCGTATTTAATAGGGGAGTTCCGCAAAGAAGAGGGCATCGACCTCAACAATGATTCCTTTGCCCTTTACCGCCTAAATGAAGCAGCGGACAAAGCCCAAAAAGAGCTGTCCCGCTTAAAACAAACCCGGCTCTATCGGCCCTTTATCACGGCAGAAACCTCAGGGCCGAAGCATTTGGATATGGTGCTCACCCGGTCCAAACTGTGGCCCCTGGTCATTGTTTCACTTCATTTAACAGAAGAATTCCGGAAAGACAGCGGCATTGATCTCCAAAAAGATGCCATGGCAGTCATGCGCCTGGTTGAAGCGGCCGGCAAAGCCTTGGATGCATTATCGGCCTCAAAAACAACAACCGTGGTGTTGCCCTTTGTCACGGCGGATGCCTCTGGCCCCCTGCATCTGAAGGTTGAGCTGACCCGCTCACAAATAAGGCAGTTGACCTCCCGCATCAATTGGCCAAAGGATTAAAAAAGCCGGTAATGAACGGCCGGCCGACGATTCAGCCGGCCCGTTCAACATTCTTTTTCCATGGCGGTTTTCATTTATCCTGGACCAATGCCTTTGGGGCCATGGGATGATGGATGGGTTCATCTTCAACGGGCACCGTATGGCAGGCAGAACAGCGCTGGTATCCCATGGGGAACCGGTTCTTCTGGTACTGAAGGGGCTGGATATTGTCAAGGTCCGCGCCCAGTTTGTTCTTTGCCGGATACACGGCATGGGTGGCGCCGTGGCAGGCCATACACATGATGCTGTAGGTCTCGTCGTGGCGCATCCTGAAAAGTGCATCCGGCCCTTCAGTCCATTTGTTAAAGGCATCTGCGGTTTTCGGGTCGGGGCGGGTAAATTCCACATGGCATCCCAGGCAGTCCGGTTCATTGATCCACGGAGTCCTGGCATTAATCTCATCCAGGGCGGCAACCTTCCTGGGCTCAAGGTGGGCCATGAGACGTTGGGCGCCGGCCTTGTTCGCCTGGTCCTCTTTTTTGAGCAAGCTCAGGGCATGGTCCTCCAGATACCCATGGCAGGCCGTGCAGTCCAGTTTCCCGGCGTGAACGCCCCTCAGGCACTGGGTGGGTCCCTCGGGCCTGGCAGGGTGGCATTTGTAGCAGGCATCCGCCCCCCGTTTTGACAGGTAATTGGCATGCCAGCCGTGGATGGCCGCCGGAAAATTGAGCAGCCCGGGTTTGCCTTCGGTGCCCAGCACGGGATCCCCGTGGCAGGACTGGCAAAGCTGCGGGTTGCCCTGTTCTGCCCGTTCAAGCAGATTGGTGCCTGAACGCCTGTCATGGACCGCCAGGATATTGGCCGCGGTTTCATCGGTGAACCCGGCCTTGCCATCCACCCGCCACTGGCCGCCGTGGCAATTTTTGCACCCCATCTCCGTGGAAGTCGGTGCCACGGTACGGGTCACGGCCAGGGTGTTGCCGGTGGCTTTATCCACGGCCTTCACCGTGAACAAGGGATAGGGGTCGTAACGGCCCTCTTTCCTATAGGGCACCACCGGAATCAGGGTGGCCTCATAGGCATTCCGCTCTTCTGAAAAATGCATTTTCCCGCTAAGTCCGTTGCCTGAAAGACCGATATTCTTCTCAAGTTTTTTTCCGAAAACCGATTGGGCATGATCCCAGAATTTCACATGGGCGGAAGGGTCTTTAAACGCCTCATCGGCCTCATAGGTGATCTCAATATCCTCGGTCACGATTTCAGGGGTTTCCCCCCGCCGCACGAGCAGGGCAAACAGATCGTTGGCCGGGGGCAGAAGCACCCAGAAAGGATCGCTGTCCGAGATGCAGTGCATGCCCAGGTTATTCCAGGCCAGGAGCACATATTCGTCATTGTCCGGGTCAAAGGGGGGAATCTTCACTTCCCTGTCTTGTGCCGGAAAAACCTGGACGGGTTCCTGCTTTCGGGCATGGAGCCCCTCCAGGATATATGCGGCAAGGGCCCTGCGTTCTTCAGGGGTTCCCATGAAGGGGGGCATATAGGCCGAGAGCTTACCGTTGCCGTCCAGCCGTGATTCAATGCCGGTTATTTCCAGGCCCTTTGTCAATTCAAGGATATCCTTCATGGGACCGCCCACGGAATGGCAGGCCGCGCACTGGTGGCGCCACAGCTCACGCCCGGCGGCCAGTTTGGTTTCCGGGGTGATTTTTTTGTTGAATATCCATGTGGCCGATGCCAGGAACCCGTCCCGGTTAATCTTTTCAACCTGGGCTTTTTGGACGGCATTGGCGTAGGTATGGCCGTAAATGGCCCAGGGACGCCGCCCCCCTTCCCTGATGAATTCAAACCCGCCCATATAGACCAGCCCCATGGCCAGGATCAAAAATGCCAGGACCTTTTTCACCGGCAGGGGCAGGGAGAGCGCAAGGAGAACCGCTCCGGTAAAAAGCAGTCCGGTGCCCAGGAAAAATGCCTGAAAATAGGGGGCAAACTCAGGAGAAATTTTTAGTACCATGGCCTGCACCTGCAGGGGCAGGCTGTTAAAATACCAGTACCCGGACACCAGCATCAGCGCCATGGGAATAATCATCCACAGGGCACAGCTTTGGTTCATGGATGTCCGGGCCTTGTCATCCGTGATAAACATGCTGGTCAGAAATCCGAAAATTCCGGCAAACATAAAGGCAATAAAGGTTCTGAAACATAGGGCCGGCCACATGGTCGGATTGAAAAAACCGGACCAGAAACTGCCGTTTTCCGCCCATTGGCCCGGGGTGAGCATGAAATCGATAATCCCGTTGATCAGAAACAGGGAAAGCCAGGCAAAAATGAAATAAAGCCATCCGATTTTAAGGTGGGCCTTTTCTGAAATGGTGCCAAAGGTATAAAAATAGATGAAAAGGGCGATGATCTCCCCCAGAAAACAGACCCACTCAGTGGCCCAGCCAAAGACAAAGGTGTGAATCAAGGTGGAGGTGGCAGAGGGATTCAGCAGCGCTATCGTAAACCAGATGCCCACCCCGGTGATCCCGCCGAAGACCATGGTCAGCAAAAGGAAAAACTTGGCATGGGCCTTTACATAGTCCAGAAGCAGGGGGGAGCTTTCCCTGTACGCTTTCATTTCCGCCCATACCAGAAAGAGCCCCCCGCCCACGGCAAAATGGGCCACATAGACATGGACCACGGCCATGCACGCGATTAAAAGGCCGCCGCCCGCCGTATGGAGTTCCCACACCGGATAATTCATATCAGGCCTCCTTTCCCGCCGACGCGGCAATCTTGAGCATATAGGCGATCAGGGCCAGCCCGAGGGCAAACGACACCAGAAAGAGTACCATGGGGGAGTATTCCGGCACCACTGTCAAATCCTCCGGCGAAAAGTACGGCGCCAGAAAGGCCCGGCGCAACAGGTCCCTGACCAGCACCATGTCCAGGACCAGGGCAAGGGTGAGCCCCGCCGCCCCCCAAACATTGCCCCGCACCGCCGCAAAAAGGGCTGCGCCAGCCATAAGGATGCCGCAGCCAAGCAGCGCCGTATGCAGGAGGCTGCCGCCCAGAAACAGCATCATCTTTCCATGGGGCAGTGAAAGAAGAAACCAGATTCCTATAGCAAACTGGAGGCAGGTGGCCCAGGCAAACCATTTCAGCCCTGAGCGGACCGCCCCGTCATCCTTGTTTTTCATCTTCCATACAATGGCCTGGAACAAACCTGCAACCGCCACAGAGGCCGCCACAAAATGCAGGTAGCGCGGCACCAGCATGGGGTCGGACAGGCTCAGCACCGTGCCGAAAGGATTGCGGAAATAGGCCTGCCAGGCCTCCGGCCGGATCATCATCACCATATTGTTGGAAAAGACAAACGCGATCCAGAGGAGAAGAATCACGCCGATGGCGATAAAAATTTTCCTGGCCTGCCCCATGGCTTCAAATTTGAAATCGTAGATATAGGCCGCATAATAGGCGATGATCAGCAGCAGAATAACCGAAATCCAGTACACCGCCATCAATATGGAGCTGGTATAGATAAAATGGCCGTAGAGCACCTGTAAAAACAACAGGGGCGCCACCCCCATATTTACGGTCAGGGCAATGGTGTAGGGCCATTTTTCAGCCATTTCATGATTGAGCCGGTCCCCTCTGGCGTCCATTTTAAACTCCCGTACCAGGGCGATGATGCCGCTGCCCAGCATGGCGTTCATGAAAAGCAGATGCAGCAAAAAGGTGACCGTCAGCAGCAATTGGAACCATCCCCAGTGCACCGGAATGGTATCCGGCAAAGGAATAAGAATCTGCGGAGTCATGTTTCACTCCTTATCTTTTTTAGGGTATCGTCAAATTTAAAAAGGCGGGTAACGGGCATCGAAAGCCCCCTACCCGCCTTTTTCCGTCATTTGGCTGATCTTTTATTCGGTTCTGATATAAACCTTGTGGTCCACCAGGGAGAGGGAATGTATTTTTCCCTTGACGAATTTCTGGTCTCCGAAAATAGAAATCAGGCGGATACCGTTTTCATCGGGCTCCACCTTGTCCACCGCTTCCATGAGCAGGGTTTCCTCACCGTTTTCTTCCATGAGATATGCATTGGCTTCACACATAATCAAAGCTCCTGGATTTAATATGGGTTTAGGGGCTCAGCAGCCCCAAATGGGTATCAATGAGTTCGTCCACCAGCTGGGGAAGGGGGAATCCCGTCACGCCAACGATGGAAATATTTTCCTGGGTCAGGGGCAGCAGCACCTTTTTGGCATCGGACTGGCAGACCGCCTCGGCCATGGCCGGGGTAACCTCTCCCATCATGGCATGGGGCATGATAATGCCCACGGGGCCGATCACCACATCCGCCTTTTTCACGGTCTGGACAATGGCATTATCCCCGGAAGCCCCCTTATTTGCCCTGGCTTTAAGCATTTGGGCCGTGGCAATGGCATTGGTGCCCAGGGCAATCACTTCCACCCGCTCCTCAAAACGATCCTTGAGCCGCTTGATCACGGTGGAACCGATGCCCCCGCCCTGGCCGTCAATCACACAGATTCTTTTCATTCAACTCCTTTTGGCATTAATCCGGGGGTTCGATGAACCGCCGGACCTCTTTCCAGACGGCTGCCGCTACATTTTCAGGGGTATCGTTGCCGTCGATGACGATAACTCTTTCCTCATCCTTCAACCGGTCGAAGGCCTTAAAATAATTGGACCGGACCTGCCTCATAATATCTATTTTTTCGTAGATATCAAGCTTTTCCCTTGCCGCTTTGATCCGTTCCAGGCAGACCTCGGGTTCCACGTCGATAAAAAGGGTGGCATGGGGGCGCAGAATATCCGCATTCAGGCTGTTGGCCCGGATCACCCAGTCCATGTCGATGTACTGGGCATGGTAGGCGTAGGACGAAAAATAATACCGGTCGCAAACCACGATTTTGCCCTCATCCACCCAATGCGTCACCCCGGCCCCTGGGGTTACCAGGTGATCGGTGCGGTCGGCGGCAAAAAGCGAGGCAATGGTCCGCTGGTCCACGGGGACCTCCCCTGACAGCATTTTCCGGATCAGCCGTCCCACGGGCCCGTCCGAGGGTTCAAAGGTGGATACCGCATCTTTGCCCATATCCGCCAGCCGCTGAAACAGGCGCTTGGCCTGGGTGCTCTTTCCGGAGCCGTCTATACCTTCAAAAACCAGAAACCGCCCTTTTGCTCTATTTCCCACACTGCTATCCTTAAATTATCTAAATCTCAAAACTGAACTTATACCAATACGCAACAAACCTGGCAAGCCCGCAGCAATGCGGGCCTGCCAGGTTTATAAATCCCGGGTGGCTGATGATCAGGAATGGCAGGCGTTGCAGCCCACAGGGCCGGCCTTGGGAAGCGCCTCGTCTTTAAGGGTCTTGCCTTCCTTGGCAGCGGCCTTGATCACGGCCTTTCGTTCTTTTGTGGTATCCCTGTGGCAGTCCAGGCAGACATTGTGGTAGGCCGCCAGATAATACATGATATTGTCCGGATTCTTTATGTTCCGGCCGGTGGTGGGTTCAAGCTCTTCATGGCAGCTCATGCAGGATTCCACTTCGCTCTCCCCGTCCCAGTCATGGTGGCAGGACTGGCAGGCAAATTCAAAATGCTGGCCATGGGGAAAATTCACCGGGCCCTTTTTGGCATCCACCTCTTCGGGCGGATTGATCATCAAACTGCCCAGGGGTACGGAAATGCTTTCTTCGGAATTTTCAATGTCGGAATGGGGGTCGGGATGGCATCCGTCGCAGGCGATGGGCCCGGTGACAACATCTTTTATCCCCTGGTCCTTCTGGAGTTTGACTTCCTTGCGGTGGCAGTCCCGGCAGACCTGATGGTAGGCACCGGTCAGGGATTTGACCTTTGGTTCGTCATCGGATGTGGTTCCGGGAATGGAGGCCCAGAGATTTTCATGGCAGCCAGCCGTGGCGCAGCTCTGCACGGGGCTGGATCCGTCCCACTTATGGTGGCAGTCTTTACAGGAATAACCAAAATGAAGAGAGTGGGGAAAGAGAACCGGTGAGCGTTTGGCCTCCCGCTCGGACCCTTCAGGGGCCACAAGCGTCATGGTGCCCGTGGGCAGATCAAGGGTCTGCTGGGGTTCCTGGGCAAAGGCATCGCTGGTGATGAGAAAAATAACAAGGCAAGATACTGCAATGAAAGTACGTTTCATGGTCTCTTCTCTCCAAATATTGGCTGTTATTCTATTTACCGGATGTGACGGTGGTTTGTAGGAATCAACCGTCTATGTCACATATACTACCCCTTTTGCTGATCTAAAATTCTAATTGCCCCTTCTATATTAATTGTTGCTTATAAAATCAACATGTAATCGCTTCAGAAAGGAAAAAAACCGCACTTTTAGGCCCGCAACCACAAAATCCGGAATGCATATGCATACAGTCCGGCCGCAGTCAGGATACTTAAGGGGTGATGAATCAGTGCAACCATGGTAAAGCCGGTAATCACACTGAGCATGGGAAAGAAGTGGTATAAAGGCGCGGGAATCCGTATTTTCATATCGTCCTGCCTTTTATCCGTCGGGTTAATAATGATTAAGATTACCACTTCCCCCAAAGGCCGGCAAGGAGAATTCCCCCAAGAATGGATGCCGGTCGCCCCAGGGTTGCCGGGGCCGGACATCAGATTGTCACCCGCATGGGCCGGGGTTAATGATCGTTGCTGTCCATGGTAACATCGCCCCCCAGTAGCGCTTCCCGGTCCATGACAGCGTTCATCCCCCCATCATTTTCGCGGGAGGATGATTCCGGGAATTCCACGGCCGGGCCGCGATGATTTTTCAACGGTTTTTCGCCATGGATTTTCCCCCGTATCAGGACAAACAGGAATCCGATGAACATGAGCCCCAGAAAAATGGCCAGCCCGAGCAGGGAGTCTGAAATCCCCATGTTCAGAAATCCTCCCATTTTCCGGTTTTCTCGTTCCAGATCTTGAGTTCTCCGGAATCACTGACCACGGCATCCCCCCTTGTCCGCCACTCTTTCGCCTTCTTGGCCCCCACCTTGGCGGTTTTGCCGGCAGCCTTGCCCATCTCTTTCGCACCCGGGGCCGGCATGACCTTGTCTACAAGTTTCCCGATCTTCTGGCTGAGTTTATCCAGGACGCCTGCGGCCTTTTCACCTTTTTTGAGACTCGGCGCCACCTTGTCCAGGCCCTCCTGCTTCTTCCTGTCCGATTTTTTCTTATCTTTCATCGTGTATTGGGTATCGGAACCGATTTTCTTTTTTTTATCCTTTTGATCCCCGGCAGCCAGTGCGGCCGTACATAGAAATACACCGCAGAACAGAATAAGACATATCCATTTGATTCTCTTGTCCATGAAAGCCTCCCCCCTATTCTTTATTCCTGCTGGATTCCTGCAGCGCCTTTTCAAGCCCTTCCAGGTTCGGCCTGGCTGGCCCCGGTTTTATCTGGTATGTCCATTCGGGTTTGACAAGGGCGTGAACCATGACCCAGCCGGTGCTGTCCCACAGGTTGGCCCGCATGCCAAAAGGCCCCTGGTACCGCAGGGTACCGATGGCGGTTTCAAGGGTTTCCCCCTTTTTCCCATTCACCGGTTTGCCGTTTTTCAGCAGAATGCCGTGGCTTCCCTGGGAGCGGCTCCCCTTCTGGGTAATAAAAACGTTGAGGCGCCACCCATCCTTTTCATAAACCACGTCCGCCTTGCCGGTAAAATGCCCGGCCTGTTGTTTTCCCATCCTCTGATGCTGAATCCTGTCCTCTTTTGACACGGGCTCCCCGCCGGCAAAGGCAACAGATACCATCATCGTGCAAAACAAAATGATACCGATACCGGCGTACCGCCCCAGGTTTAGACCTTTCATATTCCCTCTCCTTTCCTTACGCAGCGTCAGTTTGCATCCGCTTTCCCTTGTACATCCAGCGGTTTAGGGCAGAAAATATAACTTTAATTACATAAATAATCAAGTTTTTTGGATCACGGGTACCAGGGCATTCCATAGTAACGCTGGAGGCGCCGACATCTGGACGGTCAGGATCGGTATTCCCCCAATCGGCAGGTCCCCAATTCCTTCCTCGGCCGGAACTCAATAATTCCAGCCGCCGCAACCGTTGCCGGGCCAGGGACAAAGGCCTGCGCACAGATCCGGATGGTCTCAATGCTTTCATCCAGCGCCATTTCCTTTGAAACGGTGCAATGGGGCAGCCAGTTGTCCGGCTGATAAAACGCCCTGGGCGAATATCCCCTTTCAATAAGGTGATCATACAGATCATTCTGGATATCAATCAACCGGCCATTGGGTGATGGAGAAAGGACCACAGCCCCATGCCCGCCCGGAATCAGGGAAATCGCCGGGAAAAGGATCTCAAATGGGTGATGCCGTTTTTCAAGGAACCGGAGAATCCCGGGGATGTCCGCCTTATTAATTGAATCCAGAATAGATATGGCAACATGGGGACGGCTGCCTATTTTCTGCATAATCGAAGGCAGCCCAGATTCTGAAAGAAGCTCCCATAATTTTAAAATTTTTCTTTCAAACCCGGTATCGAAATACAATTCAATTGAATAGGCCATGATTAAGGTCTGCCCTGCTATAATTCGATAACCGTCTTAAAAATCTCCACCGCCTCGCCGGCAATTTTTACCAGCACCGGCGTTTGATTCTCAATGGACACCTGCACCTCTACGGCCCCCTCCCTTCCAATGGCTTCACCCTGCGAGCCAATAAAGGAGAAAGAATCATTTAAAGATCCGGCCAGTCCATTGTGAACCAGGTAGGCGCCCAGGGGACCGTTTGCATTTCCTGTGACGGGATCTTCGCTGATCCCGATGGCCGGGGCGAACATTCTGCCATGACTCTGGACATGTGGATTGTCCAGGGCCAGGACAAAGACGAAATAGCCGCTGCAATCAATCCGCTTGCTCAGTTCTTTCAGCCCATTTAAATCCGGCTTAAGCCCATTAAGCCGTTCCCTGCTTTTTATGCCGATCATTACCTTGGAATGGCCGGTGGATGCAATTTGAATGGGACACCTCACATCCAGATCCCCATCGGACAACCCAAGGGATGAGATGATTTTTTCTTGAATATCCCGGGGCAGCGGCTGGCCGATCTCAATTTCCCCCTGGGTCATCCATATTTTTACCATGTCCCCTGATCGCCGGATTTCAAAGGGAAGCACCCCTATTCTCGTTTTGATGCTCAACACACATGGGGCAAGGTCCTCTTCAATGGCCTTGGCATACATGGCGGCAATGGTTGCATGGCCGCAGGTCGGCACCTCAGTTGTTGGCGTAAAATACCGTATTCGGCCGTCACAGTCATTGCCATCCGGCTGGAACAAAAATGCGGTCTCCGAATTATTCAATTCCCTTGCAATTGTCTGCATCTGGTTGTCAGAGAGCCCGTCCGCATTGACCACGACACCGGCTGGATTGCCCTTGAATTTTGTTCTTGTGAATGCATCTATCTGGTAGACAATATATTTTTCCATTACGAATCCTTTAACGCCATAAGGTCCCACCCCGGATCGCAGGCGTTCGCCTGTAACTTCATTTAGCCCCTATCCGGTAATGCCACCTTTACGTTTGAGGGCCATCATTATCATTTTTTTCCGTTATCCGGCATCGCTTACCATTCTTTTGCAGTTCCCGCACCGTTTAGCGCCCCGAAACAGATTGCTGCTGCAATGGGGGCAGGTATATCGCAGCCTTTCTGCTTCAGCCCATTTTGCATCCCCCAGTTTTTTCCTCTCCGGAACAGAACGTAAAATTTCCGCCTTGCCGGCAGGAATCGGGAAATCGTGAATCTGTCTGCATGGGAATTCATCACAGGAATGGCAGCCATCAATACCTTTTTCTGTGCTACAGGCCCTGATTCCACAGACCCGGCAGTAAACGAACTTCTCATCGGACAGGCAGCCCTTGCATTCAATTTCTTCCGGTTTTACCTTGTAGGCCCCAGCGAGTTTATCCTTCAGTTTCCGGTTCTTGTCCCAGCTTGCGACATATACCCCGCAAACACCGCAATACAGGCCACAGGGCGCATTCAATTCTCTTTTCATTTTCGGTTCCTTGCCACGATTTTATTCGATGCATGAAAATGCGTTTCCACACCGGGATGTTCATCCTCAAAAATATATGATTTCGTTTCGATGATTTCCCAATCCTCATATAATTTGAACAGCTCACCTTCATTTGCAAGTCCTTTGACAAAAGGCTCAATATCCGGTGAAGCGGGAATTCTATTGGTGAAGATCTGCATGATGTGAATACCGCGGCTTTTTGTCTTTTCCTTGGCCTCTAAAATGAATTTTTTCCAGTCTTGTGCGGCGACAAAATGAAGCGTTCCATGGGAGGTGATCACATCATAGTCTTTATTAAAAGAATAATCCCGTAAATCCTGAACCCAGGCAGATACGTTAACACGGTTTTTCACTGCCAGACGATTCAGCTTTTCTATCCCTGCCCCGGAAATATCAAAGGCATCGACAACAAACCCTTTTGAAGCTAAAAATATTGCGTTTTTCCCTTCTCCGCACCCCACATCAAGGACAGCCCCGTTTTTCTCAAACATGGGCCATCTTTCCTGAATGGTCGGATTAGGCGAGATCCCAAATGTCGCCACATCATCAAGCTTGTATGAATCTTCCCAAAACGGTTTATCCATAATTTAACGTCGCTTTGCATCTTAAACAGCATGGCCTGCAAGAAGGGGCCACCTCCCCGTGGGAAATCCCAACAATAAGAATAACAATAATAGACATAATAAGGATCATGAGTATGCCTTATACGGCTGAGCCGGGATTGGTTCAAAGCCGCCTGAAAAAAAAATCCCCGATAACGAGGTTCAGATTAAACATCGCCTGGGGGGAAATTGCAACGATATTCTTTTTCTATTCTCCAATTGCGAAGCAGCGCACTGAAACAAGAGCTGTTCAAATAATTGGGTGCGTATCCGATGATCAGTGGAAAGTAATACCGGTAGAGGAATAGGGTGCCCCCTGCTGCGCTACCGGTACCCGGCTTAATCGGCCTGAACGGTTTCAACAGCGTTCCGGCCGCTGTCTTTGGCCATATACACCCCCTGGTCCGCCGCCTTGATCATTTCGTCCGTCCGCTTTAACTCGGGATGGTTCCAGGCGACGCCGATGCTGACAGAGCCGCGCCACTGGCCGTCCCCGGCGGCCACCCTGAGGGCGGCCACATTGGCCCTGATCGCCTCGGCCAGGTGCATTGCCCCCTTCAGGGATGTATCGGCGCAGATAATAAAAAATTCGTCGCCCCCCAGCCGGCAGACCAAATCATCATTCCGGACGGAATACTCCAATTCCTTGGCCAGCCGGGCCAGGACAATGTCTCCGGCATCGTGGCCGAATCTATCGTTTATGGGCTTGAATTCATCTGCATCAATCATCATGCAGCTCAAGGGGCGGCCCTTTTCCCGGGCAGATTCCCACAGCCGCTGCAGCTGATCCATGGCGAAGCGCCTGTTGCCCAGCCCGGTCAATGTATCTGTCAGGGCCAGGGTCTCAAGATGCCGGTTGGCCTCAACCAGTTCTCTGGTCCGGTCCGCAATTTTTTCCTCAAGGGAGAGATTAAACTCTATGAGCTGCCTATTCCTGCGGGCGACCTGGGTATAGAGATTATTCAGTGCCGTCAGCAGGGCTTCGGTGGGGGCCCGTTCCCTTTTTTCCTCCAGCAGAAAAGCCTCCCGGGGGGTCTTTCCCTTTTTGATCTGCGCAATCTGCCGGGCCGTTTTCTGGTCTGACCCCAGAATATGGTATGCCACCCATTGGATCAGAAATGCAAGCAGGGCCTGGGTGGTTTCAGGGTTTCCCGGTGTGATTTCCCGAATCAGCGCCTGGACGTCCCCCACAAAATTACTGTGCTCGGCACTGTGCTGCACGATGTGCCGGGAATCCATCTTCATCTCAGCCATCAGCCGTTCTTCAGCCTTGAAATGATATAAGGCATAGTCTGCCAGCTCGTCAAAAATGCGTTTAACATGCCCGTCCAGAACTTTATTTTCAGCCAGGGCGGTGCCGAAACGATTTAAAACATCAATCAAATGCCGGTGCTGCTTGTCGACCTCCCCAAGCCCGGTGATAAAATGTTCCCCCCAGACGAAAGATTCCATTTCATCGTCCCCCCTTAATTCTCACCGCCAATTAAATACGCATCGTAATACCTTAGCACGGTGTTTAAATTTTCCCCGGCATATGTCTGGGACAGTGCATCACGAAACGCTTTTGTCGGCCTTAACTGCTTCAGTGCCTCATTAATTTTTATTATAACGGTATTGCCCCACTCATTTTTGGGACACGCCACATAGGCGTAATAATAGGGTGAAATCTCATTGATGGGAATGTTCACAAGCTGGCCTTTTAATTGGGGGAACTCCCGGTTAATCGTTTTTGTAACCACAAAGGGGTATTCCAGGATATAATCCATCCGCTTTTTGGCCAGCATTTTCAAAACGGTCTGTTCGTCAATATACTCCCTTGTGATATTGGATTGGGTTTCATACTGTTTCAGCAGTTGATCAATCTCCATGGAATAAGACCGCTTTGCGATCAACCGGCCTGTGAACTGCCTATTCTTCATGAGTTCAACCAGGGACAATGATTTGGGGAATCCAAGCTTCCGGGCCGTCTCTCTTCTCATGATAATCTGATTGGGCAAGGCGATGCTGATGGGGATGGAAAAGGCGGCGAACATTTCACGCTCCCGGGTTTTAAGGGACATGCAATTGCATACCTTTTCTTCTTTCTCCACCAGGTACCAGAACCTGTTCCAAGGCATTTCCACATTGATATGTCCATAATCCACAAGGGCCTGCTGAAGCAGTTTTAATTGGATACCCCTCTGTCCGCCGGTTATGACCTGCCGGGTGTCGTCCAGCACCATAAAAGGAGGCCAGTGCTTGATTAACCAGGTGATCTTGTCCTTCCCCCACCCGTTAAAAGGGCAACAGAGGCAAAGGACGACCATCCCGACCAATAATTTTGTAATTTTCATGGCACCTCCCAGGACAGCAGCCTGCTTTCCGGCATTTCGCCCATAACCGAATTTTTTAAAAAAATATACCCTATACCGATTTGTGAACTGTTTCTCAAAGAATAACGCCACCATGCCAGGGAATGCAACAAAAATAAACCGCCCCCGTCCCCTTGAAAAAAACCAAAACAGGATATTGACTTTTCCAGGCAAATCTTATAAAAATGGAAGGTTTGTGTAAAATTTGACCAAATATTCAATATTATTTTTACCAAGGTGAATTATGACGTATGATGTGATTATCGTGGGCGGCGGGCCCGCAGGGCTGTTTGCGGCCTACCATTTAAAAGAGCATTCCAACCTCAAGGTGCTGCTCATCGAAAAGGGCAAGGACTCTTTAAAGCGCAAATGCCCCAACAACCGGCTCCAGAAATGCATCCAATGCGACCCATGCAACATTCTTTCCGGTATCGGCGGCGCCGGGCTGTACTCCGACGGCAAGCTTAATTTCATCCCCAGGCTGGGCAAAACAGACCTCACCCAGTTCATGCCCATGGGACAGGCCCAGGCCCTCATCGACGAGACTGAAGAAATCTTCACCCGGTTCGGCATGGATGCCAAGGTTTTCCCCACAAACATGCAGGAAGCCAAACTCGTCCGCAAAGAAGCCAAGCGCTTCGGTATCGACCTGCTCCTGATCAAGCAAAAGCACCTGGGCTCAGATAATCTGCCCAGATATATCGCCGGCATGGCGGAACATATCAAATCCAAGGGTCTTGAAATCCGCACCAAGGAAAACGTAACGGATATCATCGAAAAGGACGGCCGGATCCAGGGCGTGGTCACGGAAAAAGACACCTACAAAGCCGACAACGTCATCCTGGCTCCGGGACGGATCGGTGCCAACTGGGTCTCTACACTGGCCCAGAAATACGGCATTCCTCTAAGCCAGCGGGGCATTGAAGTCGGCGTCCGGGTGGAAGTGCACAATGACATCATGGATGATTTGTGCAATGTGATTTACGACCCCACATTTTTCATCCAGACCCAGACCTATGACGACCAGACCCGGACCTTCTGCACCAACCAGGGCGGATTTGTTGCCCTGGAAAACTATAAGGATTTTGTCTGCGTAAACGGCCACGCCTATTCGGACAAGAAATCCTCAAACACCAACTTTGCATTCCTCTCCAAGGTGGTGCTCACGGAACCGGTCACCGACAATCAGGCCTACGGGGAATCCATAGGGCGCCTTGCCACCATCATCGGCGGGGGCAAACCCATCCTCCAGCGGTTCGGCGACCTGAAACGGGGACGGCGCTCCACCTGGAACCGTATCAATAAGGGCTATATCGAACCCACCATGACCAACGTGGTTCCCGGGGACATTGCCATGGCCCTGCCCGAACGGATCCTGTCCAACCTCATCGAAGGCCTGGAAGGACTGAACCTGGTGGTACCCGGGGTTTCCAACGATGAAACCCTGCTTTATGCCCCGGAAATCAAATTCTTCGCCACCCAGGTGGAAACGGACAACTTCCTGGAAACCCCCATTCAGGGGATGTATGTGGCAGGGGACGGTCCGGGCGTGGCCGGCAACATTGTATCCGCCGCTGCCACCGGGCTGATTCCGGCCAAACGGATTATCGAAAACCAGTAACCGCCGGTACCCAACAATAAAAAAAGCCGTTAAAGTCAGAACTTTAACGGCTTTTTTTGCGTCTGGTCTCTGCTGTTGGCGCTAGTCTTCGGGATAATAAACGGCGCAGGCGTCGTCGGACTCCCAGGCCATCACCCGTGAGACAATGACTTTCTCTTCCAATTCCTTATCCAGGATGGACTGAACCCGCTGGGCAATATAAACGGCAATGCGCTCGGAGGTGGGCTGCCCCCCGTTGAAAGCGGGCAGTTCGTTAAGATATTTATGGTCAAGCTCCCCGTCCACAACGGCCCGGACCGCCCGTTTAATATCACCGAAATCCGCCAGTACCCCTGCGGAATTCAGCGCGTCTCCCCGCACATGCACCTCAACGTACCAATTGTGGCCGTGGAGGTTTTCACATTTCTGCCCCACCATGGCAAGCTGGTGGGCGCCGGCAAACCGGGTTTTAACCTTTAATTCAAACATATATCCGCCTGACCCTGTTCTCTTTACAGGATAAAGTTACAGGTTCTTAAATAGATTTTTCAGTTTGTTGGAAATCTTGTTGGAATCCAGCCGGTCAAACTCTTCCAGCAGTTCTTTCTGCTTGGAGCTGAGCTTGGTGGGGGTTTTGATTATCACCTTGATGATCTGGTCCCCCCGCCTGCCGGACCGCAAAGAGGCGATCCCCTCTCCCCTGAGCCGGAAAGAATCGCCGTACTGGGTGCCTTTGGGAATGGCAAATTTTTCTTCGCCCACCAGGGTGGGCACGGTGATTTCATCCCCCAGGGCCGCCTGGATAAAAGAGATATCTATGGCACAGATGATATCGGTGCCGTCCCGCTGGAAAAACTTATGGGGTTTAACGTTGATAACCACGTACAGATCCCCGGGAGGGCCGTTGGGCGAAGGAGAGGCCTCGCCCTCACCATTGAGGCGGAGTTTGGAGCCCACATCCACGCCGGCCGGAATTTTGACCTGGACCTTGCGGGTGATTTCCATTCGGCCGTTGCCCCGGCATTTGGGACAGGGATTGGGAATGATGGTCCCCCTGCCCTTGCAGTAGGGACAGGTGGTTTTGACCTTAAAAAAGCCCTGGCTCTGGATGAATTGGCCCGTACCCTGGCAGTGGGAACAGGTTTCCGCAGAAGAACCGGGGGCAGCCCCCGACCCGTCGCAGTCGTCGCAGGTGGCCAGCTTTGGAATGGAAATGGTTTTTTCAGTGCCAAAGGCCGCTTCCATGAAGTCGATGGTCATATTGTACCGCAGGTCCGAGCCCCGCTGCACCCGGTTGCCTCCCCGGCCGCCCCGGCCCCCGCCAAAACCGAAAAAATCCTCAAAAATATCCCCGAAGCTTGAAAAGATATCCTCGAACCCGCTGGGTCCGGAATGGCCGGCCCCTTCCAGGCCCTGGTGGCCGAATTGGTCATAAATCTGCCGCTTGTTTTCATCGGTCAGGACCTCGTAGGCCTCTGAAGCCTCCTTGAATTTATCCTCAGCTTCCTTGTTGTCCGGATTTTTATCGGGATGGTACTTGATGGCCAGCTTCCGGTAGGCTTTTTTCAGTACGGCTTTATCCGCATCCCGGTCAACCCCCAGCACCTCGTAATAATCGCGTTTGTCACTCATTTCTTTTCCGCTTGTATTCCAGCTCGTTTATAATTGTGTTTATGCCTGTTGTATGATAGTTTTTCACCCTGCTTTTAACAGAGGTGTTATAAAGTAACATAAAATAACTCAGATTCTCAGGTTGTCAACGATGAATGAAGAACTGGATTTTGTCAAAGAAATGTTTGACAAAATTGCCCCTAAATACGATTTTCTAAACCGGCTGCTGAGCATGCGGCAGGATGTGATGTGGCGCAGGGAAATGGCAAGGGCGGCGAAGCTTGAAAAAGGTGCCAGGGCCCTGGATGTGGCCTGCGGCACCTGTGATGTGGGGCTGGAAATATCCAGACAATTGAAGGACAAAGCGGGCATTATCGGTCTGGATTTTTCCTTGGGCATGCTGGAACTGGGCCGGGAAAAGCTGGCCGCCCAAAACAATGGCACCATAAAACTGATTAACGGGGACGGACTGAACCTTCCCCTGAAAGACAGCCTTTTTGATGCTGGTTTTATTGCCTTCGGCATCCGGAACATCATGGACCGGAAACGGGCCCTTAAAGAATTTTACAGGACGCTGAAACCCGGGGGCCGCCTGGTGGTACTGGAGTTGACCACGCCTGAGCGGGGAATCTTCAGAAAAATCTACCTGGGATATTTCCAAAAAGTCCTCCCCCTGGTCGGCTCCATGTTTTCAAAGCATAACAATGCCTATACCTATCTGCCGGCATCGGTACTGAAATTCCCAGACGCCCCCACATTCTGCAGCATCATGAAATCCGCCGGTTTTTCAGGCATCCGGTTCAAGCCAATGACCCTGGGCATTGTCACCCTCTTTGTGGGGACCAAACCCCGATGAATTTGTAATAAAAAAGTAAATATCCACCATCCCCCTCGCGCCCCCTGCTGCGGAAAACCACCAGGTGCCGGGGGACAAGATAATTTTGATACTTTTGGCCCAAGGGGACTGTCTTGACAAGCAGGCCGGCTTACCCTATAACCTCCTTGCCAAAAATAAACAATGAATACAATGACTAAGATATGAAACATACGCTTTTTCATACGGTGGAGGGCAGACTCCTGATACTCGGGCTTTTCCTTGCTGCCGTTTTTATTCTGCTCACAGGGATTTATGCGGTGGTGGACATCGACACTGCAAAAGTCTTTGTCCTGGTACTGCTGGCCCATTTCGTGGGCAGCCGGGCCGGGGGCATCGGCCTGTGCATCCTTAACGGATTCAGCCCGGCCGCGACCATCGGCTATAATTTCTTTGTGGAAATCCTGATCGTCTGTTTCACCTACAGCGGATTTGTCCTGAGTACCACCAACTACCTGAGGGTGGAATGGATAAACCGGTTCATGGGACGGCTGGCGGGCAAGGCCCTGGAGAAAAAGGATAAGATTGAACGCTGGGGCTGGATCGGTATTTTCAGCTTTGTCATGGCCCCCCTGCCGGTTACCGGCCCGGTCATCGGCTCCATCATCGGATACATGCTCAGGATGCGGCTGGTCAGCAATTTCACAGCCACCGCCCTGGGGACACTCTCGGCCACGGTGATCTGGTGCTACGGATTTGAATTTCTGGAGCAGCGCTTCCAGATGGTCCAGTATATTTTTGCCGTCATCTGTGTGCTGATCATCATCCCCTATCTCAAACCCATCAAACGGTTCATAGAATCCCTGACAAAGGAACACCCGGACCAATAACCCCACAGTCCCCCAAGGCATAAAAAAACAAAAGGCTTCCCCCGCCCCAGCGGTCAGGAAGCCTTTTTTTGTTTTAACGAAAACTTAAAACTGCTTTTGGAGAATGGTCTGCTGCAGACAGTTTACATCATCCCGTTCCGGATACCAGAGGTTGTAGTGCAGCCCCCGGCTTTCCTTGCGCATGAGGGCGGATTTAATGATCAGTTCCGCCACCGTGGCCAGGTTGCGCAGTTCAATGAGGTCGGAGGTGATTTTAAAGTCCCAGTAATACGCATCAATTTCCTGCTGGATATTTTCAATGCGGCGCTGGGCCCGGATCAGCCGCTTGTCCGACCGCACAATGCCCACGTAGTTCCACATGAGCCGCCGGATCTCATCCCAGTTGTGGGTCACCACAATGGCTTCGTCGCTGTCCAGGGTATTGGTCTCGTCCCAGGGATCCAGGGTAACGGTAACCTTGTTGCCGATATTCCTGAATTCCTCCACCGAGGCCCGGCTGGCATTATGGGCGTAGACCAGGGCTTCCAGCAGGGAATTGGAAGCCAGGCGGTTGGCCCCGTGAAGTCCGGTACAGGCGGTTTCACCCACGGCATAGAGGCGCTGGACGTCGGTACGGCCGTTGAGGTCCGTGGCCACCCCTCCGCACATATAGTGGGCCGCCGGCACCACCGGAATGGGCTGTTTGGTGATATCGATGCCGAACTCCAGGCATTTGCCGTGGATATTGGGGAAGCGTTTCCGGATAAAATCCGCATCCTTGTGGGTGATGTCCAGGTATACGGAATCGGCACCTGTTTTCTTCAGTTCATTGTCAATGGCCCGGGCCACCACGTCTCTGCAGGCAAGCTCCTTGTCCGGGGAATAGTCTTCCATGAAACGCCGGCCCTTCTCGTCAATGAGATAGGCCCCTTCCCCCCGGACCGCCTCGGAAACCAGAAAGTTCTTGGCCTCGGGATGGTAGAGGCAGGTGGGATGAAACTGGACAAATTCCATATTGGCGACTGAGGCGCCGGCCCTGTAGGCCATGGCAATGCCGTCCCCGGTGGCGATATCCGGATTTGAGGTATACAGGTAAACCTTGGATGCCCCGCCCGTGGCCAAAAGGGTGATGCCGGCGTAAAAGGTTTCGACTTTCCCGGTATCGTTGTCCAGCACATAGGCCCCGCAGCAGATATTTTCATGCTGGGTCCTGACCAGCCCGCTTCTGATGCTGGTTGAAAAGGTGATCAGGTTCACCGCAATATGGTTTTCCAGGATGGTGATATTTTCATGGGCCTCGACTTGTGCAATAAGGGCGTCCTCAATCTCTTTGCCGGTAAGGTCATGGGCATGGATGATCCGTTTTTGGGAGTGCCCCCCTTCCCGGCCCAGGGAAAATTCATATTTTCCCTTGCCCTCCATATTGAACCGGGCCCCCAGATCCACCAGTTCCCGCATCCGGTCCGGCCCGTTTTCAACCACCATGCGCACCACCTCTTCGGTGCACAAACCGTCCCCGGCCTTGAGGGTATCCTCCACATGGAGGTCAAAGGAATCGGTCTTGCCGAATACCGAGGCCACCCCGCCCTGGGCCAGGGCCGTATTGGTCTTTTGGATTTTTTTCTTGGTTACAATGCTGACACTGCCGTGTTCGGCAACCTTGAGGGCATAGCTTAAACCGGCAATACCGCTGCCGATCACCAAAAAGTCGGTTTTAATCATATTTCGGCGTCTCTCAAAAAAATAAACGGATTAGGACAAAAGGGAACTGTTCTTTTTCTTCCGGGTGCTCAGCCCCAGAATCAGCCCCACGATGAACACCCCGGCCCCGGAAAGAAACCAGAGTTTTTCCTCATCGTTAAGGCTTTGCTGCAGGTCCTGGATCTGGGTTTTCTGGGCTTCCGATGTTTTAAGCAGTTCTTTATGCTCGGCATCCAGTTTCAGATAATCCGCAGAAGCCTTCTGAAGTGCCCTGTATTTTTTTTCGATGCCAGTGAGGGTCTGATTTTTTGTTTCCAGATCCCGGCCCGTTTCACGGGCCTCTTCAAGGGCGGTCTCAAGGCGCTGGTTCTCCGCTTTCAGTTGTTTGACCACAAGGGCCCTGGGCACCTCTTCGGTGAGGAACCGGGTGAGCACCCATCCGGTTTTGCCGTCATCGGTCACCACCTGTGACCAGTCCTTCTGGTATTCAATGATCTCAAGCTTGGTCCCTGACAGCAGCATGGCCACAATTTTATTGCTCGTGCCCGGGCCTGTGCGCATGGTGATTTTGGTCACCCCCCGGACATAAATGGTTTTCGCCTGCAGCGGCATTGCCAGTCCCAATACAATCAACCCGATCAGAATCAAATATTTCAGTCTCATCCTAATTTCCCGATTAACTTCCCTTTATTCATCTTTAAAATTACTATCCATTATCACCGGAGAGGTCCAATATCAAGATGAAACAGGCAAAAGCGTCCGTAAAAAAAACACTTCCAAACAATAGAAATCCGAGATATAGACTATTAAACGGCGTTTCGTATTTCTGAAGTTTATCCCGACAACCTGAAGAAAAGGAGGCCCCATGAATCAATCGGATCAAGTGAATCAACCCCAAACCGCCTGGGAAACCGACCAATGGCCGGACGGTGTATCCCCCACCATGACTGAGGATTACAATTTCCCCATCTTTAAACTGCTGGACGATTCGGCAACGGATTACCCGGACAAGGTGTTCACCGTATTTAACGGGGCCTCCAAAACCTATGCCCAGGTAAAGGACACCGCCGACCGCATTGCCTACTTCCTCTCCCAAAGGGGGATTGCCAAAGGGGACAAGGTGGCCATTTTTCTGCCCAACCTGCCCCATTTCCCGGAAATTCTTTTCGGCATCCTCAAGGCCGGGGCCGTGGCCGTGAACTGCAACCCCATTTACACACCCACCGAACTCAACCACCAATTGAAGGACTCCCAGTCAAAAATCGTTTTCTGCATGGACCACCCTCAATTTTATCCCAACACGGTCAAGGCCATCGAGGGGACAGGGGTGAAAGAGGTGGTGATCTGCAATATCAAAAGCTACCTGCCAAAATTCAAAGCCTTTCTCGGCGGGATTCTGGGCAAAATCCCCAAGGCCGCCGCCCACCAGCCCGGCCATATCATGTACGATGATATGGTGGCCGGATCACGGCCGGAACCGCCACAGGTGGAGATCAACCCCGTGGAGGATACCGCCATCATGCTCTACACCGGGGGCACCACCGGGGTTCCCAAGGGGGCCGAACTCACCCACACCAATTTCAGCTACGATGTCACAGCCCTGCTGGAGTATCTCAGGGCACGCCACGGCGAAGGCAAGCCACTGGAAAAAGCATATAAAGGCGGATTCCACACATTTCTGGGGGTTCTGCCCTGGTACCACAGTTTCGGTATTACCACGGCCCTGCTTTCGGCGGTGGGCACGGGCAGCCGCCTGGTGTGCGTCCCCGATCCCAGGGCCGGCAATCCTCCGTTTACAGAAGTACTCAAGGCCGTCCAGAACTACAAGCCCACCCTGATGCCGGCGGTGCCCACCATTTTCGTGGCCTTTACCAACCATCCCCTGGTGGATGATTACGATTTATCTTCCCTGATGGCCTGTTTTTCAGGGGGCGCCCCCCTGCCGCCGGAAGTCTGCCGGCAGTTTGAAGAAAAAACAGGAGCGGTTATTTTCGAGGGCTACGGCCTGACGGAAACCTCCCCGGTGGTCACGGCCAATCCCACCAATAAAGAACAACGGAAAATCGGGTCCATCGGTTTCCCCATTCCCGGCACCCATGTAAAAATACTGGACATTGAAGACCCGACAAAAGAACTGCCCCGGGGAGAGGACGGGGAAGTGGCGGCCTGCGGTCCCCAGATCATGAAAGGCTACTGGCAGCGGCCCGATGCCAATGAAGAGGTTTTCGTCACCCATGACGGAAAACGTTACTTTTTAACCGGCGACATCGGCCACATTGACGAAGATGGATACATCCTCATCACGGACCGGAAAAAGGATATGATCATCGTGGGCGGGTTTAATGTTTATCCCAGGGACGTTGAAGATATCCTCTACACCCACCCCAAGGTGGAACTCTGCGCCGTTGTGGGCGTTCCCCATCCCAAAAGCGGCGAAACCGTCAAGGCCTTCATCAAACTCAAAGAGGGTGAAACCGCCACGGAAGAAGAAATTTCAGCTTTTTGTAAAGAAAACATGGCCGGGTACAAACGCCCCAGAACCATTGAGTTCAGGGAGGAAATCCCGGTATCCAACATCGGCAAGGTACTTCGCCGGGTACTCCGGGACGAAGAAACCGCAAATTAGACACCCGATTTTCGTCAACGCCGCCCTGCCCGCTCCGGGCAGGGCGGCTCCCCATTGTTAATCCCGATACATTTCCGCAATTTGCATTGATTTTTTTTATCCTCTACTTTAAAAATATAGATAAGATTCTGTATTATTAAACCATAATTTTTTTCTTTTACCCCGATGCATCCTGATGGGTATCTCTAATAATCAGGATTTTGGTTTGAGTTCAAGGCGCAAAAAGAATTTTAACCGGAGGAATATATTGAATATTTCGAGGGTTGAAATTTTCCTGCAACGAAGAAATCGAAACAAAAGACGATTATTAGAGGTGGCCCTGATGTAATCGCAACGGAGAATATCGGTTCCACCACTAACCCAAAGGAGGACCTATGGCTGAAGAAGTTGATGCTGGGTGCACCCGGCCCACAGGCGGCCCTGTGGAAGAAAAAAGCCAAGAAGAAACACCTCAAATCGACCGTCAGGAAAAGGAGAAAACATCCATGATCAGAGTCGGAAAAAAAGCACCGGATTTCACGGCAGCCGGATATCAGAAAGGAAATTTTATCAATGTGACTCTTTCAGACTACCTGGGGAAATGGGTACTGCTCTGCTTTTATCCCGGCGATTTCACCTTTGTCTGAGCCACTGAAATTTCAGCAGTTGCTGAAAAAAACCCTGAGTTCGAAAAATTAGGCGTCCAATTGCTTTCCATGAGCATTGATTCCATGTTCGTCCATAAGATGTGGGACGACAAAGAGCTGTCCAAGATGGTGGACGGCGGCGTCCCCTTCCCCATGCTCTCCGATGCCGGCGGCCGCATCGGTGAAATATACGGGGTTTACGACGAGGACGCCGGCGTGGAGACCCGGGGGCGTTTTATTATCGACCCCGACGGTATCGTCCAGGGCTATGAGGTCCTGACCCCGCCCGTGGGCCGGAATGTCAATGAAACCCTGCGCCAGGTCCAGGCCTTCCAGCTGGTCCGTGAGTCAAAGGGGGCACAGGCCACACCATCAGGCTGGAAACCGGGCAAAAAGACATTAAAACCCGGCCCCGATCTGGTGGGCAATGTCTGGAAAGAATGGACCGTTGACATGGCTTTTGACTGATAGATATCAATAACACCGCCTTGCTGAAACGGAACCGGGAATTCCCGGTTCCGTTTTTTGCCAGAATAACAAAAAACGTCTATTGATTTTATCCGGCCATAAGTTTAATATTGCCGATTTTATAAATCGTACAGCGTTTTGACTGTTGTAACTATTTAATTATCGGAGGATAAAATGAAACTGGGATTACGAGGAAAACTGCTGCTCTCCGTTTGCAGCCTGCTTTTCATCTCCCTGGCGATCTCCATTTCTGTGATCACCATCAATACCTTTAAGGCAACCAAGGCACAGGCCCTGGAAAAAACCTTTATCATGACGGAAAAATTCAGGAACCAGATCCAGATTCAAATGGATACGGCCCTGGATACGGCCCGCAATACCGCCCTGGCCCTGGCCGGCTTCAAACACCACGGCAATATGCCCGGAAGAGCGGAACTCAACCAGATGCTGAAAAACGTTCTTGAGGGCAACCCCGAACTCATGGGGCTGTGGACGGTCTGGGAACCCAATGCCCTGGACGGCAGGGACGAGGAATTCAAAGGCACCCAGGCCCACGACGACACCGGCCGTTACATTGCCTATTGGAACCGGGTGGGCGGACTTCACATCGAAGCCTGTGTGGAATATGAAGACGGCACCACCACCGGCTACTACACCTACCCCAGGGCCACTGGAAAAGAACTGGTCACCGAGCCCACCACCTACGAAATCGGCGGTAAGCCGGTCACTGTGGTCTCCGCCTGTGCTCCCGTCATGGTCAACGGAAAATTTCTGGGGCTTGTCGGCGCCGATTTTTCCATGGAAAAAATGCAGGAACTGATTTCCGAAATCAAGGCCTATGAGACCGGTTACGGAGCGTTGATCACGGATACCGGGAAATTTGCCGCCCATCCCAATAAAGATGTAACGGGGAAAAATATAAAAGATTATCTCTCCCCGGCCACCGTCTCCGCCCTGTCAAGGGGAGAGGAAATTACGGAAACCTTTACCAGCAAGGTCAGCCACCAAAAGCTTCAGACCATATTTCTGCCCATCGAACTGGGCAGGACCGGGAAATCCTGGCATATGTCCGTGGGCGTCCCCATAGACGAGGTCATGGCCCAGGCCCGCTCCCTTCGGAATATCTCCATCATCATCGGCCTGATTACCATGGTTGTGCTTTTCGGGGCCATTTATTACATTGCCGGCGCCGTTATCGTCCGGCCGGTGAACCAGGTGGTGGACGGTCTCAACGACATTGCCCAGGGCGAAGGGGATACCACCAAACGCCTGGAGGCCCAATCAAAGGATGAAATCGGGGACCTGGCAAGGGCATTCAACCTTTTCATGGATAAACTCCAATCCCTGCTCACCACCATCTCAGGCAATGCACAGGATGTAGACCAGTCCTCCAACGACCTGGCCGGGCTGGCCCAGGGGCTGGCAAGCGGCGCCGGGGACACCTCGGAAAAATCCCAGTCCGTTGCCGCGGCCACCGAGCAGATGAACACCAATATCACCTCTGTGGCGGCAGCCATGGAGGAAGCATCGGCCAACATCACCATGGTGGCGTCGGCCACAGAGGAGATGACCTCCACCATCAATGAAATCGCCGGGAACTCGGAACGGGCGAGATCCATTGCCGGGGATGCCGTATCCAAGACCCAGACCGCGTCCAGCCGTATGACCGAACTGGGCCAGGCCGCCCAGGAAATCGGCAAGGTCACGGACACCATCAATGATATTTCAGAGCAGACCAATTTGCTGGCCCTGAACGCCACCATTGAAGCGGCACGGGCCGGGGAAGCGGGCAAGGGCTTTGCCGTTGTTGCCTCTGAAATCAAGGATCTGGCCCGCCAGACCGCAGAAGCCACCAATGACATCAAGGCTAAAATCGACGGGATTCAGACCTCTGCCAAAGGGTCGGTATCTGAAATCACCGAGGTTGCCCGGGTCATTGAAGATGTCAACGACATTGTGACCACCATCGCCTCGGCCGTGGAAGAGCAGTCCATTGCCACCCAGGAAATCTCCGGCAATATCGGCAACGCCTCCACCGGCGTGGCCGAAGTCGGGGAAAACATGGCCCAGATTTCATCGGCCTCCACTGAAATCGCCGCTGACATCGCCCAGGTCAATACCCTGGCAGGGAGAATTTCCACGGACAGCACCAAGGTCAACGACAATGCCGGCGGCCTCTCAAAGCTTTCCGGCAGGCTGAAGGAGCTTCTCTCAACCTTTAAAATCTAATCCCCGCCCTATCAACACCGGGCCGCGGCAACTGCATTGGCGGCCCGGTGTTTTTTCTCCCCTTGACAAACAATTGATCAACTGTAGAATACGGCTGGGAAACCGGCCTGACGGCCAATATTATGTTCTGTTTTATGTTCCGGGAGGAATAAATGCTTCGAAAATCATCAATTCTGATAGTCTCACTCTTTTTCATCTTTAATCACGCCCCCTTATTCGCGGGCATTCGCTGCGGCAATGACATTATTTCGACGGGCAACACAAAATCCGTGGTTGCGGCCAAAATTCAATCCTGCGGCCAGATTCTGGATAAAGACGCCTATTTAAAGACAGTTGAAGACGCAGAGGACAACACAATCAAAACAGAAAAAAAAATTGATCTCTGGTCCGTCCGCATCAAAGAAAGGGGCAACAATTATTGCTACCCGCTGACCTTTGAAGATGGTGTTCTGACGGATATAGGCGCCTGGAGCAGGTGCAACTAAATCCCTCTGCCAGCAGCCATTTCACCGGAAAGGGGATGGGCCCGGCAATGCCCCGTGACGGGGGACTACCCATCCCGGGTTAACATGCGGACCGCCATACCGGCAAGGGCCAGGCCGAATGAGCCGGGCACCCAGGCAACGGTGCCGATGGGCGGCCGGGGTCGGCCGTGGCCGTCCAGGGCGTCCACAGCATCTTCTTCATTATAAGGCTGCTTGTTCAGGGGAGGTTCAATGGAATATACGCAGGGAACCCCGCTTTCCACCCCCCGGCGGCGCAGGCGGCGGCGGACCATTCTGGCCAAGGGGCAGATGGAGGTTTCAAAAAGGTCACCGGTGCGGATCATGGTAATGTCTGTACGGCCGGCAGCCCCCATGGAAGATACGATGCCCAGGCCCATTTCCCTGGCTCCCACAATGAGGTTGACCTTGGAATTAAGCCCGTCAATGGCGTCCACCACCAGGTCCAGGTCATCGCTCAGCAGCCCGGCCAGGCTGTCCGCATTAACAAAAGAGGAATGGATTTCAACACAGGATGCCGGATTGATGTCTTTTACCCGTTCCTTTGCAAGCAGGGCCTTTTCCTGGCCCACGGTTGAATTGAGGGCATAGAGCTGGCGGTTGATGTTGGTGGGATCCACCCGGTCGAAATCCACCAGGCGCATATACCCCACCCCCGACCGTGCCAGGGCCTCGACGGTAAAGGACCCGACCGCCCCCAGTCCGAATACGGCCACCCGTGCCCCTTTTATTTTTTTCAGGGCATCCCTGCCCAGCAATTGTTCTATCCGGGAAAACTGATCCACGACTTTCCATCCTCATTGCATAATGGGGTTAAACAGATTAAGGGCGTTACTATACCCCCAATCGGCCAGTTCTTCAAACCCCAATTTCCGCCTTTGGGCAGCTATTTCCACGATGCCGGGCAGATTGGCGGGCTGGTTCAGGTGGGCTGAGGGCTGTTCAACCCCTTCAAAGCTTGGATAGATATCCGGGGTGTCCGTTTCAAAGAGAATACGATCCAAGGAAACACCCTTGAGCGCCGCTATGGTCTTTTTTGCATTGGGCCGGGTCACGGCGCCGGAAAAAGAGATGTAAAGGTTGTATTTTTCCAGGACCCGTGCCAGCTCGCAGGAGCCGGAAAAGGAATGGATGAGGCCTCCGGCGCCAAAGGGGCCGTCCTTTTTAAGGATATGTATCAGGGGATCCCAGGCTTTCCGGATATGTATGTTGACGGGGCGGTTCAAGTCCCGTGCCAGGGCGAGATGGGCGTTGAAAACCGCCAGTTGCAAATCCCTATCCGCCCCCCGGCCCATGAAATCCAGGCCGGTCTCCCCAACTGCCGAAGGCATGGCCTCAAGGCGGGTGCCCAGGTTCTGGGCCCACCCCTTGGAGAGTGTGTCCAGAAACCAGGGGTGGACACCGAAACAAGGAAGCACAGATTCATTTTCCCTGGCCAGCCTGGCGGTCTCCTCAAAATTCTCCTCCATGGTGGCACAGGTGGCCATCAGTCCAACGCCGGCCGCCTTTGCCCGGTTGATAATCCCGGAGACATCCGCCCTGATCCTGGGATCGTGGAGATGGGTATGTACATCCATGAATCTCATATTCCGTCCAATACCCTGCGGACGGCCTGTGCCAGCTCCGACCCGATGACCGGTTTCATGAGGTAGGCTTTCACGCCCATCTTTTCTGCGGCATCCCGGCTCAGTTTTTCACTGAACCCGGTACAGATGATCACCGGCATTCCCGTACGGATCTCCATGACGGACCGTGCCAGCCGCCCCCCGGTCAATCCCGGCATGGTCATGTCCGTGATCAGCAGGTCATAGCCCTGGGGATCTTTTTCAAAAGCGGCCAGGGCGGCCCTGCTGTCCGTTTCCGCCGCTACCCGGTACCCCAGCCGCTCCAGGACCTGGGCCTCGAGGGCGGCGATGGAAGGTTCGTCGTCAACCAGCAGAATCCGTTCCATTCCCCCTCCGGGCCGGGGGCCTGTTTGCCGTCCCTCCCGGATGCCGTTTTCACCGGCCAGGGGAAGATAAACCGTAAATTCAGAGCCCTTTTCCACTTGGCTGCGGACCTTTATATCACCGTTCAGATCCCTGACGATACCGTAGACCACTGAAAGGCCAAGCCCGGTGCCCCGTCCCCTTTCCCTGGTGGAAAAATAGGGGTCAAATATCTTGTCCATCATATCCGGGGGGATGCCCCTGCCGTTGTCTGATACCCTGAAGGCCACAACCTCCCCCTGGATCCTCCCCGTTTCCGGAACCAGCCCGGGGGCCGGCCGGCCCAGTGCCACCTTGATAAGCCCCCCGTCCTTGTCAATGGCATGAATGGCGTTGGTCACCAGGTTCATGGCCACCTGGTGCAGGCGTGAGGGGTCGGAAGCCACCCTGAAGGCACCGGAAGAGATATCTTCCCGCAGATCAATATCGGCCGGGAGGGTGGACCGGACAAGGGAAAGCACCTCTTCCAGCACAAGCCTGAAATCAATCACTTTCACCCGAAAGTCGTCCTGGCGGCTGAAGGAGAGGATCCGCCGGACAAGATCCCGGGCCCGCATGCCTGCGGACAGGATCTCCCTGGCGGATTCACGTTCCTGACTGCCGGCCGGCAGATCGTCCATGAGCATTTCCGCGCGCCCCACAATGGGGAAAAGCAGATTATTAAAATCATGGGCAATGCCCCCGGCCAGGCTGCCTATGGATTCCATTTTCCTGGACTGGCGGATCCGGGCCTCCATTTCCCTGATCTCGGCCTCTGCTGTCTTTCTGGCCGTGATATCCCTGGCTATCCCCATGACAAAAGGGCCGCCCGGGATATCAAGCATATTAATGGTAATCTCCACAGGAAAAACAGAACCGTCCTTGCGGACATGTTCAGATTCAAGAATAACCATCTTCCCCAATTCGATTCCGGAGACAAATTCCCTGAGCCTATCCGGGTGATTGTGGTTGAAATCCACCTGTGTGACATTCATGGCCAGCAGTTCACTTTCACTATAGCCTGTGGCCCTGCAGGCCTGTTCATTAACCTGAATCAGCCGCCCGTCCATGCGGCTGACAAAGATGGCATCCGCCGCCTTTTGAAACAGGGGGATCATGCGGGCGTCACTCTCCTTGAGCCGTTTGGCCATGCGCTGCCGGTCACTAACATCATGGATAATGGAAAACAGGACCCGGCGCCCGTCCACTTCGATGGGGCCGCTGTGGACCTCCACATCCCGGACACTGCCGTTTTTCAACCGGTGCCTGAAAGAAAAAAAGTTCCGTTCCTGGGCCTTTGCCTCGTACATGGTCCGGCGTATTTCCTCCCTGTCCAGGGTGTTGATGCGATTGATATTCATCTTCCGCAGTTCTTCACGGGTCCAGCCGTAAAATTGGGCGGCAGCAGGATTGGCATCAATGATATCGCCGCTTCCCCATTCAATGATCAGCATCACCGAATGGGGATTTTCAAAAATATTCCTGAACCGCCGTTGGCTGCTTTTTAACCGGGCCTCGGTATTTTTCTGTTTAGTAATAATAGACCTCAGGCGGCTGTTGACCCTGGCCATGGTTATGAACCGCCAGGCCGTCATGGCAAGAATCATCAGCAGGGCGGACCCGCCGATTGTTCCCAGGACCCGGGGGGTGGTCCAGAAGGGATTGACCGCACCGAACCAGCGGTCGTTGAACCGGGTGAACAATGAGACGGGCTGTTCTCGCAACTGCCTGACATGGCGGTCTATCTTATCCAGCAGCCCGGGATCCCCCCCGTTCCTGGGTGCTGCGAAATAGGCGGAAAAGGGATCAAAGACAATGCCGGTTTTATGAAATTGGGTTTTACCTTCAATCTGGGTAAAGGTATAGGAATTGTTGGCAGCCACCGCATCAAGGCTGTTTTTTTTCAGTGCCGTGAACGCTTCCTCATAATTGTCGAATTCCACAAATACCACCGGGATTTTAAACTTTTCGGTCAAGTCCTTCAGCCCGGCTGTTATCCTGTTTTTCCTCCGTCCCCCCACGATTTTTCCCTTGAGGTCGAAAATGGTATTGATCCCTTGGTCATTGGCATATACCGTCCCCCAGAATGTCCAGACGGGTTCCCTGGAATAAATAAACGATTTCATTCGCCCGGGCCCGTGGCCCAGGGAGGGCATCAGATCCAGCTCTCCTGACTTGAGCATGGCCAGGCATTGCTTGAACTCGCAGGTAACATAGGTAATGTCCAGCCCCTCCTTTTGGGCCGCATAATCCATGACCTCCACAAAGAGCCCTTTAGGTGACGTATCGTAATAGACAATGGGTTTATTCTGGAACACCCCGACCTTCAAAGGGGAAAATTTGGCCCAAAGCGCCCCGGGGGATGACACCCAGAAAAAAACCGGCAGCAATAGCGTCAGCAGCGAAATCCTGGGTTGATTGGGCATTCTGATATCCTTAAAAGAGCGTCGATGTTAAGAAATTGTAATCACAATGGACACCAGGATACATGAAAACAAAGCCCAATGCAAAGGCAATCAGGCCCCACCCGAATGATAAATCAGAAGAGAGGAGAAACCGGCGGGCCCGGTTTTCTTATTGCTGTCTTTTTGAATAATCCGGCAACACGGGGAGGGGCGTTTTCCGAGCCCGCGCTATTTGGGAAGAAGGCTGTGGCAGATACCGGCCAGCAGGCTGACCATGGGGGTGATGCTCTCCAATTCCACATACTCGTCTTCCCTATGGGAGTTGGCCCCCACCAGCCCCATGCCGTCCACGGTAGGGGTGCCTCCGGCTGCGGTGAAATTGCCGTCGGAACAGCCGCCCGTTGAAATGCCGCCGGGGGTAATTCCGAGTTTCTCAGCACATGCCCGGATTTCATCAAAAAGCGCATCGGCACCTGGGCCGGTCTCCATGGGGGGGCGGTCAATGCCGCCGGAGATCTCTATAATGGCACCGGGAAGGTGGGGGGTTGCACTCAATTCCTTAAAAAAGTTTTCAACCGTCTCGCGCGCTTCAATTTTTGATATCCGGACATCCACCGACGCCCGGGCCTCATCCGGGATGATATTAACCTTATCTCCTCCCCGGACGACGGTCACCTGGGCGGATGTCCCTTTTACCGGGTCGTTCAGGGTATTGATCCGTGTGATCTGATGGGCCAGTTCCACCACGGCATTGACCCCCTTTTCCGGATCGGCGCCGGCATGGGCGGAACAGCCCCTGGCCGTCACATGGAACCATCCCCCTCCCTTGCGGCGGCGGACCATGTTGTATCCGGGGCGGCAGGGCTCAAAAACCATGACCCGGCGGCTTTGGGCCGCATTGGCCTCAATCCAGGGCCGGGAGTTGTCTGAACCGGTTTCCTCGTCACCGTTAAAGGCCACGCAGACCGAAAGTTTGTCCAGCAGCCCCTGGTGGTGGAGGGCTTCCATGGCATGGAGGACCACCAGCAGCCCGCCTTTCATATCGCAGACCCCCGGGCCGTACCCCCGCTTCCCGTCCTGGGTAAAGGGCCGGATGGCAGCCTCCCCTTCCGGGAATACCGTATCCATATGGCCCAGGCACATGAGATCGTAGGGGGTTTTGCCAGGAAGGGACTCGGCCTTGAAGCAGGGGACTTTTCCCTCCCCTTCAAAACTGATTTCACAGGCCATGCCCAGTTTGGAAAACCGGGCTTCAAAAAACCGGGCCACCTGGGCAATGCCCTCGGAATTTCCGGAACTGGAGTCCTGGTTTACAATGGTTTTCAGGTCATTAACAAAGGTGTCGCAACGGGAAGCAATATAATCTTTCATAACAAATTTCTTATTTAGTTTTGCCGGGCCAGTTTGGGATTCATTTCATCCCTGAGCCAGTCTGAAAAAAGGTTGATAGCCACCACCAGAAGTATCAGGGTCATTCCGGGAAACAGAACCATCCACCACATGCCCGCATAAATATAGTTCTTTCCGATGGAGATCATCATGCCCAGGGAGGGTTGGGTGATGGGCACCCCCACCCCCAGAAAGCTTAAGGTGGATTCCAGCATGATCACCACGGCCAGATCCACGGCCATGAGCACAAACACCGGGGGAAGCACATTGGGCAGAATGTGGCGGAAAAGGATTCTGAAATCCCCTGCCCCCGAGGCGCCTGCCGCCGTGACATAGGCATTTTCCTTGACCTCCAGCACCGAGCCCCGGATGGTCCGGGCGTATTTCACCCATCCGGCAATGCAGATGGCAAATACCACGGTCCAGATATTCCGGCTCTCAAACACCCCCAGCAGCAGGATGGCCAGCAGGGTGGTGGAAAATGAAAAAACCGTATCCGCGCACCGCATGATAAAGGCGTCCAGCACCCCGCCGTAGTATCCGCCCACCATGCCCAGAACAATCCCTGAAATGGAGGAGACGATGACCACGGTAAACCCGACCATAAGGGAGGTGCGCAGTCCGTAGAGGATGGTGGAAAGGATGCCGCGGCCCTGGTCATCGGTGCCCAGGGGAAAGGAGATGCTCCCCCCTTCCATCCAGCCCGGGGGCAGTAAAAAATTGCCAAGGTCAATGGACGTCAGGTCATAGGGGTCCATGGGAGACAGCCAGGGGGCAAAAACGGCACAAAAGGCGAATACCAGGATCAGGGCCGCCCCGAAGAGGGCCGACGGATCCCTTAAAAAGGAATAGATAAATGGATTTTCTTCTAATTGTTTCAGCATTGCCGGCTCTCCTTAATCATATTGAATCCTTGGGTTCAGCCACCCGTAGAGCAGGTCCACCAGGATATTGATGGAAAGAATGATAAAGGCGGCCAGCATGATATAGGTAACGATCACGGGGTGGTCGGTCTCGAAGATGGAAACCAGAAGCAGACTGCCCATGCCCGGCCACTGGAAAATGGATTCCGTGACAATGGAAAAGGCGATGAGTTCCCCGAAGGAGAGGCCGGCAATGGTCACCACGGGAATGAGCACGTTGCGCAGGGCATGCTTGACAATCACCTTAAAGGGGGACAGCCCCTTGGCCCAGGCGGTCTTGATGTATTCTTCGCTGAGGACCTCCCTCATACCGGCCCGGGTCAGTCTCAGCAGCACGGCAAGCTGGTATCCCGAGAGGGTCAGGGCCGGCATGATCAAATGTTTGATCCCGTCCCAGGTGAGGAACCCGGTGCGCCACGGCCCGATCTGCACCGTATCCCCCCGGCCGAAGGGGGGCAGCCATTCCAGATAGACCGCAAAGACCATCACCCAGATGATTCCCATCAAAAAGGTGGGCACGGAAATCCCGCCCAAGGAACCTGCCATGATAAACCGGGAGAGGGCCGAGCCCGGACGCAGTGATACCACCACCCCCAGGGCCACGCCGATGACAAAGGAAAGGGTAATGGCCGACAGGGCCAGTTCAAAGGTGGCGGGAAACCGCTCCAGGATGGTGTCCATGGCATCCACCTGGGAGACATAGGATTTGCCGAAATTCCCCTTAAGGGCATTGCCCAGGAAATTGGCGTACTGGACATAAAAGGGCTTGTCCAGGCCGTAGGCGACCCTGACCTGTTCCCGTTCCTGCTGGGTGGCGTATTTGCCTGCCAGCATAAGCACCGGGTCTCCGGTGAACCTGAAGATGAGAAAGCAGATAAAGGAGACCGCCAGCAGGACCACAACGCCCTGCACCAATCTTTGAAATATATATCTGGCCATGGGTTCATTGGAGGGGCCCCGGCGGTTGCCGGGGGCCCCTCCTATCTGTCCTTAATTATTTTTTAATTTCTTTTACCACAATCCACCGGTCCGGCCGGGGGGTGAACTTCACGCCCGAGGCCTTAAGGGTGGCGTATACATCCTGCTGGTAGTGCAGGGGGATCCAGGCCACATCCTCGACGGATTTTTTATTGACGGCCTGAAGTGCCTTTTCCCGTTCGGCCCGGTCCAGGATGCCGGCGGAAGAGATGATTCCCTGGTCCAGGGCGGCATCGGAGTACATGGCCCCGTTATAGGTGCCCATGCCCTTGTCTGCATCCACGGTATGGAGCAGCATCTGGGCGGAACGGCCGAAGTCGTAGGACCCGTCAAACCAGCCGATGAGATAAAAGCTGTGCTTGTTGGAAGCCAGTTCGTCAAAGAATATGGATTTGGGTTTTACATCCAGGGTGACCTTGAGACCGACCTTGGCCAGATACTTGGCAACGGCTTCGCAGATCTGCTTGTCGTTGATGTACCGGTCATTGGGGCCGGCGATGGTGATCTCAAACCCGTCGGGGTATCCGGCTTCGGCCAGCAGTTTTTTGGCCCCGGCAGGATCGTAGGGCAGACGGGTAAGGGAGGCGTCGTAGCCGATGGTGGCCACGTCGGGCACCTGGGCGGCCGGGGTGGCCTGGCCCCTCATGATGGTTTTGATGATTTCATCCTCATTGATGGCCATGGCAATGGCCTTGCGGACCCGGATGTCGGCATAGGGGGTGTTTTCCTTATTGCCCAAGTCCATGTAGATGCACCGGCGGGAAGGCCGGGAGACCAGGTCGATGGTGGGGGTCTTTTTGATCCGGTCGATCATGGGTACGGGCACCCCGGAGAGGATGTCGGCCTGGCGGGCGGCAATGGCGGCAAACCGGGTGGCGTCCTCGGTAATGGGTTTGATTTCAACGGTTTTGAAATAGGGGGCGCCTTCCCAGTAGTCGGCATTGGCCTCCATGCGGATATAGGAACCTTTCACCCATTCAACGAACTTGTAGGCGCCGGTGCCGATGGCCCGGGTATTGTAGTCGCCGGAGTCCCTTTTTTCCGAACTTTCCTTGTCCACGATAAAATTCTGGTGCATGGTTTCCGCAAACCAGGGGACGGGCTTGTTGGTCTTGAAAATGACGGTGTAGTCGTCGGGGGTCTCAATGGATGCAATTGAGTTGGCAATGTTCAGAAACTTGGAGAACTTTGGGTCCTTCATCCGTTCAAAGGTAAACTTGACGTCGGCGGCGTTGAAGTCGTTTCCGTTGTGGAACTTGACCCCTTTTCTCAGTTTAAACTTCCAGGTCAGGGCGTCCAGCCGGGCCCATTCCGTTGCCAGGGCCGGGGCCAGCTTGCCCGCCGGGGCCGGGCGCTGGAGCAGGCCGTCAAAAAAGTTGGACATATAGGACAGGTTGGCGTCCGAGTTGTAGCTGTGGGGGTTCATGCTCTTGGGCGGGTAATCCACCGCCACGGTGAGGTCGGCACGGGCCAGGGCGTAGGCCGGCAGGGCCAGGACGATGGCCAGCATGATACTGATCAGGGTGCTCCGTTTCATTTTCTCCTCCTTGAATTTTAAGGGGGCCTCTGCCAATGGTCTTTTGGCCCCCTTTTGTATAGTTGTAAATAGGGACATCAGGCATCCCCGTATAAATGACAGGCAGCGCGGTGGCCGGGCCCGAAGGCCTTCATTTCCGGCTCACGTTGTTCACAGATTTCCATGCAGTCGGGACAGCGGGTGTGAAACCGGCACCCCGAAGGCGGGTTGATGGGGCTGGGCACATCCCCCTGAAGGATGATCCTTTCCTTTTTCCGGAAAGGGTCGGGCACGGGGATGGCCGAGAGCAGGGTCCTGGTGTAGGGATGTTTGGGGTCGCTGTACAATGAGGCGAAATCCGCAGATTCCACGATCTTCCCCAGGTACATGACGATGATCCGGTCGCAGAGGTATTCCACCACGGCCAGGTCGTGGGAAATGATGACCAGGGAAAGGTCAAACTTTTTTTTCAGCCGCTTGAGCAGGTTGATGATCTGGGCCTGGATGGAAACGTCCAGGGCGGACACCGGCTCGTCGCCGATGATCAGGCTGGGATCCAGGGCCAGGGCACGGGCAATGCCGATGCGCTGGCGCTGGCCCCCTGAAAACTCATGGGGGTAGCGGTTGCCCTGCTCCGGGGACATGCCCACGGTTTCAAGCAGAAAGGCCAGGCGGTCCGCCCGTTTGCGGCCTGTATACAGGCCGTGGACATCCATGGGGTCGGACAGGATCTGGTTCACGGTCATCCTTGGGTTGAGGCAGGAATAAGGGTCCTGGAAGATGAGCTGCATCTCTTTTCTCAGGGCACGCAATTCCCCACGGCCCATTTCGCCCATATTCCGTCCCTGCCAGAAGACGTTTCCCCCGGTGGGCGGGGTCAGGTGCATGGCCGCCATGCCGGCGGTGGTTTTCCCACAGCCGGATTCCCCCACTATGCCTAAGGTTTCTCCCGTTGCCAGTTCAAAGCTGACCCCGTCCACGGCATGGACATGGCCCACGGTCCGGGCCAATAGCCCCTTTTTAATGGGGAAATGGACTTTCAGGTCCTCAACCTTGAGCAGGGGGGCTGTACTTCCTGTTATCGCGGCCTCAGTCATAGGACGTCCTCCTTTTTAGGGGAGGAGTGAAGCCAGCAGCGGACGTTATGCCCGTCCTCTGCATTGCCCTGCTCCGGCGCCTCAAGCTCCGGTTCCGCCGTCTCACAGATATCCGAGGCATGGGGGCAGCGGTTGGAAAATTTGCACCCTTTAGGCAAATCAAATAGGCTGGGGATCATGCCTTTGATTTCGTTCAATTGGGTATGGGTGCCGGCGGTCCGCCGTCCCAGCACGGGAATGGAATCGAGCAGCCCCAGGGTATAGGGATGGAGCGGGGTCTTAAATAAATCTTTTGTATCCCCGGCTTCCACCACACGGCCGGCATACATGACCACCACCCGGTCGGCCATTTCCGCGATCACGCCCAGATCGTGGGTAATCATCTGTATGGCGGTATCGTTTTCCTCCCTCAGTTCCATCATGAGATCCAGGATCTGGGCCTGGACGGTCACGTCCAGGGCGGTGGTGGGTTCATCGGCAATGAGGACCTCTGGATTGCAGGACAGGGCCATGGCGATCATGGCCCGCTGGCGCATGCCCCCTGATAGCTGGTGGGGATAATCGTGTACACGCTTGTGGGGAGAGGGGATCTGCACCTTTTCCAGCATATCTGCAGCCGCGGCCATGGCCTGTTTTTTCCCGTATCCCTTGTGCAGGACGAACATCTCAGAAATCTGGTCGCCGATGGTGTAGACAGGATTCAGGGAGGTCATGGGCTCCTGGAAAATCATGGAAATCCGGTTGCCCCGGATATGGCGCATTTCATCCCGGGACATGGGAACCAGGTCCTTAGGTGCCATATCTCTTCCATGGAAAACGATCTTTCCCCCCACGATCTTTCCGGGAGGGTCCGGCACCAGATGCATAATGGACTGTGCGGTGACGCTTTTCCCGCATCCGGATTCACCCACCACCCCCAGGACCTGGCCGGCCTCAAGATCGTAGGACACTCCGTTTACCGCCTTGGCAGTCCCCTTTCTGGAAAAAAACCAGGTATTCAAATCCTGAACGGAAAGAAGAGATGACACATTCACTCCCATACTCATGGTTTGGTTAACATCATTGGATATTCATGGACTACCATTGGGTTAACACAACTCTAACATCAATGGCAATTAATTTTTTACATGCGGTTTAAAATAATATTAAACCATCATATAAATTTTCCTAATGAAAGACCAGATCAGGCACATCCATCAGCGGCGAAAGGGCCCTGTCAAATAATTCTCCGACCCCGTGCAGTTCGAACTGGGACCGGATATAACCGGCAAATCCCTCAGGGGTGCTGACGGCCTGGGATTCGTCCATGCCGGCACGGCATTTCTCGACTTCTTTAAAAAAAAGGTCGGTAATTGAAGGGGCATTTGACAGAAAGCCTTCAAGATTCAGCTCCTCCCATTCCTTATGGTAGTAATGGCGGCGGCCTGAAGTAAAGGAAACCTTGGGCTGGCTGCTGTCTGCGTTCTGAATCTGGTACTGAAAATGGGTACACCGCCGCACCACCCGGTGAAGATGGTGATCCGGAAATTTCAAGGTGGCGGAAACGGCATTGGCAAAATACCGGGCATAGAGTCCCACCCGCCCCATATCCTCGGCCTGGGCCCGGGCCCCGATATTCCGGTCCAGGCTATCTTCAAGGCACCCCTTGCACATATAACTCTCATACCGGTATCCCTTGGCGCAGTTTTCAAGGAACAGGCGCTTTCGTTCCGCCACCACATCATGGGTGAAGGCCTTGAAGAACCGGGCCGCCTCGTCGTCGTGTTCCTGGGCGAATTCCTTTTTCAGATAGAGTTCCATGGGAATAAAAATGCCCGAGGGCCGGTTCTTGACGATGATCTTGGTACCGCCGATGTTTTCCAGGGCCGCCATGAGCAATTCAAAATAAATGTAATCGTAATGGGGGAAAATCCGTCCCTCGAATTTACGGCGCAGGTTATTCTTCAGAATGCCCGGGATATCGTGTTCGTTCAGTGGCATATAATCGTATTCAGCCAGTATTTTATTGATATCGAAGATCTTGTAGTTCATGGCCAGAAGTACCGAAGCGATCTTGTCCTTGCCCGGGTGGTTGATTTGTTTGCGGATCAGCTTGTTCAGATAGGTATTGGAAATCCCCGATATTTTGGAAATTTGATTGACGTTCATTTCACTGGATTCGATGATCTGTACAAGGGTGTCCGGGAATTTACGCATTGAGCCGACCTTTGGTTGAATATTTTTTTTAAATCAAAGTTTAAACTTAATCTAAATAAAATTCAACAAAAGGTTCAAAATCTAATCTCCATCCTGCCATGCCGGACAATTCAATACCCAATCTTGACAATCAATAGATTATAACATAGAAATCACCAATGATTCCCAACAAATGTCTTCAATACAGATGATGCACCCGCGGCCGGTTTTCGTGCGGCCCGATTAGAAAACCGGACTAGAGGAAAGGAGAGGAATGGACAGCACGCAGAACGGCAGGGAAAGGCGAAAGCTTCCAAGGGCAGTTTTTTCAGCAGAGGAAAATCTGACCGCCGTTGCCAGTCTGGCGGATGATGATGGCCGGCAAAAAAAATTCAAGGTGATGAATATCAGCCGGGGCGGCCTGGGCCTGGCCATAAACCGAGACGCCATTTATGGAATAGCTGCCGGCGGTAAACTGATTCTGGACCAGATTACCATCGGCATTGCCGGAAAAATAGCGCCCTGCGCCCTGCCCCTGGAGGTGGCCTGGGTGATGGACCATGAATTCCTTGAAAATGTGGGAATGGGCTGCAAGTTTATTGACACCCGCCAGGGCGCCATCGACGATCTCGTCGCCTTTATCAATCAGATCTTTCCAGGCAGGATTAAGTAACAGGCTGCGACCGGCCCCCCGTTGAAGGCGACACCTTTCTGGCCGATACCAGTATCCGGGTGCTCTTTTCCAGCACCGGCGGGGTTGACCTGGCTTCTTTGATCAGCGGCATGGCATGGGCTTGCCCCATTTCATCTATGAGCGCATCACTGTATTGGAGAATTCTTTTATATACCGACAGCTGCCGCTCCTTCCACCCCTTGGTTTCTTCGTATATTTCAATTTCGAATCCGGCATCTTCAAGGTCGGTGACATGGGTTTCAGGCAGAAATGGAATATTTCCGTCCCAGTTGGTAAAAACGAATTTGGCCCCAGGTTTCAGGATGCGGTTCAATTCCCTGAGGGCACGGCCCCTATCCGGTGCCAGCCACAGTGCATCCACGCAGATTGCCCCGTCGCAGCTTGAGGCCGGCAGGCCTGTATGGTAAAAACTGCCGCAGTTGAAAACGGCCCTGGATGCCAGGCCGAAACTCTGAATCCGTTTCCTGGCGGCGTCAACCGCTTCTTCCGAAACATCCACACCGGTCAGGCAGGTGCCTGTTTTACGTGCAATCCACATTCCCGGCCCTCCCCGGCCGCAGGCGATATCCGCCAGACAGGCCCCCGGTTTAAGCGCCAAAAGCCCGGCCATCCGCTTCAAATCGCTCAAGGTCACAAAGCTCATCGGTGCCGCATCTTCAGGCACCTCTTCCCCAAACACATCTTTGATGATTCTTTCAAGCAGGCGGCTATTGTTCTGCCCCCGGTAGATACAATCGTAGGCGGTCCTGTATTGCCATTTGCCATATGACATAAAACAGATCAAAGACATCATCATATTTTTCAATCCCTGGTGCATCGCGGCTCCTTTCATCATTTTGCATTCCTTTAAGGATTGCTCATCAATCATACAGCCCCATCCTAGAGCAATAGATGCCCCTTGTCTTTTCAAAACCTGCGAATCAATTGTCCATTCCTGCTATTTTGCCTTTACCGGGATACAGATATCCACATCAAACACCCTTTGGCCCTCCACCAGTTTTTCGCCCCGGTACCGCTCCAGCATCTCCCGGTTGTCCAGTTCATAGCCGCTCGAAGCAAGCCAGGATTCGAACATCCATTTCCATTCGTTTACAAACTGGCCTGCTTTCAATTGCAGCCGGCATATCCCGTACAGGCCTCCGGAAAGGGTAAACAGGCCAACGGCGTCTGAACGGAGAATGCTTCCGGGCACCGGGATGGCGGCCATGACCCGGAGCTTTCCGCCGGGTGTGATTTCGGGATTATCATGAAAAATATTAAAACGTTGCGGTGCCTCAGTTAAGAAGCCTTTGGGCAGGGCCCAGTGAAAGAGGCGTCTGTAAAGGCCGTCAAACAGTTCCTCATCTTCCTGGTACGGTCCGACATATCTAAGATAGGCGACTTTCAGGGATGGAATCTGCTCAAGGCATACCCTGCGCATCCCATCCTCAAGAGGGAAATTCCACACCGGGGCCCCCCGTGAAAAGTGGATCTGGCAGGATGGATCGTTTTTTTCCAGCCCTTCAGGGAACTGCTTGCTGCAGCGGTCCCGCCACTGGCCGGCGCTGACCTTAAAATGGGACTTAAAGCTTTTGGCAAAGGCGGCTGAAGAGCCAAACCCACACATGAACGCGACATCAGTCACTGACAGTCCCGGTCTTGCGGCCAGCAGTTCAGCGGCTTTCTCCAGCCTCAACCTGCGGATGAACCGGTAGACAGACTCCCCCATAAAGGCCTTGAAAATGCGGCTGAAATGGAACTCTGAAAAACAGGCAATCCGAGAGAGATCCTTTACGGTCAGCTTTGAATCCAGGTTGGCCTGGATGTGATCGACCACCCTGTCAATTTTGTTTTTATGTGCGGCATCCACCATAGAGGGGCACATTAGCATGAAATATCATCGGGGTGAAGGTGCGAAACGTGGTTTACCCCCTCTAGCAGACAGGGGGCTGATTCAAAAAATATTTCACCCGAAACACTTACTTTTTTTCCTTGCTTTTTTTCATGTCCGCATACCAGTCCAGGTCCCCGTATAATTTATCGGAGCACTCAGGGCACATCCCATGGCTGAAAGAGGCATCGGAATGTTTTTCAATATACGCTTCCAGCTGGTTCCAATAGCCTTTGTCATCACGTATTTTTTTGCAATAGGAACAGATGGGTATTAAGCCTTGAAGCTTTTGGATATTTTCAAGTGCATTTTGTAATTCTCCAATCAACTGCTCTCTTTTTTCTTCATCCTTTTTTCGCTCTGTGATATCCCTTACAACTGCTACAATAAGCGGGTTGTCCTTCTCATGGAATATGATTGAATTGATTTCCACCGGGAAGGTCTCACCGGATTTTTTAATGTGGGTGGTTTCAAAAACCAGGCGGCCGGCCCGGAGCAATTTGTTTCGATGCTCGGTTTTTCCATGGGCACTGATATCCGATTCCAATGTGATACTTTTTGCGGAAAGGCCTGAAAATTCTTCACGCGTATAGCCGTAACGCTCACATGCAATATCGTTCACCTCACTGAACCGGGCAAAGCCTTCTTCCACGAAAGGGTGAACAAATATGGCATCATCTATCGAATTGAAAAACTTTGAAATCCGTTCCTTCTGGGCGATTAACTCGTCTCTGACTTTTTTAACGTCCGTAATATCAATTAAAAAACCGACCACTTTCTCAACCTGCCCATCTTTCCAGACAGGTTTTGCAGCGGTCCTGATATGAATCCGTTCACCGGAAGACTGGGTAAATGGGAATTCAAGGTCATAGGCAATGCCACGCCGTGCACACCTCTCAAATGCCCCCATAATGACAGGCCGGTCTTCAGGCGCATAGCATTTAAGGCTGGCGCTAATATGGTCGGCGGAACCGGGTTCGAATTTGGAGGGATCAAATGCATGCAGGTGATAAAGCGCCTGGGTCCAGTACATCTTCTGTTGCCTGACATCCCATTCCCAGCCGCCGGTTTTGGACAACTCCTGTGCATCCGAAAGCAGGGCTTCACTCCTCTTTAGCCGTTCATCTGTCCGTTTGTGGTCGGTTATGTCCGTAACGATGTGAACGGCTTTGACAAAATTCCCATCTCCGTCAAGAATCGGATCCACCACCACTTCAAACCAGCGATTTCCAATGAAAAGTTCCATGGACTCCCGGCTCAGGCTCTTCCGAACCCTCAGCACCGGGCATTGGGGGATAGGGGCATCGGTCCCATGAACAATCTCCCAGCATCGCTTGCCGATTATCTCATCATTTTTCCTATTGAATAGCTTTTCTGTTGTTTTATTGGACCGCAAGATAAAATGATCTTTATCAATTATCCAGACCGCCGCATTCATGGCGTCGAATGTCAGCTGCCATTCGCCTTTGCTTTCAGAAGGGTCAATTGGATTGGAATTCAACAGGGACAGTCTTCGCGCCAGCGAGATAATTTTATGACTCAAAAAGGCAATCCACGATGTCAGCCGGTGTCTAACCATCACGCCACCCCAAAATAAGTCTTAGCTTTCTGGGCTCCTAAATATGTTATTGCGTTGTAAAAAGCAACAAAGGGCCAGGTATCATAACCCGCCAATATCTAAGAGCAAAGTAATTTTCATATAATATCACACTTCTTTAATTCCGCCAAAATTCTGCCCGGATAAAAACAAAAAAACCAGGCAATAAGCATGTGGAAATTTTGCATTATCCCATTTTTTATTGTATCGTGTTATGAATCACTCCCAATGGCAGACACCCAATAAGCAGGAGGCGGTAGGGGATGAATTTACGGATATCCTCAGCGACGATGATCTTGGTTTTACTTGCAGCCTCAATCCCGGCTTTTGCCGGAACGGCAAGGGTTGGCGCCATTTTTTCAAAAACCGGCAAATCGGTACTGGACAATGCCTCGACATTAAACGGCATCCGGCTCGCCATTGACGAGTTAAATCAGAACGGCGGGGTTTTAGGCCGGCAGATTGAATTAATTGAATTTGACAACCAGAGCACAGCCCTGGGATCAAAACGGGCTGCCCGGGAAGCCGTCAAGGCGGGGGTGGTAGCCGTGTTCGGCGCCATATACAGCACCCACTCCCTGGCCATGGCACCGGTTCTCCAGGCGGCGGCAATTCCCATGATTTCGCCCTATTCCACCCATACCGACCTGACCCGCGTCGGAGACTATATTTTCCGCGTCTGCTACACAGACCCCTTCCAGGGAAAAATAATGGCCAACTTCGCTTTCCAGGATATGAAAACAAGAACCGCCGGCATCCTTGTCAATGCCAACCGCAAGTACAGCGAAAGCCTGGCAAAATTCTTTGACCAATCCTACACCCAGCTGGGGGGGAAAATAGTATTCACCGGAAATTATCTGGGTACCACAGTGGATTTCACCCCTCTGCTGGAAAAAATCAAACAATTTATGCCGGAGGTCATCTTCATGCCCGGCTCCTCAAAGGAGGCCGGCCTGCTCATCAGCCAGGCACGGGCCCAGGGGATTCAAATCCCATTTCTCGGCGGTGACGGGTGGAACGATTCAATATATGAAATCATGGGAGATGTCATTGAAGGGAACTATTATTCAAACCACTGGCACCCTGAAAAACAAGGGGAAAAAAGCCGGAAACTGGTCATAAAATACCAGGCAGAATTTGGAAAAATTGATCCGGGGGTCGCCCTGGCCAATGACTGCGTCTATCTTTTTGCCGATGCCGTGCGCAGGGCAGGCAGTTTTGACCCCAAACGCATACGCGACGCCATAGCGGAAACCCGGGATTTCCAAGGGGTCACCGGGGTCATCAGTTTTGATAAAAACGGGGACCCCATAAAACCTGCCGTCATACTGAAATTTGAAAAAGGCACCTCAGTCTATGTTAAAACGGTACGGCCCTGACCATTAACGGGCACAAAGTTTCAGGCCGGATCCCCACGGGGGAAAGGTCCTAACTTTTTATGCGGGGAATACTATGAAATTAAGTCAGCGTATTATTATCATCATTTCTTTGATCATCACGGCCACCTTCAGTCAGGCCGCCGAAACCGTAAAAATCGCCTCCATATTTGCAAAAACCGGTAAAGCCGCGGCGGGCAATCTGAGTGCAATTACAGGGGTAAGATTTGCCGTTCGCCAACTGAACCAGCAGGGCGGGCTCCTGGGCAAAACGGTGGAAATCATCGAATATGACAATCACAGCACCTCGCTCCACTCAAAAAAGGCGGCCCAGAAAGCCGCAGAAGCAGGGGTTGCCGCCGTGTTCGGAGCCAATTGGAGTTCCCATTCAATGGCCATGGCACCGGTGCTACAGGCCGCCCGCATCCCCATGCTGGCCATTTACTCGACCAATCCGGCGGTCACCCGGGCAGGTGATTTTATATTCAGGGTCTGTTTCATCGACTCTTTCCAGGGAAGAATCATGTCCAATTTTGCCTTTCGGGACCTCAAGGCCCGGACCGCTGCGGTACTCATCAATGCCAGCCAGAAGTACAGCGAAGGCCTGGCAGATTTTTTTATCAGGGACTTTCAGGCAAAAGGCGGAAAAATACTATTCAAAGCCGATTATCTTCACGATGCAACGGATTATTCTCCCCCACTCGAAGCCATTGTCACCCTTAAACCGGATGTGGTTTTTGTTCCAGGCAACATTGTGGATTCTGCACTAATCATTAAACAGGCCAGGGATATGGGCCTGGAGATTCCTTTTCTCGGCGGAGACGGGTGGGGCACGTCCATGTATGATCATGCCGGGGCTGCACTTCATGGGGCATATTTTACCGTCCATTGGCATGAAGAAAACCAGGCGCCCCAAAGCCGGCATTTTGTAACAGAGTATTACCGGAATTTCAAAAAGCCGCCTGTGGATTCAGGTACAGCCCTGGCCTTTGATGCGGTTTTCCTTTTTGCCGATGCCGTCAAAAGGGCCGGTTCCATTGAACCGGAAAAGGTCCGCCCAGCCCTTGCAGCCACCCGGGACTTTAACGGGATTACGGGAAAAATCGCTTTTAATGAAGGCCGGGATCCGGTTAAGTCTGCCATAATACTAAAATTTGACGACGGAAAAACCCGTTACGTTAAAACGGTTCAGCCATAATTTCGGAGCGCCCAATGGCTTTTACTTTAAGGCATAAGGTCAACGGGGCAATTATCATCACCTTTGCCCTGATCGCCTTTGTATATACCTTTATTTTTCTGGCCCAGCAAAAACACCGGGGGGACGCCGCCCTCAGAGATGTAGAAACCCTGCTGGAGGCCCTGGTTGAAAGGGATACGGAAGAACTGGCCAATGAGATCTTTGACCACCGGTTTAAGGCCATTGCCATCCGGATCGACGAAATGCGGAAAGTCCGGGGCATTCAAGGCATCAGCATTTTTGATCATACAGGGAAACTGCTGGTATCCAACGGAAACGAACTGATCCGGCAGGATATCGGCCCCAAAGAAAAAACTGAGATTACCAGGGCCCACCTGATCCGGGAAGAGACCTGGCAACAACGGGGCGCACTGCTCTTTTTAAAGGAAATCCGCTTCCTGGGTGAACACTTGGGATATATACGGATCCACTACTCCCTGGAGGAAATGGAAAATGACCGCAGACTCTCCCATTTCCTTTACGCCGGCCTGCTGCTGACCATCTTTTTCCTCATGCTCATCGTACTGAACTGGATTCTTTCAAGGGCCATCCTCCACCCCATCACCTATCTGGAAGATGCCACCCGCAACATCGTCCAGGGGGATCTTGAAAAGACCATCGACATGAAGCGACGGGACGAACTGGGAAACCTGGCCCAGAGCTTTGAAACAATGAGGGATGCCGTCAAGGAAAAAATCTCAGACCTCAAACGGATCACCAGTATCATTGAATCCACCAGCGACCTGGTTTCCATTGCCACCCCGGATAAGGCCATTTTATATATGAACCGGGCGGGCAGGCAGATGATGGGATGGTATTTAAACGTTTCCCTTAAGGACAGGTATCTGATGGATCTTCATCCTGAAGACGCCTTTGGGGAAATTGAAACAAATGGACTGCCCACTGCCGTTGACAGGGGAACCTGGGAGGGGGAGTCCCTGCTGCTCAGGTCCGACGGAACAAAAATCCCGGTATCCCTGGTGCTCATTTCCCACACAGATAACCAGGGCCGCCTTGAATATATTTCCGCCATCATGCGGGATATTTCACAGACCAAGGCGGCGGAAAACGAACTCCGCTATCTTCGCAACTACCTGGGCCATATCATCGACTCCATGCCCTCGATCCTGGTAGGGGTTGACAGGGACGGCCGGGTAACCCAATGGAACCAGGCCGCCCAGAAGGCAACCGGCCTCAGTGCGGCCCAGAGTCTGGGGATGAAGCTGGACAAGGTTCTGCCCGATATGGGCAAGGAGATGGAAAAAGTCATGGAGGCCATTCAGTTCAGATCCCTTCAGTTCAGCGCCAAGGTTCCCAGAAAAACAGGCGACCAGATCCGGTACGAGGATGTAACCATATACCCCCTGGAAAGGGAGGGAATGGAAGGCGCGGTGATCCGCATAGACGATGTCACCGATAAAGTCCATTTTGAAGAGATGATGATCCAGGGGGAAAAGATGCTCTCCGTCGGCGGGCTGGCCGCCGGCATGGCCCATGAGATCAACAACCCCCTGGCAGGCATCATACAGACGGCCAGTGTCATGGGCAACCGCCTGGCCCTAAAAAAATCCATACCCGCCAATATAAAGGCTGCAGAAAATGCGGGGACAACCGTGGATGCCATATCCCGGTACATGGAAGCCAGACAGATCCCAAAATTCCTTGATGCCATTAATGAATCCGGCCTGCGGATTGCTTCCATTGTCGGAAACATGCTCAACTTCTCAAGAAAAAGCGATACCTCTTTCTCAACCCAAGATCCCGTTGATCTCATGGATAAGGTGCTTGAACTGGCCGCCACCGACTTTGACCTGAAAAAACACTTTGACTTTAAATCCATTGAGATTATCAGGCAATATGAAACCGATTTACCCGATGTGATGTGTGAAGGCAGCAAAATCCAGCAGGTGCTACTGAATCTTTTAAGCAACGGCGCCCACGCCATGTCCGCCACACCTGATCCGAAATTCACCATCAGGATCGGACTGGACGCATCAGGGATGCTGAAAATGGAAGTTGAGGATAACGGGCCCGGCATGGAAGAAAACATCCGTAAAAGAATCTTTGAACCCTTTTTCACCACAAAACCGGTGGGGATCGGCACCGGCCTCGGGCTTGCTGTTTCCTATTTTATCATCACCGAACATCATAATGGGAAAATGGAGGTGGTTTCAAAACCCGGAGAAGGGAGCAATTTCATCATACATCTCCCCCTGGAACAAGGATAGAAAAGCACCCAGGCCAGGACCGGCAGAACCTGGCAGAATGCCGGCGTTAGTCCCGGGAACCTGTCGCCAGGGCAGCCCTGCAAATCGAACGGACCCGGTCACAGGCCAGGGGGAAGTCCCACTTGGCCTTGTCCCTCTCCCCGACCCGGTTGGAGGCGGCCCGGATCTCCACCATGGGGACGCCGAAACAAAGGGCACAATGGGCGGCGGCGGCCCCTTCCATGGATTCCATCAAGGGCCGAAACCGGCCGTAAAGCGCTGCGGCACTTTCCCGTCCTTCTGTGATGGCTGAAACCGTCAGAAAAGCACCGGTATCAATCCTGGGGAGAGGAGCCGATTCAAATTCCAGGCTCTCCGCCATCCTTGCCTGCCAGCGCCCGACCCGTTCAGGGTCAAACCCGTAGATGCCCCGGCCCGTCTCCGGATAACCGGGAACCAGTTCAAAGGGAAGGGGGGAGCGTGACAGGGGCTCATTGCCCACACCGGTGTGGATATAGTGTTCCCTGGCGGCAAGGGCAATATCACCGTTTTTCAGGCCCGCCCCTTCAAAGGCCCCTGCGATGCCCGTGTCAAGGATGAGGGCCGGGGTATGATTCTCCAGGTAGCCCCCCAGGCCCAGGGCGGTGTTGAATACGCCGGGACCGGTAACCAGACAGTGCCATTGGGATGTCATGTAAAGGCATCCCCCGGATTTAACCCTTGTCTTTTGGGCGTGGGGAAATTCCTTTAAAAAGGCGGCCACCTCAAATTCAGTAGCGCATAGGATGAGAAGCCCGGGACTCAGCATATCAGGCCCGTGAACCGCCACGTCAATTGCTGAGACGGTGGTGAATGGCCCGCAAGGCCATATGGTAACCGAAATGGCCGAAACCGGTAAGCTGGCCTTCAGCAATATCTGCGATCAGGGATTTGTGGCGGAAGGGCTCCCGCTTGTGGATATTTGAAAGGTGGACCTCAATGATGGGACAGGAGAGTAACAGCAAGGCGTCCCTCAGGGCCACCGACGTATGGGTGAAGGCGCCGGGATTGATGATCACCCCGGCGGGGTCTTGTTCAAAGATTTTGTGGATATGGTCTAAGAGCCTTCCCTCGTGGTTGGATTGAAAGAAACAAAGTTCAATGCCCAGTTCACCGGCCAGTTCACCGAGATCCCGGTTGATATCACCCAGGCTCAGGCTGCCGTAGACCTCAGGTTCCCGTTTACCCAGCATGTTCAGGTTGGGACCGTTGATGACATGGACCAGGGGAAGATTTAGCGTTGTCATATCCGTACTCACCTAATTTTTAAACGTCCCGGCCGGCGAACCGGCCGGGCGACGGTTTATTTAAACGACACTGTTTGCAGCGGCCTCGAACCCCAGTTCAAACGCCTTGAGGTTCATGTCCAGGAAAGCGGGCTTGGTTCTCCGGCGTATGGCTTCGATGACGCTCTCCTTGGAAAAGCCCAGGGCATTGGTCTGGATCAGGGCACCCAAGAGCACGATGTTCACGCTCATGGGGCTGCCCGCTTCCTTGGCCAGTGCCATGGCGTCAATGGCCACCAGGCCGGCGGTCTTCTCTTTCAGGACCCGCTTGATCTCTTCCACCTCTGGATAGGCCCCCTTTCCGATGCCAACGGTAAAGGGCGGCAGGGTGGCCGTGTTGGTAACAACCTTTGTGTCGGCGGAGCATCTGCCGATGGCCCGAAGGGTTTCGGCCGGCTCAAATCCCAGCAGGATATCCGCCTCACCGTCGGAAATAATGGAGCTTGTGGCATTCCCGAATACAATGGCCGATTCCACGACCCCGCCCCGCTGGGCCATGCCGTGGATCTCACTCATCCTTACCTCCACGCCTTCGATGAGGGCGGCTTCGCCCAGGACCTTGGATGCCAGAAGATTGCCCTGTCCGCCCACTGCTACAATAATCAGTCTTGTTGTTTTCATTTAGCTTATCTCCTATTGTTTCAGGGGCCGGATGGCATTGTCGGGGCAGATCTGGGCACAGAGGGCACAGCCCACACAGGTGTTGGCGTCTATCTTCACCCGCCCCGCTTCAATGTAGAAGGAGGGACAGGCAATGCCGTTGATGCATTCCTTGTGGTCCGTACACTTGTCAGTGACTTCAAAAGGACGGACTTTTTTCAGCTTCATGCTCTTGGCCCAGAGGATGCAGGGCTCTTTGGAAATGATGACGGACACCCCGTCAAAGGCCAGGGCTTCTCGGATGGTTTCCATGCTCTTTTTGACCTTAAAGGGCTTGATCACGGAGACATGCTCCACCCCTAGTGCCCGAACCAGCTGTTCAATGTCCACACGGCCGTAGCCGGGCATGCCCATCTGCTCCATGTCCACGCCGGGATGGGGCTGGTGGCCGGTCATGGCCGTGATTCCGTTTTCCAGAATCACCAGGGTGAAATTATGTTTATTGAACACCGCATTGACCAGCCCGGTGATGCCGGAATGGAAGAACGTGGAGTCCCCGATAAAGGAAACCACCTTCTGGTCCGTGGCCCGGCCGAAGCCGCAGGAGGAACTCACCGAAGAGCCCATGCAGATGACAAAATCGCCGGTGGACAGGGGCGGCATGAATCCCAGGGTATAGCAACCGATGTCATTGGGACAGATGATATCCATGCCCTCAGCCGCCTTCTGTACCGCGTAGAAGGTTGCCCGATGGGAACAACCGGAGCAGAGATTCGGGGGGCGGTTGGCGATTTCAGGTATATCAGAGGTGTCAATTTTATTTACCGGGGTATAATCAAAACCGAAAAAGGCAGCGATTTTTTCCCGGACCATGGCCGGGTCATACTCATAAAGCCGGGAAAAAAGGTCCGCGGATTTTCCCTGGATGGGAATGGTGATGCCGGCTTCCTGGGCAAAGGCTTTGACCGCCTCTTCCATAAAGGGTTCCCCCTCTTCAACCACCAATACCTTTTCACAGTCTTTAAGGAAATCCTTGATCAGACCGGCGGGCATGGGATTGGTGAATCCCAGCCTCAGAATCCGGGTTTTATCTTCAATCCCCAGGTCCTTTACGGCATCTTCGGCATAGTGGAAACTCACCCCGTTGGCAATTATTCCTAAGGGCCCGTCGCCCTGGACAAAATTGAAATCC